>JAKATI010000023.1 GCA_021828045.1 Pseudomonadota bacterium | reverse complement strand
GCCGCGGTCTCCGGTGGCATTCTCTACTTGATGATCATCATTCTGCTGGTCTGCCTGGTTGTTATTATCGACCGGATGTGGTACCTCACCCGGGTGCATCGGGAAGGACTGAACATCGGCCGGGCAGTTGCGCAAATGAGTCATTTGGACCGCGACGTTCTGGCGCAGCTGGCCGAGGAAAAGTCCAAGTTTCCCCAGTCTGTTCTGATCCAGGTGCCGGTCAACCATCCCGAGGTCCGGGATCCTGTCGAGTTTTCCGAACTGGTTGAAGAGGGGATTATGACGGTCGCTCCCCGCATGGACAAAGGTCTCTGGCTGCTGGACACGCTGGTGACGATGGCCCCCTTGCTGGGCTTGCTGGGAACCATTATTGGTATTTTCCAGTCATTCCGTGTGTTGGGGAATCCCGGGACCGCGCCCACTGCCGTGACAGGAGGTGTGGCCGAAGCCCTGATTGCTACAGCCGCCGGTTTGTTCATTGCCATTATTTCCATGATTTTCTTCAATGGGCTCTCGAACCTGGTACGGATCAACCTGCACCATATGGAGACAATCAAGGCGATTCTGGTAAACCGACTTCGTGCTGAAACGGGTCCAGCCCGCCGGTGAGAGAGAACCGTTTCAGGGCACCCGAGGCACCTTGTTGTCGGTGAACGTCGGGTGATTCAACGAGGGTTGATATACCTATGAAAGCCAAATATTTCGATCGTAAACGGGCAAGAATCGAGATCATTCCGATGATCGATATCATGTTCTTCCTGCTCGTTTTCTTCATTATCGTGACGTTACAGCTCATCCCGACTTCGGGCATGAACACCAAGTTGCCGGAAAGCACGACAGCCAAGCAGCTCAAGCATCCCAAGATCGTCATTTCGCTGCAACGCAACGGAACCATGTATGTTCAGGGCCGGATCGTCACTTCGAGTCAGTTGACGGCTATGCTCGAAGAGTACCCGAACCCGACGCAAGTCATCGTGACTATTGCAGGAGCCAAGGAGGCGACCTTGCAGGAGCTGGTCAACACGATGGATGCTTGTCGGAGGGCCGGGGTCTCACAGATCGGCATCGCCGCACGCCGGACCTGAGGTAGTTTCTGATGGCTCTTTTCAGGCGTATGTCACCATCGGTGGCGCAGGGCGTCGATCCATTTGCGGGCGATGATGCCCACCATGGACTGACGTTCTTTATTGCTGTTATTGCGGAAGGGGTAATTATTGGCGGAGCTGTTGCGTGGTACATCTGGGGGCGTGGAGCGATCACCATCCCTCCTCCTAAGAAGGTACAGACGGTTCAGCTGCGGAAGCATCCCAAGAAACCCCCTCCGCCAAAGCCACCTCCACCACCGCCCCCTCCCAAGGCGACGGTCAAGCCCACGAACGTCCCAATCCCGCTTGAGCCCATGCCGCCTCTTCCTTATGGAGCGGCGTTCATTCCGGCTCCGCCCGCAGCGCCTCCGGGTCCTCCGAGCGCACCCGTGGGACCGCCGGCACCTCCGGTGGCACAGATGACCGCATCTTTCTCGAGTGCGGTGGGTGAAGCCTTGTATCTGTGCGCGCAAGGGCATTATCCGCCACAGGCTCTCATGGCCGGCTTGGGCGGTACGGCGACTGTTGCATTTGTGTACAGTAACCAGCGGGCCACTCACGTCAAGTTGCGCCAGTCGACCGGGCACTTCAGCCTGGACCGGGCCATCATGCGTGCGGTTCGCACCTGCCCGTTGCCAGCCGCCCCAGCAGGTGTGACCAAACGTTCATTCCTCGTCCAGATCGAAATGAAGCCTGGCAACGGTTAGTGTCAGTCTGGAAATCGGAGCCCTTCCCTCGACCCCGGGGGAAGGGTTTCTTTTCCTGAGTTGGGAACAGGCTGGTTTGAGAAGTCTTCGTGCTTTTCTACCGGAAAACCCCCCTGAGGGAAATCCGTCGTGCAAAACCGAGTATTGGGCCAAAAACTGCATGTTTCTGCCATCGGCCTGGGCTGCATGGGCATGTCAGAATTTTATGGCCCAACCAGTGATCTGGAAAGTATCCGGGTCATTCAGAGAGCCCTGGATTTCGGCGTCAATTTCCTGGATACCGCAGACATGTACGGAAACGGCCATAACGAGCGGTTGATTGCGCGGGCGGTCCAAGGCCGCAGGGAATCTGTGATTCTGGCCACCAAATTTGGGAATATGCGTGGAGAGCGAGGTGAGTTTCTGGGAGTAAATGGAAAACCGGAATATGTCCGAAAAGCCTGTGATGAGAGCTTGAAGCGTCTCGGCATTGAGGTGATCGACCTCTACTATCAACACCGGGTGGACCCAGGGACACCCATTGAGGAAACGATAGGTGCCCTGTCAGAACTCGTCAAGGCCGGTAAGATCCGCTACCTTGGATTGTCAGAAGCGAGTGCGAAAACATTGAGAGCGGCCCACCGAATTCATCCGGTCACGGCTCTGCAGAGTGAGTTCTCGCTCTGGACACGTGAGGTGGAAGAAGACATCCTGCCCACTTGCCGCGAACTGGGGATTGGTTTTGTGGCCTATAGCCCCTTGGGACGCGGCATGCTGGCGGGCCGCTTTCAGGACAATGAATCCCTTTCGGAAAGCGATTGGCGCAGAAATCATCCCCGTTTCCAGACAGGAAATTTCGAAAAAAATCTGGAACTCGTGAAGAATCTCCATGAAATGGCGAAAAAAAAGGGAGTAAAGCCCTCCCAGATCGCATTGGCTTGGGTACTGGCACAGGGAGAGGACATCGTTCCCATACCGGGGACCAAGCAAATCCCGTATCTAGAGGAAAATCTGGAGTCCTTACAGGTTGCCCTGGCTACCGATGAGCTCGAGTTCCTGAATCAGGTCTTCCGGCCCGGGGTGACTGCGGGAGAGCGTTATCACCCCCAAGGCATGAAGACACTCGACCGATAGATTCCAAGGTGGGTTCACGCGTGGGCGGATGTCCCGCGTGCCTTGCCGATGAGTAGACTGCTGCCCGGACCCATGTCCACTTGGATGATGTCTCCGGGTAGGAAATCGCCGGCAAGAATGGCCTTCGCCAATGGGGTTTCGAGTTCTCCCTGGATTGCCCGCCTGAGGGGCCGGGCGCCATAACTGGGGTCATAACCGATCTCTGCAAGGTAATCCAAGGCAGCCGGGCTGATTTCGAGACCCAGATTTTGCTTTTGTAAACGGTTGCGGACCTGCTGCAATTGAATTTCGACGATGGACCGGATTTGTTTTTTGTCAAGCGCATGAAATACAACAATCCCATCAATCCGGTTGACGAATTCTGGCTTGAAGTGGTGCCTCACGATTTCCAGTACGGCTTGCTTGGTTGAATCCTGTCCGGCCTCGTTTCCAATCTGCTCCTGGATGACTTGGCTGCCCAGGTTCGAAGTCATGATGATCACCGTGTTTCGGAAGTCAATGGTTCTGCCCTGTCCATCCGTCAGTCTTCCATCATCGAGGATCTGCAGAAAGATATTGAAAATGTCCGGGTGGGCTTTTTCAATCTCATCAAATAAGATGACTGCATAGGGCCTGCGACGTACCGCTTCCGTCAATGCTCCACCCTCCTCATAGCCGATGTAACCGGGTGGTGCGCCAATCAGGCGTGCAACGGAATGCGACTCCATGTACTCACTCATGTCAATGCGGATCAGTGCTTTTTCGCTATCAAACAAAAATGCCGCGAGTGCCTTGCTGAGTTCGGTTTTCCCGACCCCGGTAGGACCCAGGAAAAGGAATGAACCCGTTGGCCTCGAAGGGTCTGACAGTCCGGCCCGTGAAAGCCGGATGGCATTCGACACGGCCCGGACCGCATCTTCTTGCCCAACTACCCGTTTTTGAAGTCCGGACTCCATTGTGAGAAGTTTTTGTTTTTCACTTTCCAGCATTTTTGAAACTGGAATGCCAGTCCAACGGGCAAGAACTTCAGCCACTTCTTCATCCGTGACACGAGTCCGGACCAAACGAATCTTTTCCTTGTTTGCCAAACGGGTCTGTTCAAGGGTTTTCGAAAGCTCGACAATCTGGCCATACTGCAGTTCGGACATTCGTGCCCAGTCACCCGCTCGACGTGCGGCTTCCAGTTCCGTTCGGGCGCGATCAAGCTGGTCCTGAAGGGAGACCTCTTTTTGAAGCTGGGCTTTTTCTGATTTCCATACTTCTTCCAGATCGCTGTACTCGCGTTGCAACCGTTTGTATTCTGAGGTCAACTGCCCCATTTTCTCGCGTGACGTTGGATCCTTTTCCTTGGACAGGGCAGCCTGCTCGATGCGGAGCTGGATCAGACGCCGCTCCAGGCGGTCCAGAGTTTCCGGCTTTGAATCAATTTCCATCCGGATCCGCGAGGCGGCCTCATCAATCAGGTCAATGGCTTTGTCCGGCAATTGCCGATCGGTAATGTATCGATGGGACAACGTGGCGGCGGCCACGATAGCGGCATCGGTAATTTCGACACCATGATGAACCTCGTATTTTTCCTTCAGCCCGCGAAGGATCGCGATGGTGTCTTCCACGTTGGGCTCCTGGACCAGGACTCGCTGGAAACGACGTTCCAGGGCAGCATCTTTCTCGATCCGTTCCCGGTATTCATCCAGCGTTGTAGCCCCGATGCAATGAAGCTCCCCGCGAGCCAGTGCAGGCTTGAGCATGTTGCCGGCATCGATGGAGCCTTCTGCTTTCCCGGCTCCAACGAGAGTATGGATCTCGTCGATAAAAAGGACAATCCGGCCCTCTTCCTGTGCAATTTCGTGAAGCACCGCTTTGAGTCGTTCCTCGAACTCACCTCGAAACTTGGATCCTGCGATCAAGGAGGAAAGGTCAAGGACAAGCAGGCGCTTTCTTTTCAGGCCTTCCGGGACTTCCCCGTTGATGATGCGTTGGGCCAGGCCCTCGACAATGGCAGTCTTCCCGACCCCGGGTTCCCCAATCAGGACGGGATTGTTTTTGGTGCGGCGTTGCAAGATCTGGATGACCCTCCGGATTTCATCATCTCTGCCGATGACTGGATCCAGTTGACCTTTTTCCGCTTTTTCGGTCAGGTCAATGGTGAAGCGGGAGAGAGAACGCCGTTGGGCCTCGATATCCTGCTGGTCGACCGTTGCTCCTGCACGCAACTCCTGGATGGCTGGTTCCAGCGTTCCCCGAGTGACTCCTTGACGTCGCAGGAGGTCGGACACAGGGTCTTTTGATTCAACAAGGGCCAGTAGAAAGATCTCCGAGGCGACATAACGATCGTTTCGTTGCTGTGCAATTTTGATGCACTGGTTCAGAATCCGGACCAGATCGGGCGAGAAAGAAGTCTCGCCAGGAGTGCCACTGATCTTGGGGCGTCCTGCCAACATGTCCTCGAGGGATTTTTGGAGGGCTGGGATCGAGGAGCCTGCTTTTTCGAGCAAGAATGGAACCGTGCCATGGTCCTGGCGTAGAAACGCCAGGAGGAGATGTGCAGTTTCGACAGTCGGGTGGTCATGGCGGAGAGCCAGTGATTGGGCGTCAGACAGGGCATTTTGGAATTGGGAGGTAAACTGGTCCGGTTGCACGATTGATTCCTTGGTTATGGTACGGAAAGACTGTACCCCTCCAATGTAGGGTCGGGCCAAGGCCGTTTCAAGAGCGGGAGATGCCTTGTTTCCAATCGACAACGATGGCGATGCAGCAAAAGGACGATTTTTGCGCTAGACTGAACCCGCCTGTCTGGTTTCCTCCTTCCTGGTATGCCGTGGGTCCTCCCGCATGAGTGGTCCGGGCCCGAGGTCTCGTACCTGGTTTCAAAAAGCGTGTTGTCCCGTCTTGCTGCCCTGCGTTTGACACCATCCAGCCCGGCGGAAAGTTCCGGCCGGGTTGCGGTGGCTCCGCTCATGGGTTGGACCCACCGGCATTTCCGGTACCTCCTAAGGTGTGTGAGCCCCTCCGTGGTTCTTTTCACGGAAATGATTCCATCAGCAGCGCTTGTCCATGGTCGGAAAACGCAATCTTTGTTGTCCTATCACTCTTGCGAGCATCCCATCGCCCTGCAGCTTGCCGGGGATTGTCCCGATCAGCTCGCGAACGCGGCCCGGATCGGGCATGAATATGGTTATGACGAGATCAATCTGAACGTGGGCTGCCCCAGTCCCCGGGTGCAACGTGGTGGATTTGGAGTCTGTCTCATGGCACAGCCTGAACGCCTGGCTGAGTGCGTGCGAGCCATCCGCAGTGTCAATCCCGTTCCCGTGACAATCAAATGCCGCCTCGGCTTTGACGAGCATCACAGCGATCATTTTCTGGATGACTTTGTGGCGATCTTGTCCGAAGCAGGATGTTCGACATTCTACGTGCATGCAAGAATGGCCTGGCTCAAGGGTCTTGATCCAAAGGAAAACCGGGAAAAACCGCCCCTGAACTATTCCCGAGTGGATCGCCTGAAGAAGAAATTCAAGGATCTCGAAATTATCCTCAATGGAGGCATCCGGGACCTGGAACAGGTGGTGGAACTGCTGTCCCGCTTTGATGGGGTCATGGTTGGTCGCCGGGTTCTGGAAGACCCTCTCTGGCTAGCGGAGGTGGACCAGAGATTGGGACGTGCCTCGCGAGACATCCGGACAAGGGAGGCAGTGGTTCTGGCCTATGTGGACTACCTGAGGAAGATCCTGAGGGATCCCGGGCTCCCGGGTCAAGGGCGTCGATCACCCAGTCTGTTTCAGCCTTTGGGGAGTCTTTTCCGTTCATTTCCCGGAGCAGCCAAAATGAGGGCTGAAGCGGCTCGTGCCTCGCAAGCGGCTCCATCGGAGCTCCTCGGCTGGCTCGACCGCCTCGAGAAATGGGCTGAAGCGGGTTCATCGCATTTGGCCCCGGGGCACCCTTACAGGGTTTCCGACGTCTGATTGCCGGTCCGACCAAGGCGGCGCTTAGAGTTCGCGACGAATGGCAGCGAGTTGTTCCTGCAGTGCTGCGGGCACACGGGGTGAATATTCAGAGAAGAAGTTCCCGAGATCATCGTATTCCCGTTTCCACGCCTCAGCATCAATAAAGAACAATTCTTGAAGTGCCTCGGGTGGAACATCGAGGTTTCCCAGGTTCAAGTCACACTCAAATTCCGGGAGGTAGCCGACCGGTGTTTCACGAGCCGGCACCGTGCCTTTGCACCTTTCCAGGATCCACTGGATGACGCGCAGGTTTTCCCCGTACCCGGGCCAGAGATAGCGTCCGTTTCGATCCTGCCGGAACCAGTTGACCTGAAAAATGCGGGGAAGGCGGGTTGCCCGGTCCTGCATGCTGAGCCAGTGTGTCCAGTAGTCACCAAAGTGATAGCCGCAGAAAGGGAGCATGGCCATGGGGTCACGCCGGACGACACCCGTCTTTCCGCTTGCTGCCGCAGTCGTTTCTGAAGCCAGTCCACATCCCATGAGAACCCCATGAATCCAGTTTTTGGATTCGAGCACCAAAGGAACGAGGTGGGGTCGCCGCCCACCGAAAAGAATGGCGCTGATCGGTACTCCCTGGGGATCCTCGCTGTGGGGTGACCAGGCCGGGTTGAGCCGTGAGCGGGTTGTGAAACGCGAGTTGGGATGGGCGGCCGGTCCATGGGTCGCCTGATAGGGGCGACCCTGCCAGTCGACGACCGGTTGACCCTGAGGTAGGCCTTCCCACCATGGCTCATTTTCGGCAGTAACGGCGACGTTGGTATAGATCGTCTGTCGATGGATCATTTGGTAAGCGTTTGGATTTGTTTTCGCATTGGTTCCCGGAACCACGCCGAAGTATCCAGCCTCCGGATTGACGGCCCAGAGCCGTCCATCGGCTCCGATATGCAGCCAGGCAATGTCGTCGCCGACCGTCCAGACTTTCCAGCCGCGGAAGGTTTCAGGGGGGACCAGCATGGAAAGATTGGTTTTTCCGCAGGCAGAGGGAAAGGCCGCGGCCAGGTAGTAGGTTTCGCCATCCGGAGGCTGGACTCCGACGATCAGCATATGTTCGGCCATCCAGCCTTCCTGACGCGCTTGCCAACTGGCGATTCGGAGCGAGTGGCATTTCTTGCTGAGCAATGCGTTTCCGCCATAGCCGGAGCCGATGCTCTGGATCAGGTTCTCTTGTGGAAAGTGCAAGATGTAACGCTGTTCAGGATTCAGGTTGCCAACCGAGTGTTCTCCCCGCACAAAATTTTCACCGGCATGGATTCGTTTCAGGATCACCGGGTCCATCCGTGTCATGAGCCGCATGTTGGCGACTACGTAGGGGCTGTCCGTGATTTCTACCCCGAGTTGTGACCAGGGAGACTGGAGTGGTCCCATACAGTAGGGGATGACGTACAGTGTACGGCCTTTCATGCAGCCGGCAAAAAGCGTTTCAAAGCGTTCATGCGCCTCTTGGGGCGGCATCCAGCGGTTGTTGGGTCCGGCTTCCTCCTGACGAGGGGTGCAAATGTAGGTCAGGTGTTCCACCCGGGCGACGTCGTCCGGATGGGAACGGTGCAGGTAACACTCGGGGAACGTTTCCGGATTGAGTGTGTGCAGATGGCCGGTTTTCAGCATCTCCTGTTTGAGGCCTTCCCATTCCTGCTCCGAGCCATCACACCACTGAACTCGTTCGGGCTGGGCTTTTTGGGCGGTTCGTTCGACCCAGTCGGAAAGTTGCTCAAATGAATCAGGCATGACTTGCACTCCGGATGGGTCCAGCCGTGGTTGACGTACCGGACAGTGGGAAACGGGCCCCCCGAAACCGAACCGAGAGACGGGGGAATCTATCAATTTTAACGGATCGATCGGCGGAATGTCTGGGAATCCAAAAGACGGGCAGGAGGGATGGTCTGATACCATGGGGCCCGTCGGATTGGGGGATTCATGCAAGTAGCGGATTATCTGGGTCCTGATGGACTCTTGTCAGAGGCGCTTGACGATTTCCAATACCGTGACAGCCAGTGCCGACTTGCGGAAAAGGTGCTGGAAACGGTCAGGACCGGACGCATTCTCTTGGCCGAAGCGGGTCCAGGGGTGGGGAAGACCTACGCCTATCTTGTTCCATTGCTGGCTGCAGGAATCCGAAGTGTCATTTCAACAGGAACCATCGCTCTGCAGGACCAGCTCTTCGAACGGGACATCCCGAGGCTTGGGCGGATTTTGGGACGACCCGTCCGTATGGCTGTCCTTAAGGGCCGGAACAATTATCTCTGCTTGAAACGTCAGGATGACCTGTGGTCACACACAGACGGTTTGGACTCCCCGGAACGGATTCGCCTGGAGGGGTTTCGGCAATGGGCTGCAACGACTACATCCGGTGACCTGTCGGAATGTGCTTTCCTCACTGATCATGCTGGGGAACGCAGTCGCCTGACCTCGACGGTGGATAGTTGCGAGGGCCGGAGTTGCGCGTTTTACGAGCGCTGCTTCCTTGTTGGGGCCCGTCGAAGGGCCAACGAAGCGGATCTCGTGATCACCAACCATCATCTGCTTTTTTCCGACTGGTTGCTCAAGCAAGATGGGTTTTCCCCACTGCTGCCAGAGGTGGAGGCTTTTGTTCTGGATGAGGCGCATCTGATCCCCGACCTTGCGATCCAGATGTTTTCCGAGTCGGTGAGCCAATCGGAACTGGAAATTGTGCTGGATCATCCGCTCTTTGTGGCTTTTCGGAGCAGAGAAAGACATGAGGAACCCGGGTCGGATGACCAGTTCGACCGTGCTTGGTCCTGTTTGCGGGACCGGGGGCGGACGGAGAGACTCTGGAGCTCCAGTGAATGGCCGGATGACCTGCAGGATAGCTTGTGGGCGGTCTCTGAAGCCGTGCAGAAATGGATTTCGTGCCTGGATCTGGATGGAATCAAGGTCGAAGAGCGTCGCCGGTTTCTCCGGATCGAGAACATGATGAGACGTCTGACCTGTACCCTGCCCCCTCATGAGAACCATGAATCGGTCTGGTTTGAAGGTTCGCCCAAGGGATTTTCACTCCGCATTGAACCGCAGGATCCGGGTGATCGCTTCGGGCGGCTGCTGGATCAAATGAATGCTGCGTGGCTCCTGTTGTCCGCATCGCTCACGGTTGCCGGGGATTTCTCCTATTTTCGTTCCCGGCTGGGTCTTTCCCATGTATCGGAGATCCAGGTCTCGAGCCCTTATGACCATCTTCAACAAGCCATGTTGTTCCTGCCGAATCTCCCGTCTGTCGATGAGCCTGATTACTATCCCCAGTTCTTTCAACTTGCCCTTTCACTGATCAAGGCAAATCCAGGCGGCACTTTTTTTCTGTTTACGAGTCACCGTGCGCTCTCGATGGCATGCGAGTGGTTCAGCCAGATCCAGATCGATCGACCTGTCTTCCGGCAGGGAGATGCGCCCAAGTACCGCCTTCTCGAACGCTTTCAGGAAGAGGCGCCCGCACTTCTCCTGGGGAGCATGAGCTTTTGGGAAGGCGTGGATGTGAAGGGACCGGCTCTTTCCCTGATTTTGATTGACCGACTCCCGTTTGCTTCACCCGCTGATCCGCCCGTGCACCGGCGGATCCGGAGTATTCGGGAGAAGGGGGGTGAACCTTTCCAGGATTACCAGCTGCCCAAGGCGATTTTGACGCTGCGACAGGGTGTGGGACGGCTCTTGCGCCATGAGAGTGATTTTGGCGCAGTCGTGATTGGGGACTCCCGGTTACGCGAGAAAAGTTATGGCCCCCTTTTTTTGGCGAGCCTTCCTCCGATGCAGAGGGCGAAGGAGGCTGCCGATGTCGTCAATTTCCTGCAATTCCATGGCTAAATGGTTGTTTCTGGATTGCGCACTCGAAACGGCTGTCGCCGCAGTTGGTGATGGCGAATCAGTGGTTGCCCTGCGCCAGTGGGCCAGTCGACGTGCTGCTGAAACCACGACTTCGGAGATCGACCATCTTCTTTCCGAAGCACGACAGGATCCCCGTGACCTGGAAGGACTCGCCTGGGCCTCGGGACCCGGTAGTTTTACAGGACTCAAAATCGCGGCAGCCACCATCCAAGCACTGGCGTGGATATGGCGGAAGCCGGTGGCTTCCGTTCCACATCTGGCCGCTCTGGCCTATTCTTTGAGGGAGCATCAGCCGGTTCCCGTCCTGGCTTGCCGCAAGGCCCAACCGGGCCTGGTTTTCTGGTGCCCCTACAACGTTCGGGAGGGGCAGTGGCCGGAGGGGAGGATACGGGTTACCCCTCCCCATGAGATCGAATTGCCGGCCGGGCGTTGGAAGGGAGTGGGGGATGATCCTTGGTCGCCGCATCAGTCCAATCTCGAGGATCGCCTTTGTGACTGGGTCCACGAGTCCGGATCGCCGGTTGTGTCCGCACTGGCACTGGCCGAGCTTGCGAGGAAAGAGGAACGCCTGGAGCGGCCCGAGGGCGTACGGCCTCTTTATGTGGGACGGTTGGGTTGGCCCATCTGACACAGATTTGACACGTCTTTCGGATATGATTGAAAAGTCGGGGTTCATGGGGATTCGGTGGAAAGCGGGCAAGTCCGAATCTTGCTGGTTGACGATGATCCCGGAGTCCGGGAGATGCTGGCTTTTGCCCTGCGGAAAGCAGGGTTTTCCGTTGCCTTGGCCTCCCGGGTGACCGAGGCCCAGGCTGCGCTTGCAACGGGTGTTCCGGATCTTGTGCTTTTGGACTGGATGATGCCCTTGGTGAGTGGCATCGAGTATGTCCGGGCTTTGCGCCGGGATCCGCTGACACGGAAGGTGCCTGTCATTTTCCTCACGGCCCGAAACGAGGAAGAAGACAAGTTGCATGGATTCGACAGTGGTGCCGATGATTTTGTCACCAAACCATTTTCGACAAAGGAACTGATCGCCCGGATCCACGCGGTTCTGAGGCGCAGCCAGATCATCCATGACAAGGAGGGGACGCTACGGTTTGGAAAGCTTCTGCTGAATACTCAGACCTGCGATGTTCTTTATGACAATCAGCCGGTTCTCTTGGGTCCGACCGAGTTCCGTCTGCTGAAATTTTTTATGGCCCACCCACGGCAAGTCCATAGCCGGTCGCAGATCTTGGACCATCTGTGGGGAGTGGGCCAACCCATTGATGGGCGCACGGTGGATGTTTATGTGGGACGTCTGAGGAAGGCGTTGGAGCCGTTTGGACTGGACCCGTGGATCGAAACTCGACGGGGCAGTGGCTATCTTTTTACGGAGAAGCCGGGTACGGTTTCCTAGGTGCCGGATGAAGCTCAAGATCTGGATTCGCGAGTTCTTGTGGGTCGTGGCCGGAGTGGCGTTCACCGGCCTTCTGGCGCTTCTCTGGGGTCACTGGATCTACTGGGCGCTCGGACTCTGCTTGTGGCTGCTCTTTCGCTTGTATTGGCAAATGGGCCGCTGGCTCGTCTGGCTGAACCATCCCGAGCAGGAAATCCCGGAGGGAGGGGGGATCTGGAGGGAAGTGGCCCATTCCGTTCGGTGGCGGGTCCGGGGGATGCGACTCAACCGGGATGGAGAAGAACGGAAATACTCGGAGTGGATCCGCTCGCTCGGACCCTGTTCGGATGGGGTGTTGCTGCTGGACCCGCAGCGTCGGCTGGTTTCCTTCAATGAAAAAGCCGCTGTCCTGCTGGGGCTGCGGATTCCGCATGATGAAGGGCAGTTCATCGGACATTTCATCCGCTATCCCGCTTTTTTGACCCTGTTGGGGCAGGGGAGTTCACCCGGCACGATTGAAGTGCCATCTCCCGTGGATGAGGCAGTAGCCCTTCAGATTGCGGTGTCCGATTTCGACGGCGAAACCTTGATGTGGGTCCGGGATGTCACGGTCCGGAAGCAGGAGGAACAGCGGGGATTTGATTTCCTGGCCAATGCGTCTCATGAACTCAAGACGCCTCTCACCGTTTTGAGCGGATATCTTGAGGCTCTGCTCGAGGACCCCGAAAGCAATGCGGAATCGCGAAAGGTCCTTCTGGACATGCAAAGGGAAACCGAGCGAATGAAAAGGCTCGTGACGGGCTTTATGGAGCTGATGCGGCTCAATCCCGAGGAGCGGCATGGGTTTGACGAGGTGGTCCGCGTCCAGTCGCTGGTTCCGCTTTTGAGGCAAAGGGTCCAGAGTCTGGGTTTGGCCGGCCCGAATGTGGAATTCCAGGTGTCCAAAGAGCCGGCTCTCCTTTTGGGATCGGAAACCGAGCTGTTAAGCGCCTTCTGGAATCTCATTGAAAATGCAGTTAAGTTTTCTGCTCCGGAGGGACGTGTTGTGGTTACATGGAAATCCGATGGGGGAACCGGAGGCTGTTTTAGGGTCGAGGACAACGGGGTCGGGATCCCTTTGCATCTGCAGGACCGGATAACCGACCGGCTTTTCCGCATCCTCTCGCACAAAGAGGATGGGCCGGCTGGATTTGGCTTGGGTCTTGCCATCGTTCGACAGATTCTTGACCGTCATGGTGCCCATTTGGTGGTGGAAAGCATCCCGGGAGAAGGGAGCCGCTTCAGTTGCCTATTCCCGGCGGACCGGGTCGCGATGGAGGTGCCGGCAGCGGAGGACCTCTTGTCCCAGACACCGGATCCGCTCCCAATGCCGGCAGACAAGCCGCCCTCACCTCCATGATTTGCGGAACTTTCCCCTCCGCGTGTTATGATCCTCTTGCCGTGTGGGGCCTGTCGGGCCTGCGGTTACGTGAAAGCCTCGAGCGATGATGACTGACCAAACCAGCGTTCCAGATTCTGAGGAAAACAGCACCCCGGAACGGGGAAGCCCGTCTTCGTTCGGAGACTCCTCCTCGCGTCCTACGGCATCCCTTGTTGTCGAGCGGGCACGAGACGGGCACCAGGTGCGGGAGGCACAAAGATTGCGCTGGATCGTTTTTGCGGAAGAGCAGGGTGCCCGGATCCTGACACCCGAATCGGGCTACGACATCGATCCGCTGGATGAGTACTGCCGTCACATCCTGGTTCGCGATACCCGCACGGGATATGTGGTGGCATGTACCCGTATCCTTTATCAAGAGGATGCCGACCGTGCCGGAGGCTTTTACTCGGAAAGCGAGTTTGACCTGACGGCGATCCGTCTGGCTCCAGGACGGACTATGGAAATGGGTCGAACCTGCGTGCATCCGGACTATCGGAAGACGGTGACGATCAGTCTGCTGTGGACCGGGATTGCCCAGTACACGGCGTTCAGGGATTATGCGCGGATTATTGGTTGTGCCAGCATTCCCATGGGCCAGAATCGTGGCGCGGGAGCCCTTGCCGTTTATCATGACCTCATGGCGCGATGCCCGTCTCCCGTCGATCTCCGGGTGGTTCCCAAGCACCCGCTGCCGGAAGGATTGGCACCTGCCAGCGAACCCCAAGCTCCGTCTTTGCTGATGGCCTATGTTCGCTATGGTGCGGTGGTCTGTGGCCCTCCCTGTTGGGATCCGGGATTTGATACCGCGGATTTGCTCATGATGCTTCCGGCAGAAAACGTGGGACCTCGTTACCTGAGACGCTTTGTGGAGCGGAAGCGGGATGTCCCGGATCGAAGTCCACCCGATGCTTAGTCTGCTTCACGGTTTTTACCGATCTCTCGTCCGTTTCCTGCGTCTGGCCGGCCTTGCTGTGTGGATTCTGGTGGGAGTTGGGGTGGCGGGTTTTGTCAGTCTCATCAAGCCATGGGATCGCTTCCGGCGGAGGATGCGGGTCCGGTGTTCCGAGTTCTGGCTTTCGGGTGCGCTTTTCTTGATCGGAGTCCGGGTTCGGGTGACGGGGACGCCCGCTCCGGGTGCCGTGCTTTTTGCCTGCAATCACGTCAGCTGGCTGGACATTCTCGTCTTGGCGTCCGTTTGCCGGGCACGTTTTGTTTCCAAGGCCGAGGTCGGTCATTGGCCTCTGCTCGGGTGGTTTGCCCGTGAGGGCGGGACCCTGTTTATCCGCCGTGGGAATGGAGCCAGTTTTGAGGCTGTGGTGGAGCTCATGAAAAGTGAGCTGGTCCGAGGGGAGCGGCTGATCTTTTTCCCGGAGGGGACCACGGGTAATGGTCAGGTTCTGAGACGTTTCCGATCCCGATTGTTTGCTGCCGCATCCTCTCCCGGAACAAGTGTCCAACCGGTTGGTCTGCGTTACCAAGGGTCTCCCGAGGTGCGTGAGCGTGTCCCGTTTCTGGGTGAAGCGACGATCCTTGGAAACCTCTGGAGCATCCTTGCCCTGCCCATGATTCAGGCAGAGACCTGTTTTTTTGATCCGATGCAGATTTCTTCCAGTCTCTCGCCTCGCCAGATGGCTGGGTCTTGTGAAAGCCGGATCGGACAATGGCTGACCGGCTCCGGCGAGACGGTAGATGACCGTTCTTGCCCTGATCTCCCCTCGCGGGTAACGGATGGCTGGCATGCCCGGGGTTAACTGGGAGGGATAGCCGGTGGAACGCTTCCTGACCGGGGACCATATTTCTCAGGAATTTAATTCCGAGCTGGGGGGCTTGCGTCGTCAGTTGCTGGCGATGGGTGGCATGGTGGAGCAGCAAATCAGTGATGCACTCAAGGCCCTGCGCGACGGGGATAGTGCGCTCGCTGAAAAATTAGATGCTTCCGATCAGGAAATCAACCGGATTGAGATTGCCCTGGATGAGGCGGGAAGCCACATCTTGGCTCGGCGCCAGCCTGCAGCCAGTGATTTGCGGCTGATCTTGGCCATTCTCAAGGCCAGCACCGATCTCGAACGCGCAGGAGATGAAGCTTCGAAAATCGGCAGGCTTTTCCTGTTGATGCCGGTCCAGGACCGTGATCCTGCCAACTTCCATGAGTTGATCCGCCTCGGGGAAGCAGCGCGCGGTCTTCTTCACGGTGCACTGGATGCCTTTGCCCGTGTGGATGCCAATGCGGCCGTCAGCATTCTCCGTGAGGATTACCGGATCGACCGGGATTATGAAAGCTTCATCCGTCAGTCGATTACGTACATGATGGAGGATCCGCGGACCATCCGACGGGTCTTTAGTTGTATTTCCATTGGCCGTTCCATGGAGCGGATCGGTGATCATGCCAAAAACCTGTGCGAGTACGTCGTCTATTTGGCTTCCGGGAAGGATGTGCGGCATGTTCGTCTCGACGAGATTGAAGAGCTGGTGGGTCCGAGGGCCGGATGAAATGAGACGCCTGTTTAATCTCCTCGGGTTTCTGGCCTGCGTATTTCTTCTGGGATATGCCTACTACCTTCAATACGTGATGGGGTTGCCGCCCTGCCCACTCTGCATCTTCCAGCGGATTTTCATGGGGCTTTTGGGATTTGTCTTTCTCCTGGCGACCCTGCACCGGAGTGGTCGTTTGGGAAGCCGGGTGTATGGGTTGCTGCTGCTCATTTTGGGCTTCCTCGGCGCTACCGTCTCCATGCGACAGATTTGGTTGCAATATTTCACAACCCGGGTACCGACCTCCTGCGCAGCGGGTCTTGGGTGGATGTTTCGCCATTTGCCCCCCATAGAGGCGCTCCGCCTGGTTCTGGCCGGAAGTGGCAACTGTGCTCGGATTGATTGGACCTTTCTGGGACTCAGCATGCCAGTCTGGGTTTTGGTCTGTTTTGTGTTTTTGGCGAGCTTCGGAGCTTGGATCAACTTCAAGGCGGGACGCAAGAAACCGATCCGCTAGTGGAATTGCCGGTCACACGGTTTCCAGATAGGACTTCACGACCTCAAAATAAACAGACTCCAGGGCAACCAGATCCTGTACCGCCACCCGTTCATCCGGAGCGTGTAACCGTTCGCTGGGCAAGCCGAGCTCAACGACCTCGGCTCCGAGTCGGGCAAAGAACCGACCATCCGAGGTTCCTCCGTCCACTCTCAGTTCCGGATCGCTTCCCAAATGTTTTTGGAGGACATTCCGGACGACTTCTCGAAGTGGCCCGGGGCCGGAAAGAAACGGTTCTGCTGACCTTCTCCAGGCCAGTGTCGCATAGGGAGGGCCCTCGGGCATCAGCCTTTCGACAATGGCTTGGAGATCTTGGGGTTTGAGTGGCGGTGGATATCGGAGATTGAACTGAGCTCGTGCGAGTGCCGGGACCACATTCCGGGCGATGCCTGGTGCCTCCAGGGAAGTGATATGAAAACTGAGTGGTGGAAACAGGGAATCACCTTCAAGCGGGGATTGAAGAAGTCCTGCGACCAGAAACTGCACGAGGGCATGAGCTGCATTGGCCGGGCCCTTGACATAGGCCACGTGCCCGGATTCCCCCCTGAATTCCGCGGTACCGCTCAATGATCCCCGACGGCCGATGCGAATGGCATCTCCCACGGTTTTCCGGGACGATGGCTCGCCAACCAGGGTGGCTGTGACCACGAGCCCGCGCTCCGACAGCACCCGTAGTGCCTCCAGGGTTCCCTGCTGGGCCGGACCTTCCTCATCGCTTGTAACCAGAAAGGCAACCGTGCCCGCATGGTCCGGATGGGTCCGGGCAAACCGGGCTCCCGCCTCCACTTGGGCGGCTAGGGCTCCTTTCATGTCAACCGCTCCCCGTCCGTACAGCCAGCCTTCCTCGATTTCTCCTCCGAAAGGAGGGTGCGTCCATTGGTCCTCGGGCCCTGGCGGGACCACGTCGCTGTGTCCGGCCAACACCAGTAACGGCTTGCCGCTTCCATGATATGCCCACAGGTTCGACACTGGGCCGGAGGGAAGCGACTCGAGGGTAAAACCAGCCTCTCTCAACCGATTCTCAACCAATGTATGGGCTCCTGAGGGATCGGGAGTGAGGGAACGGCACTGGATCAGCTGTCGGGCAAGAGCGACCGTGGGGTTCATGGAAGATCACGGAGGATCGTGTTGATCCCTACCTTGTTCCGGGTTGCCGTGTCGACCCGTTTGACAATGACGGCACACTGAAGGGCCACTGAACCGTGATTGCCTGGAAGGTGGACACCAGGCACAACCACCGCCTGTTCCGGAACGGATCCGTAGAAGACCTGATTGGTTTCCCGGTCGATGATCCGCGTACTGGAACCGAGAAACACACCCATCGCGAGCACGCTCCCTCTCCCGAGATGAACCCCCTCTGCAACTTCACAACGGGCTCCGACAAAACAATCGTCCTCGATGATGACAGGACGGGATTGGACTGGCTCCAGGACTCCACCGATTCCCGCTCCTCCGGAAATATGCACCCGGTTCCCGATCTGGGCACCGGATCCAATGGTGGCCCAGGTATCAATGAGACAGGATTCCCCGATATACGCCCCGATATTGACGTAGCAGGGCATGAGAACACTATGGGCTCCAACGTGGGCGCCCGCGCGGATTGTTGCCGGCGGGACCACGCGGCAAGACCGTTGCTCCCAGTATTCCGGTGATTCCCGGGATTGAAGCGGGATCTTGTCATACCAGTACTGTTCGGAACTTCCCAGCGGCCTTGAATTCCGAACTTTGAAGTAAAGCAGGATTCCTTGCTGGATCCAGCCGGATGTTACCCATTGTCCGCCAGCAGGGGAGGCGACCCGAACTGTTCCCTCTTCCAAGGCTTGGATCAGCCATTCCAGTGCTTCGGTCAATGCGGGAGGGGAGGTTCCCGGACTCAGTTCCATCCGGCGGGGCCACAGCGTTTCGATGGTATCCCGGGCTTGGGGAGCATCCATCAAGGTAAATCTGCCAAAAATTCGGCGATTCTGGACAACGCCTCACGGGTTGTCTCGAGATCCGGAACCAGGGAGATTCGCACATGTCCGAGGCCTGGATTTCCCTCCGGTGTCAGACGGGAAAGATAGGAACCGGGTAACACCACGACTCCTTTTTCAGCATAGAGCCTGCGTGCAAAAACCTCATCATTCCCGGAAACCCGGCTCCAGAGGTAGAAGCCGCCGTCCGGAGGGTCATAGGGAAGATTGGGGCCGAAAAGGCGGGTCGCGGTTTCGAATTTTTTTCTGTAGAGGATCCGGTTTTCGTGCACGTGCTTTTCATCCTGCCAGGCCCATGTGCTGGCCTTTTGGACAGGGATGGGCAAGGCACATCCGTGGTAGGTCCGGTACCGGTAGAAACGCTCCATGAGGCGGGCATCGCCTGCTGCAAAGCCGGAACGCAGACCCGGTACGCTCGACCGTTTCGACAGACTATGAAAAACCACGAGACGTTCAAAGGAGTCCCTGCCCAGTCGGTGAGCCGCTTCCAGTGCACCGAGAGGGGGCTGGTCTTGGTCGTTGTACAGTTCGCTGTAACATTCGTCCGCTGCGATCACGAATCCGTAGTGATCGGACAGGCGAAAGATCTGGCGGTAAAAATCCAGGCTCAGTGCCATGCCGGTGGGGTTGCCGGGCGAGCAGAGATAGATGAGCTGGCACCGCTTCCAGATGGGATCCGGCACCTTGTCCAGGTCAGGAATAAATCCCCGTGACGCGATGGTATTGAGAAAAAACGGTTCGGCTCCGGACAGCAGGGCAGCACCTTCATAAATTTGGTAAAAAGGGTTCGGGATGACCACAATGGCATCGGACCGTGGCTCGACGACCGTCTGGGCAATGGCGAAAAGACCTTCCCGGGTCCCTGACAACGGCAGCACTTGATGTTCGGGGTCTATGGAGCTGAAACCCAGGGAAAACCGGCGAATCAGCCACGCAGTGATCGCCTCTCGAAGCCCGGTTTCTCCACGCGCGGTCGGGTAGCTGCCCAAGTCCCGGCACGCGGATTGCAGCAGGTGAACCAGTTCCGGAGGTGCCGGATGCCGGGGTTCTCCGATCGACATGCGGATCACGGCCTGACCCAGAGGAGGCTGGATCCCGTCAAGGAGTTGGGAAAGACGCTCGAAAGGATAGGGCTGGAGGCGATTGAGGGCTGAGTTCAAGTCAGACTCCGGAGTGGGTCGCTGGTGGCATAGACGAAGTGCGGGAGAGGGAATCACCCATTCGCGAGGTCATTGTCCGGTTCTTGGAGAAGGCGGAGGGCCATTTCCCTGCATGAGGGGCGGCCGAGCACGCGTTCTTCCTGGTCCGACCACGTGAGGATCTCGCAACCCCCCTCAGTCACGAGAACCGTATGTTCCCACTGGGCCGAAAGGGAGCGGTCGCGCGTGACCACGGTCCAGCCATCCGGTAGTGTCTTGACAAAACGCTTTCCCGCGTTGAGCATCGGCTCGATGGTGAACGTCATGCCCGGGCGCAGCTCCAGACCCGTGCCGGGGCTCCCGTAATGCAGGATTTGCGGCTCCTCGTGAAACTGACGCCCGATTCCATGCCCGCAATACTCGCGTACCACGGAAAAACCCATTTCGTGGGCGTAGCGCTGGATGACGAACCCGATGTCTCCGAGGTGTCGACCGGGAGCCACAGTCTCGATTCCAAGAAAGAGCGCCTGGCGGGTGCCCTCCATCAGCCGCGAGGCCTGGATCGACGGATGACCAACCGCATACATCCGGCTGGCATCTCCATGCCACTGCTCGAGTATGACGGTGACATCAATGTTGATGATATCGCCCGTCTTGAGCTTCTTGTTGCCCGGAATGCCATGACAGACCACGTGGTTCACGGAAGTGCAGACCGACTTGGGAAACCCCCGGTAATGAAGGGGCGCTGGCACTCCTCCCCGTGCGGTGATGAACTCGTGGCACAAATCATTGAGGATCTCGGTGGTGACCCCCGGCTGGACCGACGGCGTGATGAAGTCCAGGGTGGCCGCCGCCAACGCACCCGCCCGTCGCATGGCTTCCTGGTCCTGCTGGGTTTTAAGCGCGACCGGCATGGGGGGTCCGCGAGGTCTTGGGTTCCGGATGGGGAGGGGGAATGACCCTGCACATTTGAACGTGAGCAACGCTCTGTGTTAAAATTTACCCTATTGTTTCAGGTCCTTTGACCAAGTTCAACTAGTGTGACCTGTCGTCTCCTGGGGGCCCGGCTCCCATCACTGGCAGTTCGGGCGTCAAGGAAGGCACGGTTGCGTTTCACATCCCACACATGAACCAAAAACCGCCCCGTCGGGTGCCCGTGAGGTCGCGGAGCGGGGTTCATGGAGGCTTAACCCGGAGTTGAGACATGACTGAAGTGACGATGCGTTCCATGCTTGAGGCCGGTGTCCATTTTGGTCACCAGACCCGGTTCCGAAACCCGAAGATGGCGCCCTATATTTTTGGGGAGCGGAATCGGATCCACATCATCAACCTCGAGAAAACCCTTCCTCTTTTCCGCCAGGCCTTGGATTACGTACGAAAACTGGCCAGTGATGGCGGGGTCGTGGTCTTCGTGGGCACGAAACGGGCAGCGCGGGAAGCGGTCGCGCAATCCGCACTTCGTTGCGGCATGCCCTATGTCAACCAGCGCTGGCTGGGAGGCACATTGACCAACTTTCGAACGTTGCGACAGTCGGTTAAGCGGTTGTCCGACCTCAAAGGTATGGGAGAGGATGGTCGGCTGGAGAAATTATCGAAGCGTGAAGCCGCCCAGCTCCGCCGGGAGATGGACAAGCTGGAAAAAGCCTTGGGAGGGCTTCAGAAAATGGAAAACCTGCCGGATGCCCTGCTGGTCATTGATGTGGGCAAAGAAAACATCGCGGTTCGGGAGGCCAACCGGCTGAACATTCCAGTGGTTGCGGTGGTGGACACGAACTACAGTCCGGAACAGGTTGACTACCCGTTCCCGGGCAATGATGACGCGATCAGCGCGATTGAGCTTTATGTCAGTGCAATGGCCGATGCGATCCTCGAGGGACGTGCCCAAGCACCCGCCTCGGTGGTCAATGCTGAGGAATTTGTTGAGCTCGACGAGACGGGAAAGCCCGTGTCAACGCCAGAGGTGGTCCAGCGGAAGGGGCCTGCCCGCGGCGGTCGCCCGGTGAGAAAGCAACCGGCTTCGGCTGTTCCGGTGGAGGCAGCTGAACCGGATGTGGCGGTGAAAACCGAAGCCGCCGGACTCGCTGTGCCCGATCCCGATGTTTTTGAAGCAATGGTGCCAGAAAAAACCTCGGATGTGGTTCATGCCAAACCTGCAGGTGCCGGGAGACGACGGCGTCCGTCCGCGACTGCGCAAAACCAGAAGCCTGGCGAGGGGAATTCCCATGACTGAAATCCCCGCCCAGAGGGTTCGAGAACTTCGCGAGAAAACCGGGGCCGGTTTCATGGAGTGCAAGAAAGCGCTTCTGGAAACGGAAGGGAATTTGGACGAGGCGGTCCTGTAAGATCG
>JAKATI010000022.1 GCA_021828045.1 Pseudomonadota bacterium | reverse complement strand
CCGCCTGCCGTACCCGGCTCCGACCGGAGCCTGTGACGGGAAGCGGTTGATCAGTGGTCCAAGGGGAAGCGGTTTCGTGGAATTCTAGCACGGGGCTCACCCCGATTCCGCTCCGCCTCCGCCGGGTCATTCAGGCCGGAGCTCCGGCCCGCTTGATTTCTGATCCCACCCGGACCAGATGGTTTGCTGTATCGACATAGACCAGGGTCGGCCGGAACTGACGGGCTTCGACTTCCGTGAGAACCGCGTAGGCTGCAATGATGACGAGATCCCCGGCCACCGCCTTGTGCGCAGCCGCCCCATTCAAGGAAATCGTCCCGCTCCCCGCAGGCGCGACAATCGCGTAGGTGACCAGCCGCTCTCCGTTGCTCACGTTGTAGAGATGCACCTGCTCAAACTCGAGGAGGCCCGCCGCTTCCAGAAGCGTCTGGTCAATGGCACAGGAGCCCTCATAATCGGGGTGAATCCCGGTCACGCGGGCGCGGTGGATTTTTGCCTTGAGAGTCGTGATCAGCATGGCTCCGGTCCCGTCTCGGGACGGGCCTATTCTAAACCAGCGGCATGGGCCGGAAGATTGTCGATGAGCCGGGTCCCGCCCAGACGGGCCGCGGCCAGAAGACGCCAGTTTCCCGGTCCGGCCTGGGGATCGGGGGGCTCGAGGCTCTCCTCGGTCCGGATGACGACGTACTCCGGGGAAAATCCGGCGTCCACGAGCCGTTGCCCGGCCTCGGCCTCGAGGACCGGAAAATCCCGCCGACCGGATTGGAGTGCACGGGACAGGGCCATGAGCGTCCGGTACAGTTCCGGCGCACGCTGCCGTTCCGCAGCTGTGAGGTACTGATTGCGCGAGCTCAAAGCCAGGCCGTCCGCCTCGCGTACGGTCGGAACCCGCTGGATCCTGACGGGGAGACCGAGATCGGCCACCAGCCGACCAATGAGAATGCACTGCTGGTAGTCCTTCTCCCCGAAGAGGGCGACATCCGGGTGGGCCGCGACCAGAAGACGCAGGACGACTCCGGCCACCCCGTCAAAATGGCCCGGGCGGGATACTCCACAGAGCAGTTCAGACAGGCGGGGGACGGTCACCCGGACGGCAGCCACGGTTTCGAAGGGATAGAGATCCTCGATGCCGGGCGTGTAGACCGCATCAACCCCGAGCTGCTCGAGTTCTTGTAGATCCCGCTCCAGTGTCCTCGGATAACAGGCGAAATCCTCTCCCGGGCCGAACTGGGTGGGGTTCACGAACACGCTCACGACCGTGCGACGCGCAAGCGAGCGTGCGGACTCGACCAGACGGTGGTGCCCAGCATGCAGGTTGCCCAGGGTCGGCACAAAGGACACCGACTGTCCGGCGGCCTGCCACTCCCGGACCAGTGCGTGGAGGGCCGCCCGACGCCGGACCTGGGCCAGGGGGCGCTGACCTGTGCTCACCGCCCGGTCTTCCCGCGCAGGCCCGTCCCTCCCCGTCACAGAGGGTTCAGGAGCCAAAACCATGCCGTGGCTCGGGATAGGTCCGGTTCCGGACCGCATCGGCATAGGCCTTCACGGCCTCCTCAATGGACCGTCCACCGGTCAGAAAGTTTTCCACAAAACGGGGGCGGATGCCCTGGCTCAGTCCCAGGATGTCATAGAGCACGAGGATCTGGCCATCGACGGAAGCCCCGGCACCGATCCCGATCACCGGAACCTGGGAGGCTTGCGTGATTTCCGCGGCCAGCGCGGAGGGCACACACTCGAGCAGCAGGAGATCGGCACCCGCTTCCTCGAGACGCCGCGCGTCCTCGCGCATCTTTTCGGCCTCCGCCCGATTCCGCCCCGCCGTACGGAAACCCCCGATCTTGTATGCGGACTGCGGACGCAGGCCCAAGTGGGCACAGACTGGAATCCCGTTGGTGGCAAGCGCCTCGACAATGGCCGCCTGGCCGGCATTCCCTTCGAGCTTGACCATCTTCGCGCCCCCCTCCTGGAGCAGGCGTCCCGCACTGGCGAGTGCCCGGGACGGATCCGAATAACTCAGGAAAGGCAGGTCGGCAACCAGCCAGGCCCGCTTGAGCGCCCGGGCCACCAGCGTGGTGTGGTAAACCATGTGGTCCAGCGTGACCGGAACCGTGCTGGCATGTCCCTGCACCACCATCCCCAGGGAATCGCCCACCAGCACGAGATCGATCCCGGCCTGGTCCAGGATCGCGGCGAAGCTCGCATCATAGGCGGTGAGGCAGACGATGGGTTGTCCGGCTTGGCGCAGCACCCGGAACACGCGAAGGGTCATGGCTGAACCGGAAACACCGGATCGGGGGCTTGCGTAGGGACCACTCATACCGCGGTCTCGAAGGGTGCAGCCGCCGGGCTGGGATTGAAAAAATGGCGCCCCGCCCGGACCTTTCCGATTTCCCGGACCAGGTTCTCGTAATCCTCCTTCCGCGCCAACGGGTTGATTTCGCTGGCATTCACGATGAGCAGCGGAGAATCATCGTAATGGTGGAAAAAATGGGCGTAGGCAGCCGCCACCTGTTCCAGGTACTCCCGCCGCATCAGCTGCTCATAGCCGATGTTCCGCCGGGCGACCCGCCGGGCAAGCACTTCCGCCGGGGCCTGCAGGTAGACCACGAGATCCGGGGTGGGCAACCCGACCGCCAGCCGTTCGTAAACCTGGTCGTAGAGCGCGAGCTCATCCGGCTCGAGCGTGAGCTGGGCGAAGATGCGGTCCTTGGCAAACAGGTAATCACTGATCCGGACCGGCTGGAAGAGTTCTCCCTGCTTGAGTCCCGCAAGGGTGCGTGCCCGCTGGAAGAGGAAAAACAGCTGAGTCGGAAGGGCATTATGCCGGGGGTCGCGGTAGAAGCGTTCGAGAAAGGGATTCTCATCGGCCTGCTCCAGCAAGGATTCCGCATCAAAGGTCTCGGCCAGACGCCGGGCCAGCGTGGTTTTTCCAACGCCGATCGGCCCCTCCACCACGAGGTAGCGGTGGTCAGGTGAGGCTGGAACCGTCAAGCGGGATGCGCTCAAGTTGACTCCCATCGCACCGGGCGGCCAGCTCGGAGACCGGGCCCCACCCGGGAACGACCAGATCGGGATCGAGTTCCAAGAGAGGATAAAGCACAAAGGGGCGTTGTGCCAGACCCGGGTGGGGCAGGATCAATTCGGGAACCTGTGACACGCAGTCACCGTACAGCAACAAATCGAGATCCAAGGGACGGGGTCCCCAGCGTACCGCGTCCCGGATCCGTCCCTGGGCCTGTTCGATCCGCTGGCAGGCGGCGAACAGCTCCCGCGCCTTGAGTGTGGTCTCAAGCCCGGCAACCGCATTGCAGTAGTCGGGCTGTTCGGATCCATCAAAAGGAGGATTTCGATAACAGGAAGAAACACGCAGGGATCGGATCCCGGGCTCGTTTTTGAGCGCCGCAATCGCAAGGGCGATCTGCCGCGGCGGATGATCGAGATTACTGCCGAGACCGACATAAGCCGTCACCACGACAGCCTGCCTCACAGGGTGCGGCGGGGACGGCGGCGGCGGCGGATGCGAGCGGGACCCGAAGCCGGCTCCTCCGCAGGGGCAGTCGCCGCATAATCCCTCCAGGCGGATTCGAGGTCGGCTGGAGCATCGCCCACGTCGGCACGCAGCCGGAGGAAATCCAGGCCCGTGGCAAAGGCCGGATGGTGAAGCAGGTGGCCCGATCCCGCCTGCGCAGTTCCCTGATCCAGTCGGATCTGGTGCACCAGAAGGGATTCCACCGGATCCAGGATGCGACGCGGAATCGAGACGTGTTTTTGCTGCTCCCGCATGAGAACCTGTAGCGCACGGCGCATGGCGGCTACGCGGTCCATCCCCTCGCCAACATGCCAGCGCATGTACTGGCGGGCTGGCCCCCAGAAGAACCCGGCGAGAATGAAAATGAACGAGCGATCCGCCATTTCGCGAGACGCTTCATCCCCGACCCGGAGTGCCCGTTCGATGAGCGCGCGGTGCACGCCCCCCTCGTCGGCCGCCAGCCACTCCGCCGTCCAGGGAAACAGGGGCTTGAAGAGCCCCTGGTCGACCAGCCCGTTGAAGTTCCGGAGGCCCTGGCCGAACAGCATCAACTTGCTGGTCTCCTCGAACAGGCGCGCTGGGGGGACGGTCGCAAGCAGCGGGGCCAGGCGGGGCAGAGGAGCTGCCGTCGCAGCCTCCAGCGGAAAACCCGTTTTGGCCTGGAAACGCACCGCTCGCAGCATTCGCACCGGGTCTTCGCGATAACGCGCCTCGGGATCGCCAATGAGCCGGAGAACCCCGTTCCGGAGGTCGTCAAACCCGCCCACCCAGTCCCGGATGGTCTCCTGAACGGCATCGAAATAAAGTGCGTTCAGGGTAAAGTCACGCCGGAAGGCATCCTCCCGCTCGCTGCCGTAAAGATTGTCGCGCAGCAGGCGGCCGGAGGCCGTCGCCTCGAACTGGGGATGGGACCGTACCACCCCCGTACTGCCCCGACGGAAGGTGGCGACCTCCACGATCTCGTGGCCGAAAAACACATGCACCAGCCGGAAACGCCGCCCAATGATGCGACTATGGCGGAACAGGCGCCGGACATCTTCAGGACGGGCATTGGTGGCTACGTCAAAATCCTTGGGTGGAATGCACAGGAGGAGGTCCCGAACCCCTCCCCCGACCACGTACGCAAGAAACCCCTGATCGACCAGCCGACGCACGACATGGAGCGCCGACGTTGAAATCTGACCCGGATCCAGACGGTGTTCCGTCCGCGGGATGACGACAGGTTCGGTGGCCTCGGATCCCGGATGGTTTTTTCTTTCGTGCACCGCAGCCTGCTACGGGTTGATTCATCTATAATAGCAAGTTCTGGTCCCCGCCCGTGCTTGCAAAGGCTCCCTTCGTCTAGAGGCCCAGGACGTCGCCCTCTCACGGCGAAAACAGGGGTTCGAATCCCCTAGGGAGCGCCACCTCTGGAAAAGAGGCCAACATCCGGGTTCCGTTCGCGCCGGGAGACAACCCATGACCCATGTCGTCACAGAACCCTGCATCCGCTGCCGCTATACGGACTGCGTCGAAGACTGTCCAGTCGACTGCTTTCACCTGGGCCCGGTCTTCGTCGCCATCGATCCCGGGACCTGCATCGATTGTGGCCTGTGCGTTGCAGCCTGTCCGGTCGGCGCCATCCTCCATGCCGATCTCCTGCCCGATGCCCAGAAGGATTTTCTCGGGCTCAATGCCCGCTTGGCCAAACTCTGGCCCCGTATCACCCGAAGACAACCCGGGCTTCCGGATGCCGACCAGTGGCGCAACCGCACGGACAAACGCCCATGGCTCGAGGATTGAGCCTCCCGCGGTCCGACGGGATCAATACCCGGCGGCATCCAGGCAGCCCGTCGTGAACCATCTCGCCGGGGAGGCCAGCGCTTATCTCCTGCAACACGCAAACCAGCCGGTCGACTGGTACCCCTACGGGGAGGCGGCACTGGCACGGGCGCGGGAGGCCCACCAGCCAATTTTCCTCTCGATTGGGTACGCCGCCTGCCACTGGTGCCATGTGATGGCCGAAGAGTGTTTCGAGGATCCGGAAATTGCCGCTCTGCTCAACGCGTCATTCCTGAACATCAAGATCGACCGGGAGCTGCGACCGGATCTCGACCACATCTACCAGACGGCCCATCGCTGGCTTACCGGCCGGCCGGGCGGTTGGCCGCTTTCCGTATTCGTGGAACCCGACCAGCTGACCCCTTTTTTTGCAGGCACCTACTTCCCCCGCGAACCCCGTTACGGCCTGCCCGGATTTGGGGAGATCATCCTGACCCTGTCCCGGTACTACCGTGAACAGACCGGTGACTGGAAACGGCTGACCGAAAAGATTCGAGCCGCTTTCACGAGCCTGGCCGCGAACCCCTCCCCATCTGCCGGATCCAGGCCGGCGGGAGCAGATCTTGCCGCGATCGCAGAGACTGAACTCGAAGGCGAGAGCGACCGGCGCTTCGGCGGCTTTGGGGACGCACCCAAGTTTCCCCATCCTGCCTCTCTCGCCTTTCTTCTCGAACGGATCGCCGTCTCCTCGCCGGATCCCGAGGTTCCTCGCCGGATCCGTCCGCTCCTCGACCAGGCCTTGACCGCCATGACCCGAGGCGGTCTCCAGGACCAGGTCGGAGGAGGTTTTTTCCGCTACTGCGTGGATGCCGGCTGGGAAATCCCCCACTTCGAGAAAATGCTCGACGACAATGCCCTTCTGCTGGCCCTGTACGCGGATGCGAGTGTCCTCACCGGGCAGTCTGCCTATGCCCGGACAGCCGCCTCGCTCGTGGATTGGCTTGCCCGCGAAATGCGCGCCCCGGAAGGAGGGTTTTACAGCAGCCTCGATGCGGATAGCCCTGGTGGGGAGGGGCATTACTACCTCTGGGACCGTTCCGAGGTCCAAGCCCTCCTGACTCCGGCGGAATGGGCAGTGGCAAAACCGGCCTGGGGACTCGATCGGTCGCCCAACTTCGAGAACCGTTGGCACCTGTCGCGCCGCCCCTCCCCGGAACGGGATGACCGGAGCGCGGGAACCGGAGATTTGCTCCTCGAAAATGCCCGACTCCAACTCCTTCGCGCCAGAAGCCGGCGCGTAGCCCCTGCACGAGACGACAAGATCCGAGCCTCTTCGAACGGACTCGCGGTCTGGGCGCTGGCCCGTGCGGGGCGCGTGCTCGATCGGCCTGACTGGGTCGAGATGGCCCTCCAGTGCAACGACTTCCTCGCAACCGCCCTGGTCCAAGACAACCGGCTCATGACCAGTTGGCGCCAGGGAAAAACCGGGGGTCCGGCCTTTCTTCCGGATCACGCGTATGTGCTGCAAGGACTGGTTGAACTTTTGGGAACCCGTTGGGAGACCCGCGAGTACGAATGGGCACTGATTTTGGCCGACCAGCTTCTCGAACGCTTCGAGGACCGGTCGGGAGGAGGCTTCTGGTTCACCGCCCACGACCAGCCGACCCCGCTCGTCCGGCTCAAAACCTGGTCTGACGAGTCGGCTCCAGCTGCCAATGCGGTCGCTTTCCAGGCACTCCTGACTCTGTCCCGGCTTTCCGGACGATCGCGCTACCAGGAAGCGGCTCTCCGGGGGTTGGCCGCCGGTCTTCCCCACGCTTGTGCGGCCCCCGGCTCCCACCTCGGACTGATCCTGAGCCTGTGCCAGGCCGACTCGCCACCTCCCTTCCTGCTTCTCCAGTGTGCACCCGAGGATCGGTCAGTGTGGCTTGCCCTCATCCACAAGCGTTATTCAAAAAACCTGCCGGTCTTCGCACCCGGCCCCGATGGGCCGATCGGTAACGAATGGGCCTTCCCGGCGTACAAACCGGGGGAGGCCCGTCTTTATTTGTGCGAGGGGACGGCCTGCAAAGCCGTCTTTTCCCGCCCGGATGAGCTGGGCGGGGAACCCGTGAACACCGACGGCGGGGCATCGTAGCCTGGCTGCCACGGATTCGGCTACCAGCCCGGGATGCTGATGATCCCGCCGTAGACCCCGAGGGTCGCCGTCACGGTCACGACCAGGGCAATCAGCCAGAAATATCCCCCCGAGATCCGGTGTCCCCGGGGCAACGCACGGACCGCCAGTGCCACTAGAAAACCCAAGACCAGGGGAAGAAGGAAGGCGTTCATGACCTCAACCGCGATATCCATCACAACCAGGTTCGGAACCGACACCACGGTCACGGCTCCGGCGATGACGATCATCGTGTAGATCGCGTAAAACCAGGGTGCTTCCCGGGGCCGATGCTCAAGCGAGTGCTTGAAACCCGTCACCTCCCCCCATCCCCAGGCGCCGGCCAGCGAAACCACGATACTGGCAACCATGCCGGCGCCCAAGATGCCAACGGAAAAAACCACCCGCCCCCAACCGATGCCCAGAAAGGGGACAAAAGCCTGAGAGAGCTGGTGCACGGTATTGAGCGGGGCCTCCGGGTTGCGATGGCCGATGGTGGCCGCCGTGGCCACCAGCACCGCACCCATGATCAACTGCGTGATGACCGCCCCAATGGCTGTATCCAAGCGGGCCTCTCGGTACTGCCCTGGCTTCAATCCCTTGTCCGCAACGGCCGACTGCTGGTAAAACACCATCCAGGGCATGATCACCGCACCAATATTGGCGGCGACAAGCACCATGTAATCCGGGCGCTCCAGCGGCACATGCGTGAGGCCCATCATGAGCGCGGAAAGGCTTGGACGGCTGGCCCAGGCGATGCCGAAAAAAACCACCTCGAAGAGGCCCATGGCCAAGGCCACGCGCTCCACCCGTCGGTAGGAGCCGGTCCAGACCACGATCAGGAGCACGACCGCCGCAAGCCCGACCCCGACGATACGTGGCAGGCCATAGAGGTGACTCACCCCCGCCACGCCCGAAAACTCGGTGAGCAGTGCACCGGTGCAGGCCACGCTCAGTCCCACCACGGAAAGATAGGCCCACGAGGCCCCGAAGGTCTCGCGAATGAGCTCTCCATGCCCCTTGCCGGTAAAGATACCCAGGCGAACGGTGAGTTCCTGGACGAGGTAAAGCACCGGAATCAGCAGGAACTGGAGGAGGAGGAGTCGATAGCCCCACTGTGCGCCACTCTGGGCGGCCGTGATGACACTGCCAACATCGGTGTCGGCCAGCATGACCACCAGGCCAGGGCCCAAGACGGCAAAAAAGGTGCTCCAGCGGAACCACGAGCCTCGCATGGCGGGTGTTTCAGTGGACATCAGCATCCTCGGCAGGTCATGACCACGGGGCTTCCACCTGGATTGAGGTCGGTCCCAGGCCTTGTAACCGCTTCCCACCCACACCATACGGCGAGCCGGAATCCGCGACCGAGGGAGCATGGTTTTTCCCATGCGCTGGCGATTATACCCGAACGGCGCCGCACTCCATTCCCGCAACCGTCGGGTTCTGCTCCCGGAGAGTTCAGAAATCCCCACGCAAGCGGAGGAGAAACACCCAGGCGTCGGGATAGATGCCACCCGGGTGCATCACGTACTGAAGGTCCGGCTCCACCATGATCTCTGAAGTCCAATCCTCGTCATAGGCAACCTCCCAGGCGGTTTCCGGAACATGGCCCCGGATCCACGCCCTGGCCACACCCGCCGTCACTGCCGTCAGAGGGTTCTGACCGGGCAAGGAGCGGAGTCTCACTCCTGCACCCAGATAAAACGGGATGTAGTTGGCGGCACCCGGATTGAGTCCTGCTTGGACAAACCATCCCGGTTCCGATCCCCGTTCGGGGGATCGATCCTCCCAGACTCCGTAAATCCCGTCGGTGGTGGGCGGGGAGGCGAGGTTCCCTTGGGAGGGTCCTTCAGGATTATGGTACAGCCAAGCCCCGATCTTGAACCGCTCGCCCGGCACCGGATCCCGTTGCCATTCCCCGATCAGGAACGCCCCCTGCGTCAGGGTGCCCCGGGCGGCTGGATCGCCAGCGAAAATCCCGGCCCGCCAGCGATTTTCCATGGGACCTTGGCGGAAAACGACGCCCCATCCGGTATAGGGCGCGGTCGGGGTCAGAGGCACGTTCACGGTGACTGTCGGGGTCATGCCGAACGAGGAGTTGAGAAGATCCAGCGCTGTCCCGGTGGTATCGAAGTAGCTATTGACATCCAGGATGCCACCGCGCAGGAGGGTCTGGCGGGCGATCCGCTGGCGGTAACTCAGCATGATCAGGCGGAAAAACGAGAAGGAGTTGTAGAGATTGCTCACTCCCTGGGCATCGCCAACCAGTCTCGACTCGCGGCCCGGGAGGCGCTCAAGACCCATGACTTCGGCCGTGAAGGTACCGCCCGTCCATCCTCCCAAGCGACGGGTATCCAGTGCCAGCCCTCCTACCGCGGCCATCGCGCCCGTCGTGCCCCTCCCGGCCCCGCCGGCCAGGTCCGTGAGGCTCTCCACGGTCACATGACCTCGCCACTGGATGGCATGGTGGACGTGCCGCAAGTGCCTGCTGATCCGTCCGGCGGTAGTTTCATGCGACTGGACCGGAACCGGAAGGAAGCCAAGCACGAGCCCCGGAATCAGCCACCCCACCACAGCCATTGCCCGTCCCGGGGTAAAATGATTCGGGATCACAGCCCCGCATCTCGACAGGTGGTTCATGGCCCCATCGGCTTGGATTCGAGAAGTTGTTGGTGATGATTTCAAGACGATCGTGCTCGCTGAGTCGCAACAGCACCCCGTGCTCGCCGATTTCTGGGCACCCTGGTGTGCACCCTGCCGCATGCTGGGCCCGATCCTCGAGAAGGTGGTCCAGCACTACGAAGGCCAGGTCCACCTCGCCAAGATCAATACCGATGCCCTTCCAGCTTTGGCGCAGGAGTACGGCATCCAAAGCATTCCGGCAGTCAAGCTGTTTGTGGCTGGCCAAGTCGTGGAGGCGTTCGTCGGCGTCCAGTCGGAGCGCCGAATCCGTGACCTGATCGAATCCCATCTCCCCAATCCCGATGCCCCACGGATCGATGAGGCGATTGCCCTGGCCCAGAGGGGAGCGCTGCGAGAGTCCCTCCAAGTTCTGGAGACCCTCCAGGCGAACGGCTCCTCAAACCCGCGGTTGCCCCTTGCCCTCTGCTTCGTCAATCTCCTGCGTGGGGACACCGAGAAAGCTCGTGCCCAGCTGGCCGAACTCCCGTCCACAACGCTCTCGGATCCACTCCATGCCCGGGTGTCGTCGCTCCTCTATTTTGCATCGTTATTGGAATCTGAACTGGCCAAGATGCCACCCGATCTCGGCCACCGGCTGAACATCGGCGCCCGCGAGGTACTCTCCGGACGAGCCGAAACGGCGGTCCAACAATGGCTCGAGGCGCTGACGGATGTGCCGGCCGTTGAACGCGAACCCCTCCAGAACGCCATCCGGACGGCTTTCCCGTTGATCGACAATGAATCCCGCCGGCTGGACTATCAGCGGCAACTGGCCCGGAACCTCCACTGAGAAAAAACTCCCGTCAATCGCCTGCAGCCCGCCCGGCGGGATGACGGCTGTCGTTGACCCCCTCCCAGAGACCCAGGGGCGACCGAAAAATACTTTCGGCATCTCCCCAGTGCAGGCTTCCCCAAGGGGCCCCCCGCTTTAGGTGGTAACCCCAGCGGGCCAGTCGACGCCTCGTCCTGGCTGATAACGCTCCCGGCTCGTAGTACAACACATCAGGCAGCCACTGCATGTGGATGCGAGGCGCATCGACGGACGCCGAGGCCCCCAGATGATAGATGAGCCGGTTGAGCAGAATCTGGAGCACGGTGGTTGTGATTGTCGAACCTCCGGGACTCCCCGTCACGATCTCGACCCGGTGGCCCTGGGTCACGATGGTGGGAGTCATGGACGAAAGCGGCCGTTTTCCTGGGGCAATGGCATTGATGCGACCTTGCACCAGACCGTATTCGTTGGGGTGTCCCAGTGCGGTCGTGAAATCATCCATTTCGTTATTGAGGAAAAACCCGGTGCCCGGCGCCATGAGACCCGTGCCAAAAAACGTGTTCAGGGTATAGGTCACGGAGACGGCGTTCCCGGCCCGGTCCACGATCGAATACTGGGTCGTGTCATGACCTTCCCGGATCATCCGGATCCCCGGACGCACCTCGGAGGAAGGCGTGGCCCGCTTCGGTGCGATGCGGTCGCGGATCCTCTCGGCATAGCGGGGGGACAACAGGCGTCGCAACGGCATCCGCACGAAGGCCGGATCTCCCAGGAACCGGTTGCGATCGGCATAGGCCCAGCGCATGGCCTCGGCGATCCAGTGAACCGACCGGGCCCGATGGAAGCCATCGCGGCCCAAGGGATAGCCCGAGAGGATGTTGAGCATCTCGCAGAGCGTCGCCCCCCCGCCCGGTGGTGGAGCGGTAATCACCCGGTTCCCGGCAAAGCGGCAGGTCAGTGGCCGGGTCACAACCGGCCGGTAATCCGCAAAATCGGCCAAGGAAAGAATGCCCCCGTTTTTCCGGCTCGCGGCAACGACGGCATGGGCGGGCTCACCCTGGTAGAACGACCGGGCACCCCCTCGGGCGATGCGGGTCAAGGTGGCGGCCAGGGCCGGTTGCCGGATCCGCGATCCGGCGGGCCGCGGTTGCCCCTTCCGGAAGAAAACCCGCATGGCGGAAGGATCCGCGCGGAGTCTCCGGGCATCATCCACAAGCTCACGATACTGCCCCGGGCTCAGGCGGAATCCTCGCCGGGCCAGCCGGATCGCCGGAGCCAAAAGGCGGGCGGTGGACCAGCTGCCCCAGAGACGACGTGCCTCCTCGAGGCCTGCCACCGTTCCCGGAACGCCAATGGCCTTCCACGACCATAGGCTTTCCCCAGCTACCGGTTCTCCCTGGGCATTCAGGTAGAGGCTGGGGGTCGCTGCCCTGGGCGCCACTTCGCGGAAGTCCAAAAACCAAGGCTGGCCATGGGCCGGTCGGTAAACCAGAAAGCCACCACCGCCCAAGTTGCCGCAGCAGGGATCCGTGACCGCCAACGCATAACCAACTGCGACCGCAGCATCCACCGCATTCCCGCCCTCGCGCAAGACCTGAATGCCGACTTGCGTGGCATAACGGCTGGCCGTGACCACCATCCCGCTTCGGGCCCGCACGGGTGCGGGATAGCCGATCGTGGTGGAGAGCGCCGCCTGGCTGGTCACCATCACGAATAGCCCGGCACATGCACCGAAAAAGATTCGATATCCCATCTCCGATCTCCAGACCCCATTCAATTTAAGTACTCTAAACCGAAACGGGGCGAAGGCGTTTTCAGGCAATCGAGCCTGCGAGCCACCAGGTGCCGAATCCCCAAAACCCGACCCACGCAACCGCCCCGAGAAAGCTCCAGAACGCGAAGGACCGGAAACCCATGGCCACCGTACCTGCCAGATAGCCCTGAAGTTGGCGCAAGGGAACGATAAAACGGCCGAACAGGACCACTGGTGGTCCGTAGGCTTGAAGGAAGCGATGGGTCTTCTCGAGCCGGACGGGCGTGATCCCGAGGAATTTCCCCCAGCGGGAAAGTCCGGTGTACCCATAGCGAAATCCGAGCCCATAGGCGGCAAAACCGCCCAGGGTCGCCGCGAGAATCGCCAGGATGAGAACCAGACTGATCGGGAAAAGCCCGCGGGCAGACAGGTATCCGGCCGTCACGATCACGGCTTCCCCGGGGGCCACGAGCACACCCAGATTCTCGGCAAAAACAACGGTGACTACCGCAGCCAGACCATAGCGGTGCAGTACCGGGCCGGCCAGGTGGATCAGGGATTCGAGTGTCTGCAGCAGCCAGGAGGGCATGCTTGCCTCCGGTCTCCGGGTTCCCGCATCCGGTACTGGCGGGAGGAGAGAACCGGGAGAGTGGTCGGGGTGAGAGGATTTGAACCTCCGGCCCCTACGTCCCGAACGTAGTGCTCTACCAGGCTGAGCTACACCCCGAAAAGGTGCTCATGGTAGCACGGCAAAACCGCCGCTGCGTTCTACAGATTCTCAGAAAACGCGCTGAATGGAAAAATCGATGAGTTGGCCTAACGCTTGAGCATAGATCGTGGAATCCAGTGACTCGATGACACTGCGCGCGCTCCGCGCCTCGTGCTCGGCACGCAAACGCGTGTACTCCAGTGCGTCGGTTTCACGAATGGCGGATAAAACGGCACCCAGTTCGGAAACACCCCGGCTCTGGATGGCTATCTCAAGCGCTTCCCGCCGCGCACCCTCGGAGACTGCCAGTGCCCGGATAAGAGGGAGCGTCGGTTTCCCCTCCGCGAGGTCGGAACCCACCGTCTTGCCCAGCCGTTCGGCCGGGGCACTGTAGTCCAGCATATCGTCGATCAGCTGGAAGGCCATTCCGACGTGGTGTCCCACCCGATTCCATCTGGGACGGGCCGCGTCCTGGCCGGCCGCGACGGCGCCCAGCTCGGCGGCGGCCGCGAACAGGGTCGCGGTCTTCCTGCGGACAATCTCGAAATAGTGGGTTTCGGTGGTCTCGAGGTTGCGGCAGTACATGAGCTGCATCACCTCTCCGGAAGCAATGACATTGGTCGCATCGGCCAGGATATCCATGATTTCCTGGCGGTGCAGTGAGGCCATGACCTGGAAGGCGCGGGAATAGAGGAAGTCTCCCACGAGCACGCTCGCCTCATTGCCCCAGATGAGATGGGCCGTCTTGCGTCCGCGACGGGTCTCGGCATGGTCCACGACATCGTCATGAAGCAAGGTCGCGGTATGGATGAACTCCACGACCATCGCGAGATCAATGTGATCGGTGCCTCCATACCCCAACGCTCGTGCCACCAGCATGAGCAACAAGGGCCGGAACCGTTTGCCTCCACCGCCGATGATGTGGAAGCCGACGCGGTTGACGAGGGGCACATCGGACTGCAGGCAGTCGATGATCCGCCGGTCCAGCTCCTCAAGATCTGCGCCCAGCGGCATCCGGATTCGTTCGAAATCCCCTTGCGGGAGGTCTTGGGCGGTAGACAGCGTGGCAACGGGCATGATCACCTCAGGGGATGCGGTCTTCGGTTCTGCATATTGACCCGGATCCCCTCTTCGCGATAAAATCGCACGCTTCGAAGGCAGATTTTTCGGGCTGGGAAACGCGCCATGTTTGCAGTCGTGGCCACTGGTGGCAAACAGTATAAGGTCAAACCGGGACAAATCCTACGGGTGGAGTCCCTGACGGGCGAGGTCGGTTCACCCGTCGACTTCACGAACGTCCTTCTGGTGCAAAGCGAAGACGGCTCGGTCAAGACCGGCCATCCGTATCTGGCCGGGAGCCGGGTACGTGGAACCATCCGTGCCCACGGCCAGTCCGCCAAGGTCGTCACCGTCAAGCTGAGACGGCGGAAAAACTCCCGCCGCAAGGCTGGCCACCGCCAACCCTATTCGGAAGTCGAAATCTCAAGTATCGAAATCTCCTGAGGACTCTATTGTCATGGCGCACAAGAAAGCAGGCGGTTCCAGCCGGAACGGGCGCGACTCCCAGTCCAAGCGGCTTGGGATCAAGCATTTCGGGGGTGAGCGCGTCACGGCGGGTGCCATCATTGTCCGCCAGCGGGGGACCCGGATCCTGCCGGGAACCCACGTCGGCGTCGGTCGGGATCACACCCTGTTCGCACTTGTGGCCGGGACGGTCGATTTCCAGAAAAAGCACCGGATCGGAAAGACCGTGGTCCATATCCAGCCGATGAGTGGCGACTAGGACCATTCCCCACCCCATCGAAGACTCGTCTCCACCGCCTGTGGAGGCATTCGCACGGAGGCCGTCCCGTGAAGTTCGTTGATGAGGCCTCAATCCGCGTCGTCGCGGGAACAGGAGGGGCTGGTTGTGTCAGCTTTCGCAGGGAAAAGTTTGTACCCCGAGGGGGTCCGGATGGAGGCAATGGCGGGTCGGGGGGATCGGTTTTCCTCACGGGAACGCGTGGACTCAATACGCTCGTCGATTTCCGGTACCACCGGGTGTGGCAGGCTCCGGGCGGACGCCCGGGATCCGGCAGCCGCCGCACCGGGGCCAGCGGAGCGGACTGCCGGATCCCCATTCCCCTGGGAACCCTGGTCTTCGAAGAATCGAGCGGCGAGTACCTGGGGGAAGTCACCCGGGATGGCGAGCATCTCCTGGTCGCCCGCGGGGGGCGCGGAGGCCTTGGCAACACCCACTTCAAATCCTCGATCCGCCAAGCACCGCGGCAGTCCACACCCGGCCAGGCCGGTGAGGAGCGGAAGCTTCGCCTGGAACTCCGCCTGCTTGCGGATGTGGGGCTCTTGGGCATGCCCAACGCGGGCAAATCCTCCTTGCTCCAAGCCTTGTCCGAAGCCCGGCCCAAAGTGGCGGACTACCCGTTCACCACCCTCATCCCGCAACTAGGCTGGGTCCAGCGGGAGGAAGGGACGGGATTCCTGATGGCGGATATTCCCGGCCTCATTGCCGGCGCCGCCGAGGGTCGCGGACTCGGCATCCGATTCCTCAAGCACCTCTCCCGGACCCGTCTCTTGTTTCACGTCGTGGACTTGAGTGCAGGAGAACCCGGGGAACTGATGCGGCGAATCACGGAGATCGAAGCGGAACTCACCCGCTATGATCCGGGCCTAGCCTCTCGCCCCATCTGGCTTGTGCTCAACAAAACGGACCTTCTCCCATCGGCCGAAGTCGTCCACCGCCTGGGCCGGCTCGCCGCAATCGACCCCCGTGGTCCACGACCCCTGTTTCCGGTTTCGGCGCTCACGGGAGAAGGGCTCGAGGAACTGGTCACCCAAGCCTGCCGTATTTCCAATGCGCCAACAGAGACCACACCGGCCTCCCGGGTCAAGCCGGGCTAGGCGGACTGTGTCGCTAGCGGATCAGGGTCAGCCGGACTGGCGGGTGGAACCGGAAACGAGCTTTTTGACGTTTCGGTTGAGCCGGGACTTGAGTCGTGCCGCATGATTGCGGTGGACGATTCCCTTCCGGACAGCCCGGTCCAGCAGGGAGGATGCTCCCCGGAAAGCCTGTTGGGCTTCCTCCGCAGTCCCTTTGGCCACAGCCTCGCGGACCCGACGGATTCCCGTTCGGATGGTTGAACGCTGCGCCATGTTGGCCAGACGCCGCCGTTCGGACTGGCGGACACGTTTTTTGGCTTGGCGAGTATTGGCCAATCGAATCTCCGCTTCGGGAAGGCTACTTGCAGGGCCGTATTATGACGCAGAACGGACTTTCTTCGCAACTCGAGCGACCGGCTCCACTCGCCTCTCCGGATGCCGGGGCTCATAGGCCAGGGAGGGGGCGAGCCACCGCTCTGCCTCCTCGAGACTCCACCCCTTGCGCCGAGCGTAATCCTCGACCTGGTCCGGCATGATCCGGCCCACGGCGAAGTACCGGGAGCGAGGGTGGGAAAAATAAAAGCCACAGACTGAGGCCGCGGGCCACATGGCGAAATTCTCCGTCAGGCGGATTCCGGTCCGTTCCTCGACCTGGAGGACCCGGAACAGGGTGGCTTTCTCGGTATGGTCCGGACAGGCCGGATAGCCAGGTGCCGGCCGGATCCCCTGGAACGCCTCGTCGAGCAATCGATCCGGCCCGAGCGATTCATCCTGCGCATAACCCCAAAACTCGCGTCGGACACGCTCGTGAAGCCGTTCCGCCAGCGCCTCGGCCAGTCGGTCGGCCAAGGCCTTGAGCAGGATGGCTCCGTAATCGTCATGATCCGCCGTAAAACGTTCGAGCACCCGGTCCAAGCCCACTCCTGCGGTGACCGCGAAAAGACCGACCCAGTCCTCGCGACCCACCGCCTTGGGGACCACAAAGTCCGCGAGACAGGCATTCGGCCGGCCCGGCGGTTTTTCGTCCTGCTGCCTGAGAAAATGGAAATCAGCCGAGCCGCCTCCGAATCCGGGAGTAGCCAACTGGATGTCGTCGTCACCGATCCGGACTGCCGGATAGAGACCCCAGATGGCCTGTGCCTCGAGCCAGTTCTCCTTGATGATTTTCCCCAGCATCTCCTGGGCCTCTCCGAACAGGCGCCGTGCCACTTCCCCCCGCTCTGGATCGTCCAGGATTCGAGGATAGCTGGCCTTGAGTTGCCAGACATGGAAAAAAGGCGTCCAGTCAATGTAGGGAACAAGTTCCGCGAGCGGATAGGGAGCGATCACCCGGGGAATGTCCACTTTCGGCCGGGGTGGACTATCGTCACTCCAGTCAATTGCCGACCGGTTCTTCCGTGCTGCCTGGATCGTCAGCCAGGAATCCTTCCGCGCGGAGGCTTCATGATCCTGCCTGACCCGTTGATAGTCCTGGTGGATCTCCTCGATGAAAGCGGGAGCATCCTTCCCCAGCAATCGGCTGGTGACCGCGACAGCCCGCGAAGCATCCTTGACATGAACCACGGGTGCCCCGTAGCGTGGGGCGATCCGCAATGCGGTATGAGTCCGCGAGGTGGTCGCCCCTCCGATCAGCAAGGGTACCTCGAATCCGGCACGCTGCATCTCCTCCGCGACCCGTCCCATCTCTTCGAGGGAGGGAGTAATCAGCCCGGACAAGCCGACCAGGTCGACGGCCTCGCGGCGGGCCGTCTCGATGATCCGGTCGGCAGGCGTCATGACCCCGAGGTCGATCACCTCGAAGTTGTTGCAGGCCAGAACGACCCCCACGATGTTCTTGCCGATATCATGAACGTCCCCCTTGACCGTGGCCATCAGGATGCGGCCACGGCTTTTGGCGCCAGGGGCCTTTTCCGCCTCGATGTAGGGGACGAGATAGGCCACGGCTTTTTTCATGACTCGCGCGGACTTGACCACTTGGGGCAGGAACATGCGCCCGCTCCCGAACAGGTCCCCGACCACATTCATCCCTTCCATGAGCGGTCCCTCGATCACCTCAATCGCACGCGCTACGGATTGCCGGGCGAGTTCCGTGTCTTCCTCGATATGGGTCGTGATTCCTTGCACGAGGGCGTGACGCAGCCGTTCGGCAACCGGCCAGTTCCGCCACGCCAAGGCTTCCTCCTTCCCGGGCGTCGGAGCTTCCCGCTGGCCGGCCCAGCTGACCAGTCGCTCGGCGGCATCGCTCCGACGAAACAGGACCAGATCTTCGACCCGTTCCCGGAGATCGGGGTCGATCTCCTCGTAGACCGGAAGGGCACCGGCATTCACGATGCCCATGTCAAGTCCGGCCTGGATCGCGTGATAGAGAAAGACCGCGTGGATGGCCTCCCGGACCTGCCGGTTTCCCCGAAAGGAAAAAGAGACGTTGCTGACCCCACCCGAGATCAGCGAACCCGGCAGGCGGGCCTTGAGAACGCGGGTGGCTTCGAAGAAATCGAGTGCGTAGCGGTCATGGGCCTCGATGCCGGTTCCAATGGCGAAAATATTGGGGTCCACGATGATGTCATGCGGGCCAAACCCGGCTTCTTCCCGCAGTAACCGACAGGCCCTCTCACAGACGGCGATTCGCCGTTCCAGCGTATCGGCTTGCCCGGTCTCGTCGAAAGCCATGACGACGAGGGCGGCCCCGAAGCGACGGATCAGGCGAGCCCGTTTCACGAACTCGGCCTCTCCATCCTTCAGGCTGACCGAATTGACCACCGGTCGGCCCTGCACGTTCTGGAGACCGGCCAGAAGCGTCGGCCAATGGGAGGAATCGATCATGACCGGGACCCGGGCAATATCCGGCTCGGCCGTGAGCAGGCGCAGGAACTTCGTCATGGCCCGGGGTCCGTCCAGCAAGGCCTCATCCAGGTTGATATCGAGGATCTGGGCCCCCTGTTCCACCTGGTCTCGGGCAATGCCCAATGCCGCCTCGAAATCCTCCTCGAGGATCAGCTTCTTGAACCGGGCAGAACCGGTAAGATTGGTGCGCTCACCAATGTTGATGAAGAGGTGGTCCGGCCCGATGCGAAGGGGTTCGAGACCCGCCAACCCCAGGGCGGGATCAGCTGCGGGGAGGGTTCGTGGCTTGAGTCCGTGGACGGCTTGGGCAAACGCACGGATATGGGCCGGGGTCGTCCCGCAGCATCCCCCCACGAGATTGAGCCATCCTTGACGGGCCCAGTCACCGATTTCCTGGACCATCACCTCGGGCGACTCGTCATACTCGCCCAACGCATTGGGGAGTCCCGCGTTGGGGTGGGCACTGACTGGACAGTCGGCCAGCCGGGCGAGCTCGGCAACCGAGGCCCGGAGCTCTCGTGGACCGAGCGCGCAGTTGAGTCCGACACAGGCCGGATGAAATGGGCGCACCGAATACCAGAACGCTTCCAGCGTCTGGCCGGAGAGCATGCGGCCGGACCGGTCGGTCATCGTGGCCGAAATCAGGACCGGCAGCACCTCGCCTCGTGAGGCGAACAGACCCTCCAGGGCGAAAAGGGCCGCCTTCGCATTCAGGGTGTCAAAAATCGTTTCGACCATGAGGCAGTCGGCCCCGCCGTCCATGAGGCCTCGTGCCGCCTCCTCGTAGGCTTGGACGAGTTCGTCGAAATCAACGGCCCGGGCCCCCGGGTCGCCCACCTCGGCAGACAGGGAGGCCATCCGGTTGGTCGGTCCCAGGATCCCGACCACGTATCGCGGGCGATCCGGTGTCCGCCGGCTCCAGGCTGCCGCCGCGGCACAGGCCAGTCGAGCACCTTCCCGGTTCAGTTCATAGACGAGATCCCGAGTTCCATAATCGGCCTGGGCGATGGCGGTGGAGTTGAAGGTATTGGTTTCGATCAGATCCGCGCCTGCATCGAGGTAACTCTCGTGGATCCGTCCGATCCGTTCCGGGCAAGTCAGGTTAAGCAGGTCATTGTTGCCCTTGAGATCCCGCGGGTGCCCGGCGAAACGCCCCCCCCGGAAATCGGATTCCGAAAGGCCCAAACGCTGGATTTCGGTTCCCATGGCGCCGTCGAGCACCAGGATCCGGTCCTGGGTCAGTGCCTGGAACTCCCGAAGCTTCATGCCATCAATCGTGCAGGGTGGCGGCCGGCCGATTTTCCGGGCGCAGGGGTTTTTCGCTCACGCCGAGGAATCGGCACACCGCACGAGTGAGCTCGGCCCGGTTCAGGGTGTAGAAATGAAAGGCCTCGACTCCCTCGCGGAGAAGGTCCTGGCAGAGCCCGGCCGTCACATGGGCACCCACCAGCCTCCCGGTTTCGGGTTCCTGGTCCAGCCCGGCAAAAAGCTGTTCCAGCCAGGGGGGAACCCGGGCCCCGCAACGGGCACTGATCCGTTGCAGTTGTCCAAAATCCGTGACTGGCAGGATCCCGGGCACGAGCGGCATCCGGATCCCGGCCCGGATTGCCTGGTCCCGGAACCTCAGAAACACCTCGGGATCGAAAAAATACTGGGTGATGGCGCGAGAGGCCCCGGCGGCCTCCTTGCGCTTCAGGTGATCCAGGTCTGCCTTGAGGGAGGTGGAATCGGGATGCCCCTCGGGATGGGCTGCCACGCTGATTTCGAAATCCGCGAATGCATGGATGTCGGCCACCAGATCGACCGCGCCGGCATAGCCCAAGGGATGGGGAACGAAAGCGCTACTTCCTGACGGTGGGTCCCCTCGCAGGGCGACGAGATGACGGATCCCGGCCTGCCAATACCGTTCAAGAATGTCATGGATCTCCTCGCGGCTGGCTCCGACACAGGTGAGATGGGCGGCTGGCTCAATGGATGTGCGCTGCTTGACGGCGACCACCATTTCATGAGTCCGTTTGCGTGTTCGCCCACCCGCTCCATAAGTGATCGATACAAAGTCGGGTGCCAGGGGGGCCAGCCGATCCATGACTGACCAGAACTGTCGGACCAGTTGCGGTGTAGCCGGTGGGAAAAACTCGAAAGAGACCCGGGGGGTGACCGACCCTCGGCCTTGCCCCTTCCGGATCCCGCCGGCAGAGAGTCCGCTCATCTTGCCATCCACCCGGTTCGGAAGCCGCCCGAGAAACCGCAGACCTTCCGCAGCACGAGCGGCCGGACCCCCAGGCTCCATTGGACTGCTTTGACGTTCTGTACATCGACCGACATAAAAAAACCCGCTCCACATAACGGCTGGAGCAGGTTCCCGATCGGTACCCGCTTTAGCCGTATTTATAAGGCGCCCGCAAGCTGAGGATCAAATCGGCGCCAGACTGGACACCAGACTAACGCCGGTTACGGGTCCATGTCAACAGGCAGGGGTTCCATTGTCTCTGCAGGGTAATGGGCAAGACACGCTCTAGTCCCTAGCGGGCCTGGACTGGATTGGCGGCGAAGAGTTCTTTCTCCCCCCCCTCCCGCAAGACGTAGACCGGCCAGCGCAGGTGGTGGACCATCTTCCCACGGTATGAGCCGGACGCCGGATAGCCGGGATATTCGCAAATGACACCCGGAGGCAGCGGCTGACCCTTGCGGAGCGGAATGAGATGCCAGTCCATGAGCAGATGCACGGGAGGGAAATAGGTCCCCGTCCCCTGAAAGTGCCAGTGCCGAAGAAAACGCGCCATCATCCGGTCGGCTTGCATGACCCCCCCAATCCGGAAAATGGCCAATTGTGTCGTCAAGACCTGTCCATCGGTACCCACCATTGCCGAGGCAAAGGTCGGCAGGATCGGAAACGAGGGGTTAAAAGAATACGATTGGATTGGCCGGACCGGGCAGAGCAGATCGCCCTGCACGGTGCTTACGAGGGTCCCGCTCCAGTTCTTGGGTGTCACGCGGGTGAATGGACCCACCGCAATGCTAAGCCCGAAGGGTCGCCGGAAAGGGAAGATGTGGACTTCACTTTCAGATCGG
>JAKATI010000021.1 GCA_021828045.1 Pseudomonadota bacterium | reverse complement strand
GTTTACCATCGGCCAAGGATTGCTCAACGAGGTTTTCTACCCACGTATCGATATCCCGCAGATTCGCGACCTCAACTTCGTGGTGGCGGACGGGAAAAATTACTGGTCCGACCTCCGTCAGGAACAGGCCTATGAACTCGAAGAACTCGAACCTGGTTTGCCGCTCGTCGTCTGCCATCATCAGAACCAGAAGTTCAACCTGACCTTGCGAATCTGCCCGGATCTATGCCGGGACGTAATTCTGGTCGATTATCTTTATGAGGCCAAAAATCCATCACTGGAACTCTTTTTCGTCCTGACTCCTCGGGTGGGAAACACCAATCTCAACCAGCGCGGAACCACCTTCATCCGTGGACTTTCCAAGACCATTGCGGCCGAACAGGGACCCTTTGGCCTGGCCCTGATGGGAACCTGTAATGGCGAGGACGTGCTTTCCCGTCTCCAGGTGGGACTGCTTGGACAATCCGATGCGTGGACGGACCTCAACCAGAACAAGACCCTCACCCATGAGAACCCGGAAGCAGGCCCTGGAGTCCTGACCCTCGCCGGGGCCCTGAAAAACGAAGGGACCCTGGCCATTGGGTTTTCCAGCTCGGCTTCCGCCGCCGCCACGCTGGCCGCGTCCGCATTGGTGGAGCCCTTCGAGAGATCCTGGCAGGAATCTCGAAAATCCTGGGAAAACTGGCAATCCTCTTTCCGGATCGAAGAAACGACACCCCCGGAGTTCCGTCCCACGATGGCTCGATCCATCCTGGTTTTGAAATGCCATCAGGATCGCGCTTTCCCCGGTGCGATGGTGGCCAGCCTGAGTGTCCCTTGGGGAGAATCCCTGACTGCTCTCGAGGGCCACAGTACCGGGGCCGGATACCACCTCGTCTGGCCACGGGATCTCGTCGAAAGTGCCATGAGCTTCTTCATTCTGGGCCAACCGGCTGAGGCCTTGCGTGTCCTGTCCTACCTGATCGCCACGCAACAACCGGATGGCCACTGGTTCCAGAACCAGTGGCTGGGCGGGCGCCCCTATTGGGAAGGGATTCAGCTGGACGAGGCCGCATTTCCCGTCCTGCTTGCAGGCTTTCTTCGTGAGGCCGGAGCACTCGGGCCGGTTCAGGTGACGGAAATGATCCGGCGTGCCCTGACCTTTATTGTTCATTCTGGTCCCACCACAGACCAGGACCGCTGGGAAGAGGATTCCGGCATCAATCCATTCACGCTTGCTGTTCTGATTTCCGCTCTGATCGAAGGCTCGGTGCACCTCAAGCCCGATGAAGCCGGGTTCGTGCTTTCAATCGCGGACGAGTGGAATGCCAGCATAGAAGAGTGGTGCTACGTCACGAACACGAATCTGGCCCGCCAACAGGGAGTGGAGGGTTACTACGTTCGGATCGCACCGCGCGAAGTGCTTGAAAACCGGTCGGCATTAAACCGGAGCCTTCTCATCCACAACCGCTCGGATGGCGCATCCCCACCAGCAAGCGAACAGATTGCAATGGATTTCCTTCAACTGGTCCGTTACGGACTCCGCTCGCCCACGGATCCCCATATCGTGTCGACCCTGAAAGTCGCCGACGCACTGCTTTGCGCAGACACACCCTCCGGCCCGGTCTGGCACCGCTACAACGGCGATGGCTATGGTGAACATAACGATGGCCATTCGTTTGACGGGACAGGAAAGGGTCGGGGCTGGCCGTTGCTGGTTGGTGAACGCGGTCACTACGCCCTGGCGTCAGGGCAGGATCCCCTTCCCTACCTGCGAGGGATGGCCAAGATGACAGGGCCCGGTGGACTGATCCCGGAACAGGTCTGGGATCAAGACGATCTTCGGGAGACCGGCCTCCGAAGCGGGAAACCCACGCGATCAGCCATGCCGCTGCTCTGGGCCCATGCCGAGTTCATCAAGCTCTGTGCCAGCCGCTCGGCTGGTCGGATTCTGGACCTTCCCGCCACCGTCTGGAAACGCTATCAGGGGAAAAAACCCAGGCGACCCTATGCGGGATGGTCGTTCAACTGCCGGCGGAAACAGGTCCCTGCCGGGTTTCCGTTGCGCATCCTGCTCTCGTCTCCCGGGCTGGTCCACTATGGCCATGACGGATGGAAGGAGCCCAAGGACCTGGGCACCGAATACGGCGGGCTCGGGCTTTATTATGCCGATCTTCCTACCGCGAAACTGGCACCAGGCCAGACGATCCAGTTCACTTTTCGCTGGCTCGATGGCCGTTGGGAAGGCCAGGATTTCTCGCTTGTCATCGCGGACCCCGGTGAAACGGGCGTGGCTTGAAAGACGAGGTGACCATGAAGCCGATCGAACAGCTGAAACAGGTTCCCCAGAGCTTGTGGCTCGATTATATCCGTCGCGGAATCTTGACCAGTGGAACCCTCCAGCGTTACATCAGGGACTTTAACCTGCTGGGTCTGACTTCCAACCCGACCATTTACGACCATGCCATCGCGGAAAGCAGCGATTATGACGAGGCGATTTCGCGCTACGATCCTTTTTCCGGGCAGTCGATCGAGGAGTTCTTCTTTAGCCTGGCAGTCGCCGACCTGCAGGAAGCTGCGGATTGCTTCCGGTCGGTCCATGAAAAAAGCCATGGCACAGACGGTTTTGTTTCCCTTGAGGTATCGCCACGTTTGGCCAATGATCCCGCGGGAACCATTGAACAAGCCGAACGTCTCTGGAAGGCCGTCGACCGGCCCAACCTTTTGATCAAGGTTCCCGGGACCGAGGCCGGAATCCAGGCTCTCAAAACCCTGATCACCATGGGGATCAACGTCAACGTCACCCTCCTTTTCTCAGGCGATCAGTATCACGCTGCAGCACAAGCGTACTGGGCAGGGCTGGAAACCCGTCTGGCACAGCATCTCCCCTTGAATATTGCTTCTGTGGCCTCGCTTTTCATTTCCCGGTGGGATGTCTACGCGACCGCGCATGAGCCCCGCATGGATCGGAACCAGATGGGCCTTGCGATTGCCCGCCAGACCTACTCGATCTTTGAGGAACTCCACGGCTCCGTCCGCTGGAAACGCCTGGAGGACGAAGGCGCCACACCCCAGCGTGTCCTATGGGCCTCAACCGGTGCCAAGGATCCGGCCCTGTCTGCAACCTACTACGTGGATCGACTGCTTGCACCCCACACGATCAATACGGTTCCGGAGGCGACTCTCCTGGCGTTTGCAGCCTCAGGCCAACCCCAAACGTTCCTCTCCCTGGAGACAGCGGAAAAAACGCTGGACCAGGCCCGCAAGTTCGGCATTGATCTCGAACAGTGGGCACGAACCCTGCAACTTGAGGGCCAACAGGCATTTGTCCAATCGTTTGACCGTCTGACCGAACGACTGCGTCAAAAGACAAGGGCTTTGGGCCAAGCGCATGCCACTTCCTCCTTGCCTCATTACGAGGGCCCCCTTGAATCCACCCTGTCCGAGAAGATTGCATCTTTGCAAAATGAAAAGCTCGCGGAACAGTTCTGGAAGCGCGATTACCGGATATGGCAACCCCAACCGGACGAAATCGTCAATCGGTTGGGCTGGTTGGATACTCCCCGCTACATGCAGGACCATGTGACTCGACTGGAACACTTTGCTGCCAATCTTGTCCGTTCGGGTATCCGAGAAATCCTGTGGTGTGGCATGGGCGGATCCAGCCTGTTCGCCCGGGTGGTCGAACAGGCCTGGCCGACTGCACAGGGCGTCCATATTGAGGTCTTGGACACGAGCCACCCGGTCACCGTGAAGAGGGCTCTGGATCGTTATCACCCCGGAAAAAGTCTGGTGGTCATCGCATCCAAGTCTGGCACGACCCTGGAAACACGCTCCCAGCTTGATCTGTTCTGGGCCCATGACCCCACTGGCGCCCACTACCTGGCCATCACGGACCCCGGCACCGAACTTGAAAAACTGGCATTGAGTCGGGGATTTCGCGCCTTGTTCAGAAACGACCCGACAATCGGCGGTCGCTACTCGGCACTTTCCTATTTTGGTCTCGTCGCACTGGCATTCAAGGGTGTTCCTCTCGGGCCGTGGCTTCATAGTGCAGAAGCCATGGCCACCGCCTGTGCACCCTGTGTCCCGGCACATGAAAACCCAGGTCTCGTCCTTGGAACCATCCTTGGTCTTGAAGCCCAATCCGGACGGGACAAGTGCACCCTCCTCCTGCCGCCCACACTCTCCCGTTTCGGTGGCTGGCTGGAACAGCTTCTGGCAGAGTCCACCGGGAAACACAACCACGGAATCATACCCATTCAGGGTGAATCGCTGACCCAGGCCCGCAATTACGGTCCGGATCGCCTGTTCGTGACTTTGGATACCCTGTCCGAGGGATGGAGGGCCTTGGACCAGGCGGATCTCGCACAAGTCGTTCTACCCGAACTCAAACCCGAGCGTTTGGGTGCCGAGGTGTTCCGGTGGGAGTTTGCAACCGCCATCGCCGGACACATTCTGGGACTCAATCCATTTGACCAGCCCGATGTCGAAAGTGCCAAGCAGGCCGCCAGACTACGGCTCCGTGGGAAAAGCCTCCCTCCCCCACCCCTGGATTCTCCGGCAAAAGCCTTGGCCAGCCTGCAGCCGGGCGACTACCTGGCCTTCCAAGCCTACATCGACTTGGAATCCCCCTTCCGCCTACAGTTGGAAACCCTTCGCACCCGGCTTCGAAACCGTTACCAGGTCGCCACCCAGCTGGAGTTTGGTCCCCGCTACCTTCACTCGACCGGGCAGCTTCACAAGGGAGGACCCGCAAATGGGGTTTTTATCCAATTCCTGGATGACTTCAGGGAATCGTTGTCCATTCCGGGACAAGCCTATGGTTTTGGTGAACTGATCAAGGCACAGGCCGATGGCGACTATGAAGCCCTCAAAACCCGGGGCCGGAGGGTTTTCCGTGTCCGGCTGGATGACCTTCTCAACTATGTGGAGTCCTGAAACGAGTCTGCCCTACAACCGGAGGCGAAATTGTGAAAATAGGCTTGGTCGGCTTGGGCCGGATGGGCATCAACATGTCCCGCCGTCTCCTGGATGCAAAACACGAAGTAGTCGGATTTGATGTAGATGCCGGGGTTCTCCAGACACTGGTTCAATATGGAGGCAAGGGAGCCAACAGCCTGGGAGAGCTGGTCGGGCAGCTCACTCCACCCAAAACAGTCTGGTTGATGGTCCCAGCGGGACGGGTGGATCGCCTGCTTCAAGAGTTGGTGCCACTGCTCGCGCCCGGAGACACGGTGATCGACGGCGGAAACTCCTTTTACCGGGATGACCAGCGCCGTTCGAGGGAACTGGCACAAAAAAAAATCGAATACCTGGATGTGGGAACCAGTGGCGGGATTTTCGGGCTGGAGCGGGGATATTGCCTCATGATCGGCGGAACTCGGCAAGCCTATGCCCGTCTGGAGCCGGTTTTTTCCGCTCTGGCACCCGGCCTGGCGGCTGCGGGCCGGACTCCCGCCCGCACCGAACAGCAGCCCACCAGTGCCGAAAAGGGCTATCTGCTGTGCGGACCGAGCGGTGCCGGCCACTTTGTCAAGATGGTCCACAACGGGATTGAGTATGGCCTCATGGCCGCCTATGCCGAGGGGTTCAATATCCTGCGCCATGCCAACGTCGGGAGCCATCCGGTTGCCGACGACGCTGAAACCACCCCGCTCCGGAACCCTGAAGCGTACCGGTACTCCCTTCCCTGCTCCGAGATCGCGGAGCTCTGGCGCCGGGGGAGCGTGATTTCTTCCTGGTTGCTCGACCTCCTTGCTGACGCACTCAGCCAGGATGCGGAACTGCAATCCTTCCAAGGTCGTGTGTCTGACTCGGGAGAGGGCCGCTGGACCCTTGAGGCCGCGATCGAATCAGGGACACCGGCTCCCACTCTGGCCACTGCCCTTTTCGCACGTTTTGATTCCCGTGGGGAGAGTGCTTTTGCACGGCGCCTGCTTTCCGCTTTGCGCAGTGAGTTTGGCGGACATGCCGAAAAACCGGGCACGTCCGAATGACAGGCATCGAGCTCTCCGATGCCTTCGTCCTCTTCGGGGCCAGCGGCGATTTGGCAGCAAAAAAGATCTTTAGTGCCTTGGCGCGTCTCGAGTCTTCGGAATCCCTCCCCCCCAAGCTCATCGGGATAGCCAAGAGCGGCTGGTCACAAGACCAGTTCCGTCAACGCATCCAGGAAAGCCTGAAGGCATCCTCGCCCGGGACCGGAAGCCCGGCAGCTGAAAGCCTCTGCAGGCGTTTTGACTACATCGATGGAGACTACCGCGATGCGGAAACTTTCCATGCTTTGGCCGATCACCTGCAAAACGTCCGGGCTCCCCTCTTTTATCTGGCGATCCCGCCCAGCTTGTTTGGAACGGTCGCAGATGCGCTGCACCAGCACAAGCTGACCCGCCGGGCACGGCTGATTGTCGAGAAACCCTTTGGGCATGACCTGCAATCGGCCATTGCATTGAACCGGCTCCTTCACTCGGTCGTCCCCGAGGAACGCCTTTTCCGTATCGACCACTACCTAGGAAAGGACCCGGTCCTCAATTTGATCTACTTTCGTTTTGCCAACAGTTTCCTCGAGCCCATCTGGAACAACCACTATGTGGAGAGCATCCAGGTCACCATGTCGGAAAACTTCGGCGTCACGGACCGCGGAGCGTTTTATGACGAGGTAGGCACCATCCGGGACGTGGTTCAGAACCACCTTCTCCATACCCTCTCGATCCTGACCATGGATCCCCCGATCAACGCTTCGGCCGAGTCAAACCGGGATGAAAAAACGAAGATTCTGAAGGCGATCCTGCCGATTTCTCCTACAAGCCTCATCCGAGGGCAATATGCGGGATATCTCAAGGAACCGGGCGTCCATCCTCATTCCAGCACGGAAACCTATGCTGCGCTCAGAACCACGATCGAAACCTGGCGTTGGAGCGGAGTCCCGATTCTGATCCGTGCGGGGAAAAACCTCCGCGTCAGTGCCACCGAAATCCTCGTTCGTTTCAAGCATCCGCCGGTTTCCATCACAAGCGAACCCTTTCCACCAGGCAGCAACTATCTCCGCTTTCGTCTTGGACCGGACCGGGTGGAGATCGGACTCGGTGCCCGTGCCAAACGACCGGGCCCCGCCATGGTTGGTCAGCCACTCGAGTTACTGGTGATGCGCAACCAGAGGAATGAGGAAGATCCCTATGAGCTCTTGCTGGGTGACGCCATCCGGGGGGACCAGGGCCTGTTTACGAGCCAGGAGGCGGTCGAGGCGGCCTGGCAGATTGTGGATCCGATCCTGAACCAGACGACCCCCGTATACGAATACCCGGTGGGCTCGATGGGACCTCATGAGGCCGACAGCCTGGCCGATCTTCCGGGAGGCTGGCACGATCCCTGCGGCAAGGAAAACGGTGGGCCCGGCCCGAAAGGATTTTCATGATCGATGCGGCCTCCTGCAATCTCCAGGTTGCTCCGGATTGTCCATCCGCCTGTCAGGAGGCTGCCCTGTATCTGGTCCGGTATGTCGCAGAGACCGTTTCCCGAAACGGACGATGCCACCTGGCGGTTTCCGGCGGCACCACCCCATGGCCCATGTTTGCCGCATTTTTCCGCGAAGAGCTGCCCTGGTCCCGTATCGACCTGTTCCAGACTGACGAACGGATGGTTCCGGACGATTCCCCGGAGCGCAATGCGAGCCACCTGATCCCCCTTCTCCCATCCGGGATCCGTTTCCATCCCATGCCGTACGACCCAGACAGCCTGATTCGGAAACAAGTCAGCGTTTACGCAAGGGAGTTGGAAGCCTGCTGTGGGTCACCACCGGTCCTGGATCTCATTCATCTAGGCTTGGGGCAAGATGGACATACCGCCTCTCTCGTACCTGGCGATCCTGTTCTCGACATCAGGGATCAGAGTGTCGCCCTCACCCGTCCCTACCACGGCCAGAGGCGAATGACCCTCACCGTTCCGACCCTCCAAGCAGCCCGAACCCGTCTTTGGCTGGCTTGCGGAACCGGCAAACAACAGGCGCTGGCCCGTTGCCTGAAGCGGGATTCCGCCATACCCGCAAGCCGGGTCTATCAACCTTCTGATCCGTTCTGGTGCGATCCTCCAGCCGCTGGATCTGGTGTATCGACGGAGTCCGGCGGCGGCCTTGCACTCCACCCTTGATACAATAACGCACACATCCGATTCCGATCATCACTCATGAAACCCTGGATCCGGCAATTTCAGGCCTCCGAAATCCTTGACTCGCGCGGCAATCCCACCCTATCGGTGCAATGCGTCCTGACCGACCAGAGCATCCATGAGGCCGGGATTCCCTCCGGAGCCTCGACCGGCAGCCGGGAAGCCCATGAGCTTCGTGATGGCGACCCCTCCCGCTACCGCGGACTGGGCGTTCTGCAGGCCATCCGGGCGGTTGAAGGAGAACTGTCAGACGCAATCGTCGCACAACAGCCGGAAGACCAGTCGGGTCTCGATCGCCTGATGATCGAACTGGATGGCACACCGGGGAAAAACCGGCTTGGAGCAAACAGCCTGCTGGGCTGCTCGATCGCCTTTTCACGCGCTCTTGCGCATCGGCGGAAACTACCCCTCTACCGTAGCCTGCACCCCGGCCAAGCCCCCACCTTGATCCCCGTTCCGTATCTCAATATCTGGAATGGCGGAGTCCATGCCCAGTGGCAGGGATCCGACTTCCAAGAATACATGATCGTACCATGGGGGGCCGCTTCGTTTCGAGATGCCCTGCGATGGAGCAGCGAGATCTATCATGCGCTGCAAAGCGAACTCAAGAAAAGCCATCTGCCGACCGGAGTCGGGGATGAGGGTGGGTTTGCACCGCCCACCACCTCCAACCGTGCACCCATCGAGTTTATCGCGCAGGCAATTGAAAAATCCGGTTTTGGCCCAGGTGCTGATGTGGCCATCGCCCTCGATCTTGCCGCCAGCGGTTTTTACGAGTCCAGCGGGTACTTGCTGCGCACCGAAAAACGGAGCCTCGATTCTCCCGGCATGGTGGAGTACTGTGCATCGCTGGTCAAAGACTATCCCTTCCTAATTTCTCTGGAGGATCCCCTCAGCGAATCGGATTCCGAATCCTGGCCATCGCTGGCCGAACGGGTGGGATCACAAGTCCAGATCATCGGGGACGACCTGTATTGCACCAACCCGCAGCTGATCGAAAATGGCATCCGAACCCGGCAGGCCAATTCGGTCCTGATCAAGCCGAACCAGATCGGCACGGTCTCCGAAACCCAGGCGGCCATCGGAACGGCCGTCCAGGGGGGCTGGCGGGTCATGCTCTCTCACCGTTCCGGCGAGACTCTCGATGCATTCATTGCGGATTTCGTCGTTGCCAGCCATGCGGGCCAGATCAAGGCAGGTGCCCCTGCACGCGGCGAACGGATCGCCAAATACAACCGTCTCCTCGCCATCGAACAAGAGCTGGGTCGAGAGGCCCGTTACGCCGGACCCGAGTTGATCCGCCTGTATTCCAGGGGAACGCGCTCCTGAAAACCAGCGTCCTGCTTCGTTTCTCCAGGTACCGGGAAGGCGATTGGCTCCCCTCTCGTCCGGTTTCGTGACCTCAAACCGGATCATGTCAGGAGGGATGCAGCCCTGCCGAAAACCCCATGACCCGCCAGGAAGAGACCTTTCACCTCGATTCCCATCGCGGGTCTTCTTAACGACCGGGTGTGATTTCCCGCAGGATCCGGCAGTTTTCCACATCCGGCAGTTGGCCTTTCAGGATCTCGGATCCCGCGCGACTATGGGCTTGGGCATGGCGTGCACCTCGGCTTTCGAAGCGCACGGACACAGGGACAGCCATCTTGTAGCGAATTCCCGGGCCTACGACGGCCACTGCCTGGGCGACTGGCCGAGAGATGCCCCAGGAACACCAGTCCCGCTCCAAATTCGGATTCTATGATATCGCTTTCGTGCTCTGTGGTCTCCAGAGACTAACGCACCAGCGTGATGCCACCCGAGCTTCGCTCATAAACCCTGGCATCGGTCACTGGATCATACCCAATGTGCGTACCGGGCCCGAGAGTGATTCCCTCTTCCACGACCACACGGTGCAACCGGGAGCCGGTACCAATTGTCGCGCCACTCAGGATCACGGACTGCTCGATTTCGCATCCGTCCTCAATCCGGACATTCCGCGAAACCACCGAGCTTCGGATGACCGATCCTGAAATGATCGAACCTCCCGCGATGAGCGAGTTCAGTGCCATCCCCCGGCGGGACGGTTCGTCGAACACAAACTTGGCGGGTGGCCCTTGTTCAGCGGCTGTCCAGATCGGCCAATCGAGATCGTAGAGATTGCATTCCGGAATGACCTGGACGAGTTCCATGTTTGAATTCCAGTAGGCATCCAGATCCGCAATATCCCGCCAATACGCAGGAATACCCGAACCATCCGTGAACCGGAACCCATAAACCTTGGCACTGGCGATCAGACGGGGCAACAGATCATGTCCAAAATCATGTCCCGAGTCCGTCCGGCCGGAATCTTCCTCAAGGCAGGAATTCAAGAAATCACGGTTGAAGACATAAATGCCCATGGAGGCAATCGCCTGGTCCCCCGGATACCACCCTGAAGGAAGCGACTCCGGTTTCTCACGGAAATCGATCAAGCGGTCCTCGGAATCTAGACGCACGATCCCGTACCGGGAGACTTCACTGACGGGAACCACACTCAGGGCAACCGTCACATCGGCCCCCCGGCTGACATGGAAGCCCAGAAGGGTGCTGTAGTCCATCTTGTAGATGTGGTCACCTCCCAGAATCAGTGCGTAGGCATAGCGATGGGTCTGCATGAGCTCCAGATTCTGGTACACCGCATCCGCCGTACCCTGGTACCACTGGGTCCCGCGTTGCTGCTGCGCTGGCAGAATCTCAATAAACTCCTCGAAGTCGCCACGCAGGAAACTCCATCCCTGCGATAAGTGGCGAATCAAGGTATGCGCCTTGTATTGGGTAATCACCTCGATCTGGCGGATCCCGGAATTCAGGCAGTTGGAGAGTGGGAAGTCGATGATCCGGTATTTGCCACCAAACGGCATGGCTGGCTTGGCACGATTTTCGGTCAGTCCCTTGAGACGCGAGCCCCGCCCGCCGGCAAGGATCACGGCCAGGGTCTGGCGGACCAGCCGGCTGATGAACCGGTGCGAAAAATCCAGGTTCTTCATCCAGGAAACCGCAAGACCGGTTCCTTCTTCTCAGAGGCATTTGTTACGATAGCATGGGCTGGGTTGATATGCTGGACACTGCCAGGAAACCCAACCGTCTGGCGTCCACCCGAGCACCGATGAACATCGCCTTTGTCACGAGTGAACTAGCCCCATGGATCAAGGTCGGAGGGCTTGCCGACGTTTCGGCCTCGTTGGGACGGGCCTTGGCGGCCTTGGGACATGAGGTCCAGATCCTCATCCCCTACACAGGAACCACCGGACTACCCGACACAGGCCTGCTCCCGAGGGGACGCAGCGGTTTTCTGGTTGTTCCCGAGTGGGGATGGCAGGAAACCCCCGTTACCGACCGTCTGCGCATCCTCTGGATTTCAGGACCGGGGTTTGCAGGCCGTTCTGGAACCCCCTATGCCGATGCTTCCGGCCGTCCCTGGCCGGATTTGGTCGAGCGGTATGCCGAGTTCTGCAAGATCCTGGTCATGGCCTATGCCCATCAGGGACAGGAGGCTCCAACCCGCCCCGACATCCTCCATGGACACGACTGGCCGATGGGCCTCATCCCCTTCTGGTCGCAAGCACTCGGGACCGCCCTCCCCACCCTCTTCACGATCCACAATCTAGGATACCCCGGCCTTTTTGGGCGGGAGAGCTTCGACCGGCTGGGGCTGCCTCCTGATCTCTGGAACGAGGATCCTGGAATTCTCCTGGGTCTTTCAGCCTCGAGCCTCAAAACCGGCTTGCGTTTCGCAGACCAGCTGACCACGGTGAGTCCGAACTACGCACGCGAGATCGGCACCCCCGAAGGAGGGGATGGACTGGCCAACCTGATCCGAAAACGACAGGATGATCTTTCCGGGATCCTGAATGGAATTGATTCCGATACCTGGAACCCTGCGTCCGATCCGCTGTTGCCAACCCACTATGCGGCTGGGAAGCCCGAGGGAAAACGGGCATGCCGGAAGCGGCTTTTGGATCACATGGCACTTGAGGACACGACGCATCCCATAGCGGGATTCGTGGGCCGGCTCGTAAACGAAAAGGGAATCGACCTGCTTGCGGACGCAATCCCCGAACTGGTGAACCGGGGTTGGCGGCTCGTGCTGCTTGGAAAAGGCGATCGGGACGTGGAGCAAGGGCTCAGGGAATCCTGCCGAGCCTACCGGGGGAAGGTCGCGCTCCAGACCGAACAGAACGAATCCATGGCTCACCTGATCATGGCGGGAGCCGACCTTTTCCTCATGCCTTCCCGCTACGAACCCTGTGGGCTGACCCAGATGTACAGTCAGCGCTACGGCACCCCTCCGGTGGCCCACGCAGTAGGCGGGCTGGTCGATACAATCCTGGATGCAGACCGAGTTCCGGGGGGGACCGGTTTTCTCTTCCAGGAACCGACCGTTCAGGCCCTCCTCGACTGCTGCCGACGCGCGGAACGGGCATTTCAGGATCCCACGCGCTGGAATTCAATCTGCGAACGCGCCATGAATCTCGATTTCAGCTGGCACTCACGAGCCCGTGAATACGAGAAAGCCTATGGCCGGGCCATCGAGCGGCGCCGGAATCGAACCAGCTGTTCTGCACACCAGCGTGCGCCGAAAAGCTCCAGTTGAGGATTGAGCACCGCAGCTAGCGGAATCCGGGCCACCACATCAGAGAGTCTTCCCTTGTCTGAGAAAGAAGCCAGGAGCGCACTGCGGCGAAGATGGGAGACCATGTGGATCACCATCCCGCCTGCCAGATAGACTCCGCCCTGCGGCAGGAACAGCAATGCCGCATTGCCGGCAAAAGCTCCCAGCAACTCGAGGAACTTGTCCACTGCCCGGACCGCATCGGCATCTCCCCCGTTCCCGGCGCGCCGGCTCACTTCGGCCGGTTCAGTCCTGGGTCCGCTTTCATTGGACCGGACCAATCCGCTTTGCAGACGGTAGAAGGAATAGAGCAGGCTCAGACCTGAGCCGGAGAGCAAGCGTTCATAGCCGACCCGACCCTCGAAAGCCCGACGTGCATAACGCCAGATCTCGGCATCCTCATCCGATCGGGGAGCAAAATCGATGTGTCCGCCTTCGGACGGCCAAGCGTCAAGAAGGGGGGAGGAGCCGGATCGCGGAATCCCGAAACCCAAGCCCAAGCCGGTTCCCGGACCGAGGACCACGCGCATGCCGGCTGGATCGGGCGCCTCACCGTTCAGCCAGCAAAGATCCGCTTCGTCCAAGCCCTGGATTCCAAACACGGCAGCCACGAAATCGTTGATGAGCACAAGCTTGGGAATCCCCAGTTCCTTGGACAAGGCGGACTGGTCCATCCTCCAGGGCAGGTTGGTGAACCGGCCCTGCCCTCGGCGAAGGGGAGCCGCCACCGACAGGGCGGCAGCCTGCACCCGGGCCCTTTCGGTTCCCAAGAAATGGGCCAGCATCGCCTCGAGCGACTCGTAATCCGCACTCTGCAGTGCAGCCTGCCGAACCTGCTGGGGGCCCTCCGGATGTGCCTCGAATAGTTCCAACAGGGCCTTGGTTCCGCCAATGTCACCGGCTAGCAAGAAAGGGCATGCAGTCTGGACTTTCAAGGAAGCATCTCCCGGCCTTCTCAAGGCATCTCTTTCCCCGCTGGGATGATTCTACCAAGTCCAGGGAACGTGCCTGACCCAGAAGGGCAGTCGAGCCTTCGGTATTAACGATAAGATACTAGGACGGCCCTCCCGAAACTTCCCCGTGCAAAACTTCCGTCTTATTGTCTACAACATGCGATACGCCACGGGAACCGGCGCGACCTTCAACCTGCCAATGCCCGGCGCGGGCTACCTGAGGGATACGAAGGTCCGCTTCCATCGATTGTGCCGGTACCTGCGTTCGTTGAATCCGGATATCCTGGCCCTGGTCGAAGTGGACTCCGGATCGCTCCGCAGTGGCCGGATCAACCAGGCAGAAGCCATTGCTGAAGCATTGGGCAGTCATGGGGCGCGTTGGGAATGCAAGTACGCGCCTCGTTCGTTCCTGACCCGCCTACCGGTCGTCAGGAAACAGGCCAACGCGTTCATCACCCGGGGAGGCCTTGGGCAGGTTCATTTCCATTATTTCGAGACGGGTGTCAAGCGGCTCCTGATCGAGCTCGAGTTTGAGGGAATCCGGATTTTCCTGGTCCATCTTTCGCTCAAATACCGGCATCGGCATTACCAATTGTCCGACCTTTATGATCTCGTCAAGGCCAGCCCCAAACCGGTCGTAGTCGCGGGCGATTTCAACACCCTCTGGGGGGATTATGAAATCAAGCTTTTCTCGGCGGCTACCCGCCTCATGACCGCCAACACCACGGGCGAACCCACCTATCCGAGCCTCCGCCCACGAAAGCAGCTGGACTTTATCCTGGCCAGTCCGGAGATCGAAATCCGCGATTTCCGCATCCCGCGCGTCCGTTATTCGGACCATTTGCCGCTGGTTTGTGACTGCAGGCTTCATTAGGCGAGCGCTCCATCCGGTGCAGCAAGCCCCGCGTGAGCCCTCCTTGAGGCCATTGGCCGGTTGGGCCCCGTTTGCCTCCGGTCAGTCTCGGCGGCCCGGGCTATAATGGGACCGCTAACGAAAGACGGGAGTCATTCCAATGGGTTCGCATTGGTCCTATGAAGTAGATCAAGAGGGGTTTGCATGGCTTGCAATCGATCATCCGGACAGCGGGACCAATACGCTCTCGCAGGCCGTGGTTTCCGAGCTGGGCACACGGATCCACGAAATTGCCGCCGCCTCACCCCGTGGACTGATCATCTACTCCAAAAAGAAAAATGGATTTATCGCAGGCGCAGACATCAAGGAGTTCACGACGCTCAAGAATGCGGATGAGGCACTAACCCTCATCCGGAACGGGCAGAAAATTTTTTCCGAGATCGAAGCCCTGCCCTTTCCAACGGTCTCACTGATTCACGGTTTTTGTATGGGAGGGGGCCTGGAACTGGCCCTGGCCTGCCGCTATCGGGTGGCGGTCAAGGGGGCGAAGCTCGGCCTGCCGGAAATCAAGCTCGGAATCCATCCGGGATTTGGAGGAACGGTGCGGAGCGTCCGCCTGATCGGCCCCTCCGCCGCCCTGCAGATGATCCTGCGTGGCAATCCGGTCCAAGCGGGCCATGCATTGAAAATCGGCCTGGCCGACCGGATGGTCAATGACCTAGAACAGGGCCGGAACGAGGCCCGCCTTCTTTTGTTTGAAGCTCCACCGGTTCATCGTGCGGGATCCGGCGCCAACCTTCTCAACCTTACGTTGCTGCGACCCTGGGTCGCTCGTCGCCTGCGGGATCAGGTCAAAAAACATGCACGACCTGATTTCTACCCGGCCCCGTATGCGGTCATTTCGCTGTGGGAACGTTTTGGTGCTGCGGCTACCCCGGCGCACTACGAAGCCGAGGCTCATTCCATCGCCAGCCTCATGGATTCCCCCACCGCACGCAACCTGGTCCGGGTCTTCCTGTTACAAGACAAGCTCAAGGCACTCGGCAAACGTTCCGACGTGGAAGTCCGGCATGTCCACGTGATCGGTGCTGGCGTCATGGGCGGCGATATCGCAGCCTGGTGCGCCCTCCGGGGCCTCCAGGTCTCAGTCGAGGATCGCGAGGCCCGCTTCGTCGAGCCCGCCCTGGCACGGGCCCGGAAACTATTTGAGCGCCAACTCCACGCTCCCGAGCAGGTGGCGGAAGCCGCCGGACGGCTGCGAATGGACATCGGAGGCCATTCCATAGCGGAAGCGGACGTCGTCATCGAGGCCATCTCGGAAAATCCCGATGCCAAGAAAAAACTTTATGCGGCAATCGAGGGACGGCTCAAGCCCCAGGCCATCCTCGCAACCAACACGTCCAGCATCCGCCTCGAAAAACTGAGTGCCGATCTCGAAAATCCCGGGAGACTGGTGGGGATCCATTTTTTCAACCCCGTTGCCAAAATGCCTCTCGTCGAGGTGGTCCACAGTCCAGGAACGGATCCTGCCATGACCGCCCGGGCCCTGAGCTTTGTCCGCCAGATCGACCGGCTTCCGGTTCCGGTCCGGAGCATGCCGGGTTTTCTCGTGAACCGGGTTCTCATGCCGTATCTCCTGGAAGCCGTCCAGGCCAGCATGGAGGGGATTCCCTTCGAGGCCATCGACCAGGCCGCTCTGGATTTCGGGATGCCCATGGGACCGGTCGAACTGGCCGATACCGTAGGCCTGGATGTAGCCCTGTCAGTTGCTGGAATCTTTGCGGAGGAACTGGGGAAACCGGTCCCCGAGCTGCTCCAAAGCAAGGTCCAGGCTGGCCAACTCGGGAAAAAATCCGGCCAGGGGTTCTATCGCTACCGGGATGGGAAAGCCATCAAGGACCTTTCCCGGGCCCGTCTCGGAAACACGGATCTCATGGATCGGCTTCTTCTGCCTCTGCTCAATGAAGTCATCGCCTGCCGTCGCGAACAGGTGGTTGCGGACGATGACCTGATCGACGCGGGGGTCATTTTCGGCACCGGGTTTGCACCGTTCCGCGGTGGACCGCTCCGTTACATCCGGGAAACCGGCTCCCCCTCGATCTACGAACGTCTCCGCCATTTTGAAGAGCGGTTCGGCGAACGGTTCAAGCCGGACCCCGGATGGTCCGCGTTACTCCCCCCCACCGCCCGCTAGGCTTCCGGCCGACGAATCCGACTCACAGGGCCGATCAATGCACTTTACCTCACCTCCCCACGACCGGGCAGCCACGGTCTCCACTCTCGCGATGCCAAAAGATACCAATGGAGTCGGGGATATCTTTGGGGGCTGGCTCATGTCTCACGCGGATATTGCCGGGGCCATTCTCGCCTACCGAATCGCGGGAGGACGTGTAGTCACGGTTGCTGTCAACGAGTTCGTTTTCCTGAAGCCGGTCTACGTGGGGGATGTGGTCAGCTTTTACACCGATCAGTCCCGGATCGGCCACACCTCCGTCACCATTGATGTATCGGTTTTTGTGGAGCGTCCCATCGACCTCGGGGATATCGAGAGCCACCTCGTCTCCACTGCGCAACTGACCTATGTGCATATCGATGGAAACCAGCGTCCGGCTCCCATCGAGATGCCCCTGACCGTGGACTGCTGACGGGCAACCCAGAATACTAATCCGGTGGGGCAGATTTGGGATCCGGATGGGCCCGGAACTGCGGATCTCCAGCCAGTACCGAAACACAGGCGGCAAAAGTCTCGACCGCCCGGAATCCAGCATGCACAATCCGGCCGGAGCGGGGCAGGTTGCCTTTGGGGACCAGGGCTTTCCGGAAACCATGCTTCCATGCCTCCTCTAGCCTTTCCTCTCCCCCGAAAACCGGTCGAATTTCACCATTCAGGCCCACTTCGCCAAAGGCCACGAGATCGCGGGGCAAAGGCTGGTTGACCAAGTTCGACCAGACGGCGAGAAGAAGGGGAAGATCAATCGCCGTCTCGGAAACCCGTAGCCCCCCGGCAATATTGACGAATACATCACGGCCACTGACCGAATGCCCGCCATGACGGTTCAAGATGGCGAGCAGAAGGATCAGGCGCTGCGAGTCTGACCCCACCGAGATCCGCCGGGGAGGAACGATTGGGGTTTCATCCACCAGGGCCTGAACCTCAACCAGGAGAGGACGATTCCCCTCACGGATCACGGCCACGACGCTCCCACTGACCGACTCCAGACGATTCGAAAGGAAGATGGCGGATGGATTGCGGACTTCCCGCAGTCCGGTATCCGTCATGACAAAAACACCCAGTTCGTTCGCCGAACCAAAGCGGTTTTTCACGGAACGGATCAGACGATAGCGGCTACCTGCATCGTTTTCAAAATAAAGGACGGTATCCACGAGGTGTTCCAGGACCCGGGGGCCCGCAATGGCTCCTTCCTTGGTTACGTGACCGATGATGAAGAGGCAGATTCCGGTTTTTTTGGCCAATCGGACCAGTGCCGCCGTGGATTCCCGCAACTGCGTCGCAGAACCTGGCGGGGATTCGGTGAGATCGCTGTACACGGTTTGGATCGAGTCGATCACCGCGAGACGTGGACGAGCCTGCTCGATCAGGGGGAGGATGGTCTCAAGATGGGTTTCTGCCACCAGGAAAAGCCGTTCGCCTTTGAGGCCCAACCGCTGGCTCCGTGCTGCCACCTGTTCGGGTGATTCCTCCCCACTGACGTAGACCACGGGCTCCTCCTGAGCCAGGAGGGCAGCCGCTTGGAGAACCAGCGTGGACTTCCCGATTCCGGGATCGCCCCCCACGAGCACAACGGAGCCGTTCACCAGTCCGCCGCCCAGAACCCGATCCAGTTCTGGTATCCCCGAGCTTCTGCGGTCCTGATGGGCACCGTGAATCTCCGGGAGGGCCAGGAGCTGGGCCGACTCGGCGGGGTGGGCTTTCCCACCGCGGCGTGCCGGCAGGCTGCCGCGCCTCTCCGTCAGTGTATTCCAAGCTCCACAGGCCGGGCAACGGCCGGTCCAACGGGGCACTTCGGCCCCACAGGCATCACAGCGGTAGGGTGCAGTGGCTCGCGGCATGATCCGCCTGTGGCTCGGTGACCGGAAAACCTCGCCATTCATGGCGAACCCGTTGGGCAACCCCGCACAAAAGCTCGTAGGGGATGGTTCCAGAACAACGCGCAATTTGTTCGACAGGCAACCCCTTCCCCCAGAGGATGACGGGTGCTCCAACCGGTTGAGGATCCGGGCCGAGATCGATGGCAATCATATCCATGGAAACCCGGCCGATCAGCGGACAAATCCCCTCCCCCACACGGACGGGAGCGCCTTGCGGCGCATGATACGGATACCCGTCGCCGTATCCCGCGGCCGCAATCCCAATCCAGCCGTTCCTTTGGGCCTGCCAGGTTGCCCCATATCCCACGGCATCTCCCGGCTTGACGGGCTTGACGGCCATCAGCGCGGTCGACAGGGTCATCACGGGTTCCAGTCCGAGTGTCTCTGCCGGGACCGACTCAAGCGGGGATACCCCGAACAGCATCAGTCCGGGCCTGATCCAATCGGCTGCTGCCCGCGGAAAATTGAGAAGGGCGGCTGAATTGGCCAGGCTTCGATGGCCCGGGAGCCCGCGCGTCGCCTCGTCAAAGTGGTCCATCTGGATCCGGGTCATGGGATCACCAGGCCGATCCGCCATGGCCAGATGGGTCATGAGACCAGGCGGTTCACGGCTGAGTGAACAGAGACGGGGGTAGATGGACTGCACACGGGAGGGGGGGAAACCCAAACGGTTCATTCCCGTATCGATTTTCAGCCAGAGGCGGGGCCAATCCGTGATCTTCTTCACTGCTTCCAGGTGTTCGAGTACCCACTCTGAATGTACCACCAGCTCCAAGTCAGCTTGTCTGGCCTGGGGAACCTCCTCCCGGCTGAACACCCCTTCGAGGACCAGCACGGCCGTCCGGACTCCCCCTTCCCGCAGACAGAGCCCCTCCTCCAGGGAAGACACCGCAAAACCCTCCACGCCAGAGAGGGCTCGTGCCACCGGCAGAAGACCATGTCCATATCCGTTTGCCTTGATGACCGCCCATATACGGGACTGCGGAGCAAGATTCCGGACCACGTTCAGGTTATGACGCAGGGCCGTGAAGTCGATGCGGGCGCAGATCGGACGGCTCACGGCACCCGGACTGCGAAAAACCCAGGAACAGGCCTCTCACCCATAGCGGGACTCCTCGGCCAGGTTTTCAAAACGGGTGTAGGGTCCCAGAAATGCCAAACGGACTTCGCCGATGGGTCCATTCCGGTGTTTGCCAATGATGACTTCAGCGATTCCCTGTTCCGTCGATTCCCGATTGTGTATTTCGTCCCGGTAGATGAAGACGATGAGATCGGCATCCTGTTCGATGGTTCCGGAATCCCGCAGATCCGACATCACCGGTCGCTTGTTCGGACGCTGTTCCAGGTTGCGGTTGAGCTGAGAAATGGCAATCACCGGGATGTTGAGCTCCCGCGCCAGCGCCTTGAGGTCCCGGGAGATCTCGGAAATCTCCATCGTCCGATTCTCGATGACCCGGGCTGTCCGCATGAGCTGGAGATAATCCACGATGACGAGCCCCAGTCCCTGCCGCTGCTTGAGCCGTCGGGCCCGAGCACGGATTTCCGTCGGCGTGAGGCCGGGCATGTCGTCGATGAACAGGGGGATTCCCGTCAGAAGCTGCACCGTCGCCGTAAGTCTCGGCCAATCGCTTTCCTCGAGCTTGCCGGTCCGGAGATGGGACTGGTCGATCCGGCCCAGGGAGGAAAGAAAGCGGAACACCAACTGTTCCGCAGACATTTCCATGCTGAAAACGGCGGTGGGAACCTGGTACTTGATGGCCGCATGCTCGGCGATATTCAGCGCAAAACTGGTTTTCCCGCTTGAAGGCCGTCCCGCCACCACGATCAGATCCCCGTTCTGAAGGCCTGATGTCATGCGATCGAACTCCGAGAGACCGGTCGCAATTCCGGTAATGGTCTTCTTGGAATGGTAGAGCGTATCAATGCGGTCGATTGTCTGGTTGATCACCTGGGGCAGGTCGACAAAGCTCTCCCGTCCACGGAACCGCTCGTCCGACAAACGAAAAATGCGCGATTCCGCATCATCCAGGACCTGCTCAAGGCTCCGTCCTTCCGGACGCATGGCCTGCTCCGTGATTTCACCGCCGGCACGGATCAGCTGCCGGAGGAGCGACTGTTCCCGGATGATGGTGGCATAGGCCAGGGTATTGGCGGCGGTCGGCGTATCGTGAAGCAACTGAACCAGGTAGGCAGTTCCTCCTGCTTCTTCCAGGCGGCTGGTTTGGGACAATTGATCCGTCACAGTCACGAGATCCACAGGCTTTCTGGCCTGGAAAAGTGCCAGCATCGACTCAAACAGGGTCCGGTGATCATTCCGGTAGAAATCTTCGGAACGAACGATATCCGAGACTTCAGGCCACATCGTGTTATCGAGGATCAGCCCCCCCAGGAAGGCCTGTTCCGCCTCGTCCGAGTGCGGAGGTCCCTGGATCCGGAGCCCGGCAGAATCATGCGGCCGGTCGAATGTCATCGACGTCGGCTAGGGTTCGGATTCGACTCGGAGCGTGAGGGATGCTTCCACATCCGTATGCAGGTGGATGGTCAACTGCTCGTCTCCGAGCTCACGGACCGGACCATTCGGCATCCGCACATGACGACGCTCCAGCGGAACGCCCAGCACGGACTGGATCTGTTCGACCACGTCCTGTGGCCCGATTGACCCGAAAAGCCGGCCTTCCGGTCCCGCCTTCGCCCGGATGACCAGAACCTGTCCCTCCAGTTTTTCGTGACGCGCCTTCGCATCTTCCAGCAGACGGTTGGCTTCCGCCTCCAGTTCCGCTCTTCGTTCTTCGATCTTACGCACGTTCTCGGGTGTGAGCGGCAGGGCTTTCCGTTGTGGAATCAGAAAGTTCCGGGCATAGCCGGGTCGGACATTGACCTGTTCGCCAATGTCTCCCAGGTTCTCGACTTTTTCAAGCAATACGATCTGCATGGCACCTTCCTCAAAATCTAAAACACAGGTCAATGATCCTGAACACCTGATTCAAGCGGCCGCACTCGGCAGACGGCGGGGGAAAAAATTATCAAAAAACCCGACCAGCATAAGCACAACCCAGAGGTTTTCGCCCACCATGGCGAGGAGGGAAACCGGAGGACCCAGAACCGAACCCAGAAAACTGGATACCAAGAGCAGATAGACCAAAAGCCGTCCCCAAGCCAGTCTCGGATGCGATTTCACCCAGCGCTGCAAGACCGCAAGACCCTGGTAAATGAACATGACTGCGAGCACAAAGGAGAAATTGTCAAACAGATCGGATCGGGCCACTGCCGCCACGACCACGACTACGGCGAAAAGGAACGAAGCCGCATATCCACAGCGAAAGTTTCGGAACTCATCCCCGAAACGGCCGGGCTGCTCCAGGCGCGCCTGCAGCCAGCGGGCAGCCAGCAGTAACAATGAAACCACCAATACAAACACAGCCGCAAAACTTCCGACCAACCAGGGTGCATGGGCTGCCAGCATACGGCCCAGTGTCTGATAGACTGGCTGGTGCACGAGGTAG
>JAKATI010000094.1 GCA_021828045.1 Pseudomonadota bacterium | reverse complement strand
GGCTTTTCCACCAGTTCCTCGTAGCGGATCTCGAGCAGGCGGGAAGGGGGCAGGAAGCTGCGCCACCCCTCCATCAGGGCCTCGTACATGCGGTAGTAATGGCCGAGGTGGGTCAGATTGGACGAAAATTGCTGGCTGCTCCGGAACAGGGTGGTGTAACAGGATACACAGGTGTCGCGTGGCTCACGGTGGATATGGAGGAAACGGGCGTCGGGATACAGTGCAGCCAGCCAGCCCACGTTCATGAAGTTGCTGGGCATCTTGTCCGTGAGGACGGGCCGACCCCCGGCTTGTCTGATGTACAGACGGTCGATCTCGGCCCGGAGCTGTCGCCAGGCGGTCGGCTTGAGCGGGTTGAACGCATACGGCAAATGGCCGGGATCGAGGAGATCGAGACCCCGGCGCACGCTGTTCTGGAGGGTGGTCATCTCGCCCGCGGTTGTCACCGAGGGGTGGACCGAGAGCATCTGTTCGACCAGGGTCGTGCCCGACCGGGGCATGCCCACAATGTAGAGGGGACGAACCGGCCCCGGTTCCAGGATCTGGTTCTTTTCGAGGAAGGCTGCATCCGTGGCCTTTTGAAGCAGGCGCATGTACTGCCGTTGCACGCGCTCCGAATAGGCCTTGTTGACCGGTTTTCGGGCGTGCCCCTCGACGTAGCCCTGCCAGGCGGCATCGTAGTCCCCCAAGTCTTCCAGTATCTTGCCCCAGGCGAAAAAGACCTGATGGGCCATGGGATGATGGAGTTCCGCCCGGGCTTGGGACAGGACGGGCTCGATGAGCCCGAGATCCGGGTCGTCGGCCTGGAAGCGCTTGAAACGGGCGAGCAGCCAGGTTGCGAGATAGGAGGGGGGGGAGGCCCGGAGCATCCGGCGCAGACGCTCGAGCGCCTGGTCGAACTGGCCATGCTGGGCTTCGAGGGCAGCCAGGCCAGCCTCGCCGGGCTCGAACCCGGGCTTGAGCCGGAGCGCCTCCTCGTAGAGGGCCCGGGCGCGGGCGAGTTCGGCCTCGTTCTGGTCATCCTGGGCCAGGACATCGGCCCGGGCGGTCCGGATCAGGGGGTCGGCCGGACGGAACTTTTGGGCCCGTTCGTAGGCTTTCTCGGCGCCTTTGGTATCTCCCAGTTCCGCGAGGGTCTCCCCGAGCCCGAGCCAGATCTGGGGCCAGTCGGGGGCGACTTCCAGGGCGGCTTTCCAGTAAAGGGTCGACTCCCCGTCCCGCGTGGTCAGATGGAGCAGGTTGGCCATGGAGAAGAGCAGCTGGGGATTTTTGGGATCCCGTTCCAGAAGCGGACGGATCCATTTCTCTGCCTCTTCCCAGCGTTTCAGGCGGACCAGGGCATTGGCCAGGTTGTTCTGGAACGCCAGATCGTGGGGTACGAGCTCGATTGAGCGGCGCAACAGGGCCAGCCCGTCGTCCGTCTGTCCGCATTCGACGGCATTGAGTCCGGCGAAGTGGAGGAGGGGGGGCCACGACGTGCCGGTGGCGAGGAGGGCGGAGAAACGCTTCTTCGCTTCTTCCTGGCGTCCCTGTTGCATGAGGGAGACCGCTTCGCGCAAGCCCGTCTCGAGCATTCCCGGCGGTGGCAGTGCGGTTTCAGGCCGATTCATCGTCAAATCCGAAGGAAGCGAGTTCGGGGTGATGCTCCCGCAGCATCCGGGCGTAGGGTTTCCATCGCCCGACCGAGTGCGAATAGACCGGTTGCCGGGCCTGGAAGGCACTGGCCGTGCGGATCACCCGTTCCGCCGGAGGTCCCGTGTGGGGTCCGGCGGCCGGGAGGCCGAGCCAGGAGAGGAGTTCATCGACGACCGTGACCGGCTCTCCGACCAGGGTTTCGTAACGGACGGTTCGGAGACTGGTTCCGAGACAGCGCTTCCAGTATGCCATGAGCAGGTCATGGGCACGAAGGTAAAACAGGATGTCCTCGATGGAGTAGGAAAAGTCGAGTGCGGGGTGGTCGAAGTTCTGGAAATACAGGGAGACCAGAACATCGCGGGGATCGCGCTCGACGGAGAGGATCCGTGCCCCGGGTAGGAGTTTTCGGATCGCACCCGCATGCCAGAAATTGAGCGGGTTCTTGTCGATCACGTAGCGGCACTCGCGCCTCCGGTATCGGGTGAGGGCAGCCCCGTAACACTCGGTGACCTCGCGTTCCATGTCGGCGAGCCCATCCGGGACGCTTGCGGCGTCGAGCGCGGCCCGCCAGCGCTCGAGCAGGCGGCAGCCATCGACGAGTTGCCCCAGGGTGTCCAGTTCACCTGCCGAGGAAAGCGCGGGATGGGTCAGGAGCAGGCTCTCGAGCAGTGTGGTGCCCGCCCTCGGCAATCCCACGATGAAAAGGGGCAGGGGTTCGGCCGGTGAGTCCGCCTCCGGGGCCCAGGCACCGGGTGGGAGGGCGAGCCTGAGATCCAGCTCCGCCTTTCGGTCCGCCTTCGGGAAACGGGTCATGCTGCGCCGGATGCGGTTGGCTTCCTCGATTTCGGTGAGAGCCCGCTCCCACTGTCCCAGATCGTCGTAGACCTTGCCCAGGGCAAAATGCCGGCAGGCTTGGGTGGAAGCCGAAACCTGGGGTCGGGCAGCCTGGGCTTCCAGAAAGGCGGTCAGGGGGTCGTCTGGGCCAAAGCGTCGGGTCTGGACGATCAGGAGGTGGGCTGCATCGTGATCCGGGTCGAGTTCGAGGGTCCGGACGAGGCTCCGGGCCGCTTCCTCGAACTGTCCGAGCGCAAGCAGGAGACGGCCCCGCTCGAACCAGGCCTGGACGAGGTTCGGATCGGCCTGGATGGCCGAGTCAAGACAGGCCAGTGCACGCCCGGAATCTCCCAGGGTCTCGAGAAAACGGGCCACCTGGCCGCAAAGGAGGGCATCGGACGGCCGGGACTTGAGCCAGACGTCGAAAAGACGGGCTGCCTCTTCCATCCGTCCCTGGTCCCGGTACAGGAAGGCCAGGCTCAACCGGGCATCGAAAAGGCCGGGATCCCGTGCGAGCGCATCCCGGAGGGCATGTTCAGCGGCCTCCTGATCCCCCCGGCGACGATACTCGTTACCCCAGAGATAGTAGTCAGCCGGGGTCGGGGTGACCGCCGGCTCTTCCAAACCGGAATAGGTAAAGGGAGGAGGAAGACCCGCCTGAGACATCATGTCCTGCCATTTCAATGAGGTCCGGATTGTATCAGATGCCAATGTTGCATCATCACAACATAAAATCGTTGCTTTTTAAATACAAACTGCTTGTCCATTGCTGTTCAAACCCACTTCCATTCCAATCCCAAGGTCAGGAAAATCGGGTGTGAATAGGGGGCTTGACAGTCCTGCTACACGTGGTATGCTCACCACATCCTTGGTCGCGCCAAGGGTTTTTCAACCTCACCACATGTGGAGGCTTATACACAATGAAACAGCGAAATCTCGTGCGGCAGGCGGTACGCGGGGCCTTGGTGGCCGGCGCATCCGCCGCAGTCATCGCCGCACCGGCAGCGCTGGCGCAAGCGAAGAAGTCCACGAAGCTCCAGAAGATCGAGGTCGTGGGTTCCCGGATCCTGCGCACAAGTACAGTCACAGCGCAACCGGTCGTGGTGCTCACGCGCCAGCAGCTCAACCTGACCGGCGAGGTCACGATTGGGAACATTCTCCAGTCGATCTCGCAGTCGGGGGCGGCCATCAACGCCCAGACCAACAACGGCAATGACGGCGATACCTTCATTGACCTGCACAACCTGGGCGCGCAGCGCGTCCTGGTCCTGGTGAACGGTCACCGCTGGATTCCGACCTTGGGCGGACCGGTCGACCTCAACACGATCCCGTCGGCGATCATCTCGCGGGTCGAGATCCTCCTGGACGGCGCCTCGCCGATCTATGGATCGGATGCGATCGCGGGCGTGATCAACATCATCACCGTGCAGAACTTCAACGGGGCCGAAGCCCATGCCTACATGGGAATCTACGAGAACAGCAATGCCTCGGTTCCCGCGAATCCCGCCCTCGGGATCACGACCACGATTCCCGGCGCCACCCACTGGGACGGCAAGCTCCAGGAGTACGACTTCACGATCGGGGCGAGCAACAGCAAGGAAGGCGCCCTCCTGAGCGTGGGCTACCGGGAGCAGCAGCCGATCTGGGCAGGCAACACCACCCTGGGCCAGCTGCCCTTGATCGGGACCGGACTCCTTCTGGGCAGTTCGGGTACCCCGGGCGGCCGCTTCATCATGAATGGTCCCTACGGCCCGAGTACGCTTCCCGGCACGAACTGCCTGCCGGGCCGGATTCCGAATGCTGCGAGTACAGCGCTCGTTCCAAATCCGGCAGCATCACCGGGGAACACGACGTCAGGTTGCGATCTGGCCGGTCCCCTGAGCGGG
>JAKATI010000093.1 GCA_021828045.1 Pseudomonadota bacterium | reverse complement strand
GCCCGGCCGGGCCCGGGCACAGCCCATCCTGCGCACAGGGGCATCCGCCAGGTGACGGGATCTGCAAGGCCCGCAGAATCGAATCCCCCCTTCGTCGGCAACCCGGGCGACTTGGCTTGGGCATGCGAGCGGGTCGAAATCCGGGAATGCCACCCATCGGATCACCCCCTACGGCTTGCCGGTCCATCGTGCCCTCGCGTGGTTTCGATCACATTCCCTCTCCTTGGGAATCTCCGGCATTGTTTCAGCGATTTTTCTGTCGGCTGCGAAGCCTGGGGTGGGACTGTGAATCGGCACGGGGCTGGAGTGGTTTGTCTTTCCTGGAGCCGGAGACGAGTCGAAGAAGCTGTCCGATCTGGTTGTGACGTTCGACCGGGTGACGAAAGGGCAGTGTGCTGTTGATTTTGTAGTAGTTCCGCCGCCCTCTCTTTTGTGACGAGAGATATCCGGCTGCCAGCAAATCAGCAATGATGCGCTGCGTTGCGCGCTCGGTAATTCCGACTTTTTCCGCCACATCCTTCATGCGGGACTCGGGGTCAAGCGCAATGCACAGGAGCACATGCCCGTAATTGGTTAAAAAGGTCCAATTTTCCACGGAAATCCCCTTTTTGATTTTTGACAGCGTATCACATGGCCAAAATCGTTAAATGCGATTTGCAATTTACGAATCAAGTGTCGTATATTAACGATCGTCTGTTCGGGCAGGTCCCCAGACTTTCAAGCGGAGGTTTCAGTGACGGCAAAAATTCCGATTACGGTCGCCTACGGCGACGGCATTGGTCCGGAGATCATGAAGGCCACGCTGCGAATCATCGAATCCGCCGGCGCAGCGATAGAGGTCGAGCCCATCGAGATTGGCGAGAGTGTGTACCGTCGAGGACAGACGTCGGGAATCGAGCCCGCGTCCTGGGCTTCCCTCCGTCGGACAAGGGTATTTCTCAAGGCCCCGATCTCCACGCCACAAGGGGGCGGCTTCAAGAGTCTCAACGTGACCATCCGGAAATCATTGGGACTTTATGCGAATGTGAGGCCTTGTGTTTCCTACCATCCGTACGTCGCAACCAGACACCCGGCGATGGATGTCGTGATCGTGCGTGAAAACGAGGAGGACCTGTACGCCGGGATCGAGCATCGGCAGACGGATCAGGTGATGCAGTGCCTGAAACTGATCACCCGACCGGGATCGGAAAGAATCATCCGGTACGCTTTCGAATACGCGCGCCAGAACAACCGGAAGAAGGTCACCTGCTTCACCAAGGACAACATCATGAAACTGACCGACGGGCTTTTCCACAAGGTTTTCGATGAAATCGGAGCTCACTATCCGGAGATTGCCAGAGAGCACTGGATTGTCGATATTGGCGCAGCCCTGCTGGCGGATACGCCGGGAGCCTTTGACGTGATCGTGATGCCGAATCTTTACGGTGACATCCTGTCGGACGTTGCCGCGCAAATTGTGGGATCCATCGGGCTGGCAGGGACCGCCAACATTGGAGAAACCGTCGCCATGTTCGAGGCGATCCATGGCTCGGCTCCCCAGATCGCCGGCCAGGGGATCGCCAACCCCACCGGACTGTTGCTGGCGTCGGTGATGATGCTGGTTCACTTGGGCCAGAACCAGGTGGCCGAGCGCGTTCACAATGCCTTGCTCAAAACCCTTGAGGAAGGGCTTCATACGGCGGATATCTACGAGGATGGCGTCAGCCGGCGCAAAGTGGGCACCACAGAGTTCGCAGAGGCGGTCATTGACCACTTGGGGCATTTTCCGGATCATCTCAAAGCCGTGAGTTACCCCGCATCGGTACCCAAAATCCAGACCGGTTGGGTCAAGCAGGCTCCTGCGAAAAAGATGCTCGTGGGCATTGACGTTTTCCTTGACTGGAGGCACGGGATCCCCGACGAGCTGGCGGCAGGGCTGCGTCGGGTCGCCCATCCGAACCTGACGTTAACGATGATCACCAACCGGGGTGTGAAGGTCTGGCCGGATGGACTTCCGGAAACTTTTTGTACCGATCATTGGCGTTGCCGATTCATGGCTCTCGAAGGAGTGGAGGCAGGTCACGGAGACGTGGTCTCCCTGTTGAACAAAATCCAGGAGGCGGGCTTGGACTTCATCAAGACGGAGCACCTCTATACCTTTGACGGTGAGCCGGGTTTCTCTCTCGGTCAGGGGCAATAACGGATTTCGTTGGAAAGTGTCATGCCCGGCGGTCATTGAGAACTGCCGAACCAGGAGGATCCATGTCTTCGAACGTCACTCCGGCCGAATTGCAAAAGCTCCGGGAGACCCTGCGTCAGATCCAGGTCTTCTATGAAATCCTTCCCGCACGGGCAGATCCGTCTCTGGAGGCACCGGTCGACTGGTTTGCAGTCGTCTTGCATGCGGAGGCGGACGCTCGCCATCCGCTCGACGGTTGGGAGGGTCCGGTGGCGATTGCCGCGTTACAAGAGCTGGTCGGGTTCTTGGTCAATCAAGCAGCCGATCCATCCTGTGAACTCAATCTCTCTCCCTGGTATTACACGGCGGCCCCCCCTGCGGCGGATCGATCCTCGGCTGCCCTGCGCTTGTTCCGTTCGGTGAGCCTGGCGTTTTCCAACCTCCCGGCGTATCCAAGGGAGGAGGAGCCTACTCTTCTGGCCGAGATAAGAGCCCAACTGCACAAACTGAACGTTGGCCCCATTGAGATTGCACGCGGATGAAGGAGGCGAGGAATCCGTACCGGGATCGGATTGCCGCACTCACCACGAAGCACGGAAAGGAGCGTGCAATCGCGCGTCCCTTGAGGGTGGCACTGGGACTTGCGATCACGGTCGAAAAGAAGATCGACACCGATCTGCTCGGAACCTTCACGGGAGAAATCGAGCGGGTCGGGACGCCTCGCGAGATCGCCATCCGCAAGGCGCGGCTCGGCATGAAATCGAGTGGCCTGCCACTGGGCCTGGCCAATGAGGGAAGTTTCGGTCCGCATCCCGCAATCTCTTGGTTCGTCCCCTCCGATCATGAGATGCTCGTGTTCATCGATGACGAACTCGACATCATCGTGGTCGAAAGCTGCCTCAGCGGAGTGACCAACTACGGGTACCAGTCGGCACAGTCGCTCGGTGATCTGGAGTGTTTCCTTCGTCAGGCGGATTTCCCCTCGCATGCACTGGTTGTCCGGCCGAATGACGGTCTCCGGCAAGGATGGGTATTCAAGGGAGTGATGGATATAGACACGCTGGAAGAGGCAGTAAAGCGCTGCTCTGCAGCCTCGTCGGACGGATTGGCTTACGTGGGAACCGATATGCGGGCCCATGTCAATCCGACACGCCGGAAAATCATCCGGCACACGGCATGCCGGCTTGCGCGGCGTTTGGCGTCGAGCTGCCCCTCCTGTGGTATCCCGGGCTGGGGTTGGATCCAGTCGGAACCCGGCCTGCCTTGCGAGGCCTGTCATGCGCCGACGGAAGTGATCCAGCAGGAGATCTTTGGCTGCGCGCGTTGCCGCTACCTCGAAGCCAAACCGCGGGCCGATGGACGGGAGTACGCGGAGCCCGGGCAATGTCCCTACTGCAATCCCTGAGAGAGTGCCTGGATCGGGAATTTCCGACGACGGTTCATCGCCCGTGGTTCCGCACGCGGTCCAATCGGGGAAGACGGGAGAAAGGCCGGCATTTCGAGGGTTGTCCTGCATCGTGCAAGCCAAATCCTCCTGATCTACTTGCTGAAAGAATCGAAAAATAATACTTTGAGCAAGTGAAAACAGAAACCAGACCTTTGAGTCTAAAGGAGTATATAGCGAGGCTCGCTGCCGGCGGACGCTGCACTTTTGCCTCCAGAGACGCCCAGGCAGCCCTCGGCGTCTCCGCCACCGCCACAAAGCTTGCCCTCAACCGGCTTGCGAAGCGGGGAGAAATTGCCTCTCCAGTGCGCAGCTTCTACATCATCGTCCCGCCTGAATACCGTTCTCTCGGCAGTCTTCCGGCCGATCAACTGATCCCGGAACTCATAAAGAGTCAGCGTCAGGTCTATTACGCAGGCCTTCTCACTGCCGCGCAGTATCACGGCGCGGCCCACCATCGCCCCTAGGAATTCCAGGTCATGCTCGCTCGGAACCGCCGACCGCGCCAGCGCTTTGCCGCCCGGGTGGATGACCCCCCTCGACGGCATCCGGTCCTGTGGGATACGTACAATCGACGAACCCGAGGGCCAGGAACGTCATCCGGAGAGTGAAAGTCCGTGACCCATTCACGTCGAGCACTTTCCCGTCAGGTCGCTACGGCGCGCAGTTTCACTCCCAGTGCCAAGCAAACCCGGCGGATCGTGTCGAAACGAGGAGAAGTATCGGGTCGCAGTGCCTTGTAGAGACTCTCGCGGCCGAGCCCGCTCTTTTCCGCGATTTCCGTCATGCCACGGGCCTTGGCGATGTGGCCCAGCGCGCGGGTAAACTCTTCGTTGTCACCGCCCTCGAGAACCTGCGAAAGGTAAGATCGGAA
>JAKATI010000092.1 GCA_021828045.1 Pseudomonadota bacterium | reverse complement strand
CTGATAGTCGAGGCTCTTGAACTCCTTGGCGTAGTGGAAGTCCCGCTCCATGGGATCCGGCAGGGACGAGTTCTGGTGCAGGATCTTGAGATTGAGCTGGTTGGGCCACCAGTCATGGACCGTGCGACCGCCTGCGGCCGCAGTGTGGGGGAAGGGGCACTTCGTCTCGTTGGACATGGATGGACGACCATTGGGCTTTGGGTGGTTTCATTACAGCCGATCCACCTGTTCGCTGCAATTCATTTTTCATAAGAGATTGATCGTTTTTATCAATCACTCGACCATCCCGATCCGGAGCGGGAACAGGAAGCCGGAGACCTCCCCGCCGTCGCGTCCCCCTTGACTCTGGAGTAGGCTCCAGGGTTTACACTGGATCCGTTTCCCCTGGGGGAACCCCCATGACCGGCCTCAAAATCGGTGAAGTCGCCCGCCAGAGCGGGCTTCCGATCGACACCATCCGCTACTACGAACGCTCGGGGCTGCTCCCGGAACCCGCCCGGCGTCCCTCCGGCTACCGCAGTTACGGGGCCGATGCCCTCCACCGCCTGCGTTTCATCCACCGGGCCAAGACACTGGGGTTCCGTCTGTCCGAGATCGAGGAACTGCTGGCCCTGGATCGCGGGGGGGATGTGCGGGCGGTCCGGACCGCGGCCCGCCGCAAGCTGGCCGATCTCGACCGCCGCCTCCTCGAGCTCACCCGGATCCGGCAGGCGCTCGCAACGCTCGTCGAGCACTGCCCCGGAGAAGGACCGGGTGCCTCCTGTCCGATCCTTTCGGCCCTGAACCGCGAGGAGGTTGTTCCGGAATGAAGAAGACCCACCCTACCCCGGATCCGGGCGAGGCCATCGATCCCGTCTGCGGCATGCGGGTCGGGATCGCGGACCATCCCCCGGAATGGACCCACGAGGGACAGCGCTACTTCTTCTGCTGCGAGGGATGCCGCGCGAAGTTCGCAAAGGACCCGGTTTCCTTCACAAAGCCCGGAAAGGCGCACGGAACCGCCCCTCCGGTCCCGTCCGGGGCGCCTCACACCTGCCCCATGCATCCCGAAGTCCGGACCGGGGGACCCGGATCCTGCCCGCTCTGCGGCATGGCGCTCGAGCCCTTGCTGCCGACGGGAACGCCGGATGGAGAGGGGGAGATCCACGCCTTGACCCGGCGCTTCTGGATCCTCGCGGCCCTCACCCTGCCCGTTCTCGGGATCGCCATGGCTCCCGAGGCTGGCTTTCCTTGGCCCGCCGGGCTTCTTTTTCCTCTGGAGCTTCTGGAAGCCGCCCTGGCGAGCCTCGTCGTGCTCTGGGGGGGGGCCGGCTTTTTCAAGCGCGGCTACGAGGGGCTCGTCTGCCGGAGCCCCAACATGTACACCCTGATCGCACTCGGATCCGGCATCACCTGGGCCTACAGCCTGGTCGCCCTCCTTGCACCCGGGCTGTTCCCGTCCACCTTTCACAACAGCCACGGGGGGGTGGCCACCTACTTCGAATCGGCGGCGGCGATCGTGACCCTGGTCACGATGGGGGATCTCCTCGAGCTCACCGCCCGGGGCCGGACTGCATCGGCCATCCGCTCCCTGATCGCGCTCGCCCCTCCCCGGGCCCGGCGGATTGTCGAGGGCGGCATCGAGGAGGAGGTATCCCTCGAGGCACTCCGGGTCGGTGACCGCATCCGGATCCGGCCGGGCGAGAAGATTCCGGCGGACGGCCCGATCCTCGAGGGCCGGACCCATCTCGACGAGTCCCTGCTCACGGGCGAACCGCTCCCGGTCTCGCGTGGCGTGGGGGACCGGGTCACCGCAGGCACCCTGAACCAGGAAGGCGCGCTCGTGATCCGGGCCGAAAAGGTCGGTTCCGACACCACCCTGGGCCGCATCGTCGCACGCGTGGCCGAAGCGCAGCAGACGCGCGCGCCGGCCCAGCGCATGGCCGACCGGGTGGCCGCCATTTTTGTGCCGGCCGTGGTGGCCGCGGCTGCGCTCTCCTTTCTCGCCTGGACGCTCTGGGGACCCGCTCCGGCCGCCGCCCATGGACTGATTGCAGCGGTTTCCGTCCTGATCATCGCCTGTCCCTGTGCCCTGGGACTCGCCACACCCCTCTCGATCCGGGTGGCCTCCGGACGGGGCGCCCACCTGGGGATTCTCTTCCGGGATGCGGCCGCGATCGAGACCTTGGGGAAAATCGACACAATCGTGATGGACAAGACCGGAACTCTCACCGAGGGACGCCCCCGTCTGACCCGTCTCGAAGTCCGGCCGGGATTCGACGAAACGACGATCCGGACGCTTGCCGCCGGGCTCGAAGCCGCGAGCGAGCACCCGTTGGCACAGGCCCTGGTCGCATCGCTCCCTGCAGGTGCGGAACGACCCCGCGTCCAGGATTTCCGCGCCCGGCCCGGACTCGGGGTCACCGGCTGCGTGGAGGGACACACGCTCGCACTCGGCAATGGGAACCTCCTGCGACAGGAGGGCGTGGATCCCCAGGTCCTGGAAGCCGCGACAGAGCGGGAGCGCTCCCGGGGAGCGACGGTCCTCCTGCTCGCGATGGACGGAAAACCGGCGGCCCTCTTCTCCGTGGAGGATCCCATCCGGCCCGGTGCGGAATCCGCACTCATCTCCCTCCGCCGGCTGGGTCTCCGGGTCGTGATGGCAACGGGGGATGCCGAGACCACGGCCCGGTCGGTGGGCCAAAAGCTCGGGATCGACGAGGTCGTGGCCGGTCTTTCACCCGCCGACAAGGCCGATCTCGTCCTCGGCCTCAAGGCCCGGGGACGGCGTGTGGCGATGGCGGGCGATGGCATCAACGATGCCCCGGCACTGGCCGCTGCCGATGTCGGCCTGGCGATGGGGACCGGAACCGATATTGCCATCGAGAGCGCCCCGGTCACCCTTCTCCACGGCGATCTCGGGACGATCGGGCACGCCATCCGTCTCTCGCGTGCCACCCGCCGCAACATCCGCGGCAATCTCGCCTTCGCCTTTCTCTACAACGGCATCGGCATTCCCCTCGCGGCCGGTCTCCTCTACCCGGTCGTGGGTCTCGTGCTGTCCCCCATGATCGCGGCCCTGGCCATGAGCCTGTCCTCGGTCTCCGTGGTGGCGAACGCACTGCGCCTGCGGACGGTTCCGCTCTGAATCCCCGGAGGGAATCGCAAAATCCGGATCCGTTGCCCAGCGCCTTGACCTTCGGGTTTGTTTTTCCATCGCTGAAGCGTACAAGGTACTTTCTGCAGCGCGTTTTGGCGATGACCGTGCCGGTCCGGCCATCCAGAAGCCACATCCGAAGCGCCACGAAGTCGGCTCCACTTCGCGTATCGAGAAATGCCCCCTGGCTGACGCCATAGCCCGGCCCGATGAAGTGTGTGGTGGCACCGGCAATCGCCCCTCCAATGGCTCCAAACATCATGAGCGGAACCGCTGTCGAAGCACCCTCCTCCACGCCATGCGAGGGGCCGATGACGAGCACCAGGTCCGTACCGGCCGAAGCCACCAGTTGCCGGACCGTCCGGCCCGGTCGGCTGAAGCGGAGGGAACTGCGCGGTTGGGCCACCCCGAAATGCCGACGGATCTTTCGCAGGGGATGGTCGATGACCCGGAACTGGCCCCGGTGATGCAGGGCCCGGATCGCCCATCGTTCATGCAGCGCATTGATGTGACATGCGCCGGCGGGAAGGAGCCGCACCCGGTGCACCCGGACCGGGGAGCAACCTCGGCACCCTCCCGCCCGCGCGATCCGGGCGGGGGCCGTCGGCGAACCCTCCCCCGGTGCCTAGCGCGAGGCCCGCTCGATGAAGTGCCCGATGTGCGCCTGGAGCAGGGGCAATGCCACCGGATTGAGGTAGAGCATGTGGCCGGAGGGGTAATAGCGGAACTCGATCCGCCGCATCACGCCCGGGGGGAGCCCCATGTGGTGGACCGTGTAGAGCGTCGCGAAGAACGGGGTCGCCATGTCGAAGTAGCCGTTGTTGAAGAGCACCCGGAGTCCCGGATCATTGAGCAGGGCCCGTGCCAGGGCCGGGGCCACATTGGTGTAGAACTGGCCTCCCCCCGTGAGCGACTCGACGGGCGGCGTGTAGGTCCAGCGCCAGGCCGCATTGACCTTGAAGTCGAGCTGCCGATAGTGGAGGTGGCTCACGTAATCGAGCCGTGTTTCCAGGTAGTTGTTGAAGCTCGCCGTGAGCGCACCCATGATCGCGCTCGTGGCCGCCCCGGCACTGGTCGTCCCCGGGATGGGAAGCAGGGGCTCGAGTTCCGGCATGCTGAAGCGGCCGTCGAAGCGGCCGACCGTCCGCTCGGCCCGGCCGAGCAGACGCTTCTGGAAGACCGGCAAGGAGATGCGGAGATCCGCCTTGCGCCAGAGCCGGGCGGGGAGCCCCGTGTCGCGGGCGAGGATGGTGGCCATCCGGTCAAGCCGGGCCGCTTTCAGTGTGGAACCCTGGAAGAGGGCCTCCGCATAAGGACCCTCGGCAAAGCGCTCGACCTGCCC
>JAKATI010000020.1 GCA_021828045.1 Pseudomonadota bacterium | reverse complement strand
GACGCATCACGAGGCTTTGGATCTGGATCTCTTTCTCCGGGTTGCGCCGGAGTTGTACCTCAAACGGCTCATCGTCGGGGGCTTTGAACGGGTCTACGAGATCAACCGCAATTTCCGCAATGAGGGGGTTTCCACCCGGCACAATCCCGAGTTCACGATGCTGGAACTCTATCAGGCCTATGCCAATGCCCACGAGATGATGAGTCTCACTGAGCGGATGATCCGGAGCGCTGCCGAACAGGTGTTGGGCCGGCAGCAGGTGGTCGTGGAGAGTGGCGAGGTGGACCTGGCTCCCCCCTTCGCCCGGAAGACCATGGTGGAACTGGTGTGCGAATACAATCCCGGCCTCGACGGTGCACGGATCCGCGATGCTGCTTATCTGGGCCAGGTGCTGGCAAGCCGCGGTTTGGCGGTGTCCCCACAGGCCGGAGATGCAGGCACGCTGCTCATGGAATTGTTCGAGGCCACGGTCGAACCGAAGCTGCGGGATCCCGTTTTTGTGACGGATTATCCGCTCGCCGTTTCCCCCCTGGCCCGCCGGGCTACGGATCCGTTTTTTGCCGACCGTTTCGAGTTGTATATCGGGGGGCGTGAACTGGCCAATGGTTTCTCGGAACTCAATGATCCGGAAGACCAGGCTGACCGTTTCCGTGCGCAGCTGAGAGCACGCGAGGCTGGACAGGACGAGGCCATGCATTTTGACCAGGACTATATCGAAGCCTTGGAATACGGGATGCCGCCGACGGGAGGACTGGGGGTGGGCATCGACCGATTGGTCATGCTCCTCACCGGCCGGTCCTCGATCCGCGAGGTCCTGCTTTTCCCCTTGCTCAAGCCGGCCTGAAGTCCCGCAAGATCCGGTTTCCGGATTCGGACAGGACACGCCCGAGTGCTTCTTCGCGGACGACGGCCTGAATCCACGTCCCGGAACCGGCAGTGGGGACGCAGTCCAGGACGGTGCCGGCCGGTTCCTCGAGGCCACCGGCCGTGAGCTGGTCGCCGGGCGAATGCACGGTTGGGGACTCGAGGAGGATGAGACTTCTTTTCACGCGCCCGCGATATTCCGTCCGCGCAATGACCTCCTGTCCCGGGTAGCATCCCTTGCGAAGCGAGACGGCCCCGATTTCCGCGAGATGAAGGGCGTGCGGCACGAATTGTCCACTGGTGACGGAAAGGATGCGGGGGATGCCGAGCCAGCAGTCGATCCTCTGCCACAAGGGGTCTGGCACTTTGGCGGATGGGAGCTCGGACGCCGGTCCGAGTGCGAGATAGCGGGGCAGGGGAGAACCAGCGGAGTCCACTCCGAGGAGCGAATAGCCGGAGGGCAGGGGGGGAGACTTCCCCTCCTGCCCCGGTCTCAGCCACCCACCCGCAATCCACCCGGGATCCCCGAGTTCAAGATGGATCCGGCTTCGCAAGATGTATCGCTGGAACACCTCGCGCAGTCTGGAGGCGAGATCATCTTCGACGAGGAGAGCCACGGCATCGGGCTGGACTGCAATGCGGAACAGGCCGATCACCCGGCCTTGTGCCTGGCACAGGGCAGCCCAGGAAAGCTGGGGTCCGGGATCCGGAACCGCCTGGGTCAGGAGACGGTTCAGAAAGTCGATGCGATCCTCTCCCGTCACCCGGAGCAGTCGGAGGGGAAGAGGTCCCAGGTGGCCGGCCTGCATCCGGAGCCGGGTTTCCAGTTCCGGTGGCCAGTTCACGTCGGTTCCTGGTCGGGAACGGAGAGGCAGAACGCAGCGGAAGAGATGGATTCCACGAAGCCATTATCGGCCGGAGCCGAATCGGATACAATAAACATGTGAATGTCCCACGTCACAACAACCGCCCACGACCGAAAGGAAGCAGCAAGACCGGCTCCGCCAGCAGGATCGGGTCGCTCCCGGGTAATCCCGGCACCCCGGTGTCGCCGGAAGCGACTCCCGCCCCCAGTGCTCCCCGGGAACGGGGAGGGCCCAAGGGACCGGAACCGACCCGCTACGGGGATTGGGAACGGGGTGGGCGCTGCATTGATTTCTAGCCAGTCCAGCGAGGAGGCCCGATGACTGCCACCGACCGTCCGTTGTCTCCCCATTTGCAGATTTACCGTTGGCAAATCACATCGGTCCTGTCCATCCTGCACCGCCTGACGGGACTCTGGTTGGGTCTGGGCCTTTTGGCCCTTTCGGTTGCGATCTGGCTGGTGGGCCCGGCTCCGGCCGCTTATCAAAGCTACGCGCATTTTCTGGCCTCCCCGTTGGGATTGATTCTCCTGGTCAGCTGGAGTTTCTGCTTTTTCTATCACTTGCTGAACGGAATCCGGCATCTGTTCTGGGACCTCGGGCATGGTTTCGCGATTGCCGACTTCTACCGGTCCGGGTGGCTGGTGGTCGTCGGTAGTCTCTTGTTGCTGGTCGTGGCCTGGGTCCTCGTGCTCTATTGACCCGAGGAGATGCAAACGATGGCCGAGACCCGTTCACCCTACAAGCAGGCAGTCGGTCTGGGCTCTGCCCGGCAGGGCTCCGGCAACTGGCTGGCCCAGAGGCTCACCGCACTGGCCTTGATTCCCCTTTTCTGCTGGTTTGTCTGGGGCCTTTTCGGGCATCTGCTGGCTGGACGTGAGGCCCTGATTGGGTGGCTGGCAGCACCGGCGACTGGAATTTTCGCCTCGCTGGCCCTCGGGGTGGCTTGCTACCACGCCTACCTCGGTTTCCGGGTGGTGGTTGAAGACTATGTCCATGCCCCGGCCTCACGCGGGTTTCTCCTGGTGGCCCTCCGCTTCCTGTTCTTCGCGGTTGCCTTTGCCGATGTGTTCATGATACTTCGGCTGTCCTTGAGGATTTCCTGATGGCTCAAGCCTACCCGGTGATCGAACGTGAATATGACGTCCTCGTGATCGGGGCCGGAGGCTCGGGCTTGCGCGCCTGTGTCGGACTGGCGGAGGCGGGGCTCAAAACTGCCTGCCTGACCAAGGTCTTCCCGACGCGCAGTCATACGGTGGCAGCCCAAGGTGGAATCAGCGCAGCGCTGGGCAACATGGGAGAAGACCACTGGAGCTGGCACATGTACGATACGGTCAAGGGATCCGACTGGCTCGGTGACCAGGATGCCATCGAGTACATGTGTCGGGAGGCCGTCCCGTCCGTCATCGAGCTCGAACATTATGGAATGCCTTTTTCGCGCCTCGACAATGGAAAGATCTTCCAGCGGGCCTTCGGCGGAATGACCACCCGCTTTGGGGAAGGGACGGCCCAACGGACTTGCGCAGCGGCTGACCGCACTGGTCATGCCATGCTGCACACCCTCTATCAGCAAGCGATCCGGCATGGGGTCGAGTTTGCCATTGAGTACTACGCCATTGATCTGCTGGCGGACCAGGAGGGTGTATCCGGTGCTCTCGCCTGGGACCTGTCCACAGGCTCCTTGCACCTCTTTCGGGCGCAGACGACCATCCTCGCCACTGGCGGCTATGGGCGGGCCTATTTTTCCTGCACCTCGGCCCATACCTGCACGGGTGACGGAAACGGAATGGTGGCCCGGGCCGGGTACCCGTTGCAGGATATGGAGTTTGTTCAGTTTCATCCGACCGGCATTTACGGTGCGGGATGCCTCATCACCGAGGGCGCACGGGGCGAAGGGGGTTATCTCACCAATGCGCAGGGTGAGCGATTCATGGAACGCTATGCCCCCCACGCCAAGGATCTTGCCTCCCGGGACGTGGTCTCGCGGGCGATCACCATCGAGATCCGGGAAGGGCGGGGAGTGGGTCCCCACCGGGATCATGTGGACCTGCATCTCGAACACCTGGGTCCGGAGATCCTTCATCACCATCTGCCCGGAATTACGGAAACCGCACGAATTTTTGCCGGGGTCGATGCCACCCGGGAGCCGATCCCGGTCCTGCCGACGGTCCACTACAACATGGGCGGGATCCCGACAGACTTGAACGCCCAGGCCCTGACCCCCGATGCCGGGGGACGGCTGCAACCCGTTCCCGGCCTCATGGCGGTCGGGGAAACGGCCTGTGTGTCCGTGCACGGTGCCAACCGGCTGGGCTCCAACTCCCTTCTCGACCTCATGGTTTTTGGTCGTGCCGCGGCACTCCATTGCCAACGCACTTTGGTTCGTGGGCAAAGGCTCCGTCCCCTGGCCACCGGGGTGGTCGATAGCGTACTGGACCGGTTTGACCGTCTGCGGCATGCCACGGGATCCCAGCCCACGGCCCGTCTGCGTGAGCGCATGCAGAAAACCATGCAAACCGAAGCCTCGGTTTTCAGAACCGGGGAAACCTTGGCCCAGGCCCAAAAGGCCTTGGTCGAAATCTGGGAAGCCACATCGGATCTCGGAATCCGGGACCATTCCCTCATCTGGAACTCGGATCTCGCGGAAACCCTGGAGTTCGAGAACCTTCTGGCCTGTGCCCTCACGACCGTGGCCGGTGCTCTTGCGAGAACCGAATCGCGCGGCAGTCATGCCCGTGAGGACTTTCCAGAACGGAACGATCAGGACTGGCTCCAGCATTCGTTGATCTGGCTGGACCGGAAGGGACACACGCGGGTAGCCCACCGGCCGGTCACCCTCAAGCCATTAACCGGAGAAGTCGCCTCGATCCCCCCGAAACCCCGGGTGTACTGATCCCTCGTCAGACGGAGAACGTTGATGCCCCAATTTCGCCTGCCTGCCAACTCCAGGGTCCGGACCGGTGTGGACCATCCGGCGGAGCGACCACCGGCCCGGCCCTGCGAACTCCGGATCTACCGTTATGATCCGGAGAAGCCCGACGTCAATCCCCGCCTGGACCGGTATGAAATCGACCAGGACGATTGTGGCCCCATGGTGCTGGATGCCCTCATCAAGATCAAGAATGAGATGGACCCGACCCTGACCTTCCGTCGGTCCTGCCGGGAGGGTGTGTGCGGTTCCTGCGCGATGAACATCCAGGGAACCAATACCCTCGCCTGTACCCGGGCGATCTCCGACCTGGGTCCCCGGATTACGATCTATCCCCTGCCGCACATGCCGGTCATCAAGGACCTGGTGTCCGACCTGGGCCATTTTTATGCCCAGTACGCGTCCATCGAGCCCTGGCTCAAGACCCAGGGTCAGGCGGGCGATCGGGAGCGACTGCAGTCCCCGGAAGACCGGGCCCGGCTCGATCAGGTCTACGAGTGCATTCTCTGTGCCTGCTGTTCGACGGCCTGTCCCAGTTACTGGTGGAACAGCGACCGTTATCTGGGTCCGGCTGTGCTCCTCCAGGCGTATCGCTGGCTGGTCGATAGTCGCGACGAGGCAACCGGTGAACGGTTGGACCAGCTCGAGGATCCCTTCCGGCTGTATCGTTGTCATACCATCCTGAATTGCACCAATACCTGTCCCAAAGGACTCAATCCCGCGGCGGCCATCGCCGAGATCAAACGCATGATGGTCGAGCGTGGTTCATGAAGACGGAATGAGGATCCAGCGGTTGCGCTGGCAGTGCCGGCGCGGCCAACGTGAACTGGATCTGATCCTCACGCGTTACCTGGAGGGTCCCTTTGCAACTGCTTCCCGTGACGAACAGGAGGCGTTCGAGAGGCTTTTGGAGAGGCCGGACCCCGTCCTCCGGAGCTGGCTGCTCCTGGAAGAACCAGCCACACTGGATCCGGCGGAGAAGCGGGTGCTCGCCGACTTGAAAGTTTTTCGAGGCGGGTAGCAGGCGATTCAGGCCCCGGCCCGCGATCGGACCGGCTCGCCTGCCCGGACACTTCAGGCGGTCAGGCCTTCCATGGAAAGAACGACTTTTCCCCTCACCCCGCCGCTTTCAATGCGGCCATGGGCCTCGTCTGTCCTTTCGACCGGATAAACGGAGTCGATGACGGGCTTGAGCTGACCGGTTCCCGCCATGCGTGCGATCTTGTCCATGAGAGATCCCGAAGGGGTCATCCGGATCAGGTGGATGTCGAGGTTTTTCACATAGGCCCGTCCCAATGCGGTCTCGCTCGCGGTGATGCTCAGAATCCGTCCATGGGGTCTTACCAGCTCGAGGTTCTGGGCGAAAACCGGCCCTCCGACCGTATCGAGGATCGCATCCACCGCATCGGAACCGATGATCTTGCGGACGGAATCGACCACATTTTCGACACGGTAGTCAATGGCGACATCCGCTCCCAGGCGGACGACAAGATCCACATTGCTCTTCCGGCAGGTGGTGATGACCCGGGCGCCTGCCGCCTTGGCCATCTGGATGGCCAGGGAACCGACACCGCCGGAACCCGCATGGATCAGGATCGTCTCCCCGACCTCGAGGTGGGTCCGTTCAAACAACGCCAGCCAGGCAGTCGAGCCCGCGAGAGGCAGGCTTGCGGCCTCAACGAAACCCAGGTTCCCGGGTTTGTACGCTGCCAGGGTTTCTGGAACCACGTGATATTCCGCATAGGTGCCCGGCATGAGTTGGGAAAGGTCCGCCGTGTAGAAAACCTCGTCCCCTTTGCGGAACCGTGTCACCCCGAGTCCGGTTTCCTCCACCACGCCCGCCGCATCGGTGCCGATGATCGCGGGAGGCTGAATATCGGTCCAGGCACCATTCTGCCGGATCTTGCAGTCGATGGGATTGACGGAGGCCGCCATGACCCGGACCAGCAATGACCCTGGGCCGGGCTTGGGCCGGGGTTGGAGGCGGTAGGTCAACGTTTCCGTTCCGCCAAAGGCATCCAAAACCACGGCGTGCATCTGGAGATTGGTGCGGAGACTGAAGGTCATGGTCTTTCCCTTGGGATCTCGAGTGCCATCCCGAGGCCAAACCCGGTCAGCGCGGTCCCGGTTCCGGCCCGGAAGCCACGGGCAAACCTTGCTGGGCCCAAGCCAGGGTTCCTCCCTGCACGTGGACGACGTGGGGCAGGTGATCAAAAACCTGTTCACAGGCATTCATGGCCCGGTGTCCCGAGTGGCACAGGACGTAGATCGCGGCCTCGGGCGGCTGGCCATACTGTTTGAGTTTTTCCTTGAGGGTGGAGACGTCCAGTTCATCCAGGGGAATGAGGAGAGCACCGGCCGCATGAATTCTTTCATATTCTTCTTTCGTTCGGACATCCAGCAGGGTGACCGGCTCACCCGATGTGATCCGCTGCTCGAGTTCATCAATGGAAATGGACGGAATCGTATTCATGGCGGGCCCGGATGGCTGAGGTCCAGTCCATGATACGACAGGAACCCCTTTCGGGTCAGCTCCCCCGAATGTGACAATCCCGTAGAATCACACGATCCCCGCATGCCGGGCCCGGGAAGCGACCATGTCCGATTTCGTGATTGACTATCCGGATATCCAGTTTGCCCGTTCGCGCATCCGCCGCCAGGGTGTCGGTCCGACCCCGGTCCACCGCTGGTATGCCTTCGAGGAACGATCCGGCAAGAGGGGACTGCAGGTTTACGTCAAGTGCGAGAACCTGACGGCCATCGGGGCATTCAAGATCCGGGGTGCGCTCAATGCCGTCATGAGTCTCACAGAATCAGAGGCGCGTCGCGGAGTGGCCACCCATTCCTCCGGGAACCATGGAACTGCCGTTGCCTATGCCGCGCGCGCCCGGGGGATCCCCGCAACCGTCGTGGTTCCAGAGAATGCCTCACCGCAAAAAATGAACCTGATCCGCCATTACGGGGCGGAACTCGTGACCTGTGAGTCGACCCAGAAGGGACGGGAAGAGACGCTGGCCCGCCTGGTCGAGGAGCGGGGCCGGGTACCGGTGCACCCGTACGACCATCCGGCGGTGATGGCGGGTCAAGGAACGGTGGTGGATGAGTTTCTGGATTCTGTCCCCGATCTCGATTGGCTTTTCGTGCCGATCGGCGGGGGGGGACTGATCAGCGGAACCGCAGTCACGGTTCGTTCCCGGCGCCCACGGATGCGCCTGATCGGGGTGGAACCGGAAGGAGCCAACGATACCAAGCGCTCGCTGGAGGCCGGAACCCGGACTCCGCATCCGGCTCCTGATACCGTGGCGGACGGACTTCGGGCCTTCGTGGGAAGGCTCACTTTCCCGATCATCCAGAAATGGGTTGATCAGGTCCTCACGGTCACCGACCAGGAGATCCGGCAGGCCGTCCGGTGGGGTTTCGAAGAGTTGCGGATGGTGGTCGAGCCCTCGGCCGCGACTGTCCTCGCGGCTCTCTCTCAGACGGCGTTGCCCGAACGGGCCCGGATCGGGGTGATTTTGACCGGAGGGAACGTCGATCCCGGCTTGTGGGCCAGTCTCCAGAGGGATGCTAGCGGCCCCGGTAGGTGATGCGGCCCTTGCTCAGGTCGTACGGGGTGATCTGGACCGTGACGCGGTCCCCGGTCAGGATCCGGATGTAGTTCTTTCGCATGCGGCCCGAGATATGGGCAAGGACGATATGTCCATTGTCGAGCTTGACACGGAAAGTCGTGTTCGGCAGGGTTTCGACCACGACTCCTTCCATTTCGATGTTGTCTTCTTTGGGCATGGAGTGCTGGGTGGTGCGGGGGCACGAGTCAAACATGCGCAATTGTGCCTGATGCGGCCTTCTTCTTCAACTGCTGGATTCTGCCCGTGGCTTCGGATCCAGGCGATTCACGCGCCTGAACCCATGTCTGCGGGCAGGCGGGTCCACGGCCCGTGGGGTTCAGGAGGATTCCGTCCGGGAAGCCTGGGTCGGGGACGCGTGGGTCTCGAGATACCGTTCCGCATCCAGGGCCGCCATGCAACCGGTTCCGGCCGAAGTGACGGCCTGACGGTAGATGTGATCCATTGCGTCGCCCGCGGCAAAAACACCGGCGATGCTGGTTTCGGTAAACCCTCCGGACTGTCCCGAACGAACCGCAATGTAGCCGTTATGGAGTGCGAGCTGTCCTTCAAAGATCCCCGTGTTCGGGGTATGGCCGATGGCAATGAAAACGCCCTGTACGGCCAGCTGCCGCTCCGTTCCCGACGGGTGGCGCAGGCGGAGCCCGGTGACCGACTGGCCATCGCCCAGCACCTCGTCGACCTCCTGTTCCCAGCAGACTTCGATATTGGGCGTTTCGAGGAGACGGTTCGTGAGGGTTTTCTCGGCCCGTAGCTGCTTCCGTCGATGGATCAAGTAGACCCGCGAGGCCAGATGAGAAAGATAGAGCGCCTCGGTGACCGCCGTGTTGCCCCCCCCGACCACGGCGACCGGCTGGTTTTTGAAGAAAAACCCGTCACAGGTCGCACAGGCGGAAACGCCGTGCCCGCGGTACCGCGTTTCCGAGGGCAGACCGAGATAACGGGCTGTCGAGCCGGTGGAAATAATGAGAGCCTGGGCTTCATAGCTTAAGGAATCGCCTGTCAGTTGAAAGGGTCGGGTGTCTAAGCGGACCGCCTGGATCTGATCGAAAATAATCTCCGTGCCCAGTCGTTCCGCCTGCTTTTGCAGGCGTTCCATCAGGATGGGTCCCAATACGGGTTCAGGGTCGCCCGGCCAGTTTTCCACCTCGGTGGTGGTCATGAGCTGGCCACCGGCATCCACTCCGGTGACCAGGAGAGGCTGGAGGTTGGCTCGCGCGGCATAGATCGCCGCGGTATAGCCCGCCGGGCCGGATCCCAGGATGAGGAGTCTCGCGCGTTTGAGGTCAGGCATGGGTATAATCACCGCGTGAAGGGCCGGTACCGGGCCGCATCCGTCCGCAGGTCCGTCGCTTTTTCGGGTTGATCACGGCAGCGAGGGAGGATGAATCGGGCCCAAGTCCGCAAATTCTACCACGCCACTCCGAACGGAATCACTGGAGCGGCTGCCATCGAGGTATTTTTCCATGCGAGTTGGTATTCCCCGAGAACTCAAACCCAAAGAGGGCCGGGTGGGCCTGATTCCGGCGGCTGCCGCCGAGCTGGCGAGACGCGGGCATGAAGTCTGGGTCGAAACGCAAGCGGGCATCCAGAGCGGATATCCCGATGCGCTGTATCAGGCGGTGGGATGCCGCATTGCCAAAAATCACCGGGAGCTCTTCGAAAACAGCGAGCTCGTGATCAAGGTCAAGGAACCGGTCGCCGAGGATTTGGACTGTTTGGCCTGTCATCACCTGCTGTTTTGTTATTTGCATCTGGCCCCGGTCCCGAAACTCACGGAAGCCCTGCTGCGCATCGGTCTCACCGCCATTGCTTTCGAGACCGTCGAGGAAAACCGGCGTTTGCCGTTACTGGCTCCCATGAGTGACATTGCCGGCCGCCTGTCCATCCAGATCGGTACCCACCTCCTCCACCAGCCGCAAGGGGGCAAGGGAATCCTGTTGGGCGGAGTGACGGCGGCGAGACGGGGACGGGTGACCATCGTCGGTGCGGGCGTTGCGGGTGGAAGCGCGGCCGAGGTGGCGGCGGCACTGGGTGCCCACGTGACCGTGTTTGACCTGGACGTCGACAAGCTGGAGAAAATGCGCCAACTGGGACCCAATGTGACGGCGCTTTATGCTCATGCCGAAGATGTCGGCCGCAGCGTGGCCCAGGCCGACCTTGTGGTCGGTGCGGTTCTCGTGACCGGGGAAAAGGCTCCCCACGTCATCTCCAAGCCAATGGTCCAGTCCATGCAACCAGGCAGCGTCGTGGTGGACATTTCGGTCGACCAGGGTGGCTGTATCGAATCCACCGTGCCCACGACCTATGAAAACCCCACCTATGTCTGGGAGGGGATCACCCATTTCACCGTGACCAACATGCCGGGCGCCGTTCCCCGGACCAGTTCGCAAGCCCTGTCGGCCGCCATTGCGCCCTATGCCATGCGTCTGGCGGATGGCTCATGGCGCGAGCAGGGGTCCCTTGTGCGTGGCGTCAATGTGGAGAACGGTCGTGTTGTGCACCCGGCTCTCCTGAAGTCCTGAGGAGGACTTGCCATCAGCCGCCGGCTGAAATCCGCCCTGCCGCGCAGCCACCGTGTCCTGTGGAACGCCGAGTTTACTCACGGGGTGCGGGAAGGTCTCCTCTGGCTCAGTTTTTCCGTGGCGGCAATTCTTTTCCTGTCCTTGCTGAGTTACAGCCCGTCCGATCCCAGCTTTACCTTCGCCAGTTCCGGGTTGCAAATCCACAACTGGATGGGTCCCTTCGGCGCCTGGACTTCGGATCTCTTGTTTTTGCTGTGGGGCTGGTCCGCCTATCTCCTGCCGGCTGGCCTCGCCGGGCTGGGCCTGCTCATCCACAAGCCGCCGATCCTGCGTTCCCGGCGCGAACTCTGGCTCAGAACCGGCGGCGGAATCGTGACCGTGATTGCCTTGAGCGGATTTTTCTCGAACTGGCATCCGGCCTCCGTGTTGCCGGCGGGTCCGGGCGGGGTCATCGGATTCGAAGTGGCGTACGGGAGCCGCGCGGTCCTGAATCCCGGCGGAACCGCCCTTTTGCTGGTGGCCTTGATTCTGGCCGGGGTTTCCCTGAGCACCCGCTGGTCATGGCTGGGCTTGCTGCGCTGGTCGGGAGAGGTCATCCGGCAGGGAGGGCATGCTTTCTGGGTCCTGATCGCCCGGTTGGGAAGACGCCCGGAAGCGCCTCTGGCCCGGCCCCGTCCCGACCCCCTGGATCCTGACGAACCGGGTGCGCCGAGGAGCGAGATCCGGATCGAGCCCACCGTCGGGCGGGTGGAGCCGGGTTTGCGTCTTGAAACGGAACGGCAGCAGATCCTGTTCAAGGAGATCGGTGGAGTCGAGCGTCCTCCCCTGACGTTACTCGATACACCGACCGAGCCCATGGGCCGCTACTCGGAACAGGCCCTTTCCACCATGTCCCAGATTGTGGAACTCAAGCTCAAGGACTTCGGGATTGCAGCCCGGGTCATTGCGGTCACTCCCGGACCGGTCGTGACCCGTTTTGAACTGGAACCGGCTCCCGGGGTCAAGGTCAGCCAGATCACCAGTCTGGTCAAGGACCTGGCGCGCGCCCTCTCGGTCGTGAGTGTGCGCGTGGTCGAAAACATCCCCGGAAAATCCGCCGTGGGACTTGAGGTACCCAACGAGAAACGGGAAATCGTGACCCTGGGGGAAATCCTCTGTTCGCGTGCCTACGAATCGGCCTCGTCCCCCCTGACGCTTGCCCTGGGAAAGGATATCAGCGGACAGCCGGTTGTGACGGACCTCGAACGCATGCCCCACCTGCTCATTGCCGGCACGACGGGATCGGGGAAGTCGGTGGCCCTGAACGCCATGATCCTGAGCCTTCTTTACAAATCCACACCCGAGCAGATCCGGCTGATCCTGGTTGATCCCAAAATGCTCGAGCTTTCGGTCTATCAGGGTGTGCCACACCTTTTGACCCCGGTCGTGACCGACAGCAAGGAAACCCGCGGGATCCTCCGCTGGGCCATCCGCGAAATGGAGCGACGGTACCAGCTCATGGCCGCCCACGGAGTGAGAAGCCTGGCCGGATACAACCGGAAGGTCCATGAGCTTGCGCTGGAGGACCGTCCCGGATCCCGTCATCCGGGGGGTTCGGCGGATTCCGCAGTGACGGAAGGGGAAGCGGCGTTTCCGGAGACCCTTCCGCATATTGTGATGGTGGTGGATGAGCTGGCGGATCTGATGCTGGCTCTCGGGAAAAAAGTGGATGAGCTCTTTGCCCGCCTGGCACAGAAGGCAAGAGCGTCCGGGATCCATCTCATCCTGGCGACGCAACGGCCTTCGGTCGACGTCATCACCGGGCTCATCAAGGCCAATATTCCGGCCCGGATTGCCTTCCAGATCACCTCCAAGACCGATTCCCGGATCATTCTGGACCAGAATGGCGCCGAGGCCCTGCTCGGGAATGGCGATATGCTGTTCCTGCCGCCGGGGCAAACGCTGCCCCAGCGTGTCCATGGGGCCTATGTGTCGGATAGCGAGGTTCACCGCGTGGTCAACTGGCTCCGGCAGGCCGGAAGTCCACAGTACATCGATATGGAGATGATCCCGGAGGGTGAGGAGGCGGAATCCCCCTTGATTGCGGATCCGTTGCAACCCGCCCCTGTGGGAGATACAGACGATGAGTGTTATCCAGAGGCGGTTCGACTGGTTCTTGAGACCCGACGAGCCTCGGTCTCGATGGTGCAGCGACGCTTCAGAATCGGTTACAACCGGGCCGCCCGGCTGGTGGAACGCATGGAAAAGGAAGGGCTGGTCGGTCCTCTCCAGTCCAATGGCTTCCGGCAAGTCCTGGTCCCCTCGTCCCATGGGGAATGACCGGAACCCCCGATTCCGCCTGCCCCGGTGCGGGTTCCGCATGGCCGGGATTGTGCTCGGCGTGTGCTTGTGCATGCCGCTTCCCGCGTGGGCGAGTGCGCAGGGGAGCCGATCTTCGGTTGTGGCCCGGCTCGACGGGATCACGACCTTCACGGCCCGGTTCTCCGAGACGGTGTCCGATCCGGCACTCAAAACGCACCGGCATCATCGGGGACGGGTCTGGATCGAAAGACCCAACCGCTTTCGCTGGGTCTACAAGACGCCCACTGCCGAAACCATCGTCTCGAACGGCCGGGCACTCTGGGTATACGATATCGCGCTCGAGCAGGTCACCGTTCGTCCCCTGTCCCGCGGTCTGGGCTCGACCCCGGCCATGCTGCTCGCGGGAACCCGGTCTCTCACCCGGCTTTTCGTGATCCGGAAGCTCGGTTTGACCGGGGGGCTCGCCTGGTACCGCTTTACCCCCCGTTCCCATCACGGAACCTTCCGGCGCGTCGAGATCGGGTTTCAGGGGCGGATCCTGCGGGTCATGAGGTTGTGGGATCGCCTGGGCGAGGAGACCGAGATCCGGTTTTCCCATGTCCGGGTCAACGCTCCCATCCGTCCCCGCCGGTTCCGGCTTCGGGTGCCATCCGGGGTCGCCGTCATTGGCCATCCCTGAGGGAGCAGTGAATGTGTCGCGGCAGGATGTGGTTCCCCTCTCCGAACAATTGCGGCCCCATCGGGCCGAGGATTTTCTCGGCCAGGAACATTTGCGTGGGCCGGGAGGGCCACTGTCATCACGGGCGAATCGGCCGAGTTCAATGGTTTTCTGGGGGCCACCGGGAACCGGGAAAACGACGTTGGCACGGCTTCTGGCCTCGAGATGGAAGGCAACTTTCCTGGCCTTGTCCGCGGTCGAGTCCGGAGTCCGGGACCTGCGGATGGCGGCCGAGTCCGCCCGTCAGGAAGACGCCCAGCCCACGCTCCTGTTTGTAGACGAGATCCACCGTTTTTCGAAAAACCAGCAGGATGTTCTCCTGCCATACCTCGAGGACGGCACTCTCTTTCTCTTGGGGGCGACGACGGAGAATCCGGGATTTGCCCTGACCGCTGCCTTGCTTTCCCGTGTGCGTGTTTTCCCCCTCCACCCGCTCGAACCGGAGGCACTCGGGACCCTGCTTGCGCGTGCGGAACGTCACTGCCAGGAGAAACTGGGACTGGTCGTTGCGTGGGAGGCGGGGGTACGGGAGCACGCCGTCCAATCCGCCCAGGGAGATGCCCGGAAACTCTTGCAGGGACTCGAGGCGCTCGTGCACGACCTCGCCCCCGGGACCGGCCGGATGACGGTCAACGCAGGGGACTGGGAGCAGGCCATGGGCCGGATCCTTCCCCGCATGGACCGGGATGGCGATTGGTTTTACGATTTCCTGTCCGCCTTGCACAAGAGTATCCGCGGTTCGGATCCCGATGCCGCGTTGTACTGGCTCACTCGCTTCACCGACGCGGGAGGGGATCCGCGAGTCGTGGCACGGCGGATGGCCCGTGCCGCCTCGGAGGATATCGGCAACGCGGACCCGGCGGCACTGGGACTCGTCCTTCACGCCTGGGAGAGCTATGAACGGCTGGGAGAGCCGGAAGGTTTGCTGGCCCTGGCCCAAGCGGTGATTTACCTTGCGGCGGCGGAGAAAAGCAATGCGGTCTACCGCGCATCCCGCGCCGTCCAAAGCCGGATCCGGGAAACCGGATCCCTCCCGGTCCCCTTGCACCTGCGGAATGCGCCCACGGCTTTCGCGAGGACATTGGGTCATGGGCGAGGGTACCGCTATGATCCGGACGAGCCGGGAGGGCATGCGCTGGGCCAGACCTACCTCCCCGAGCCGTTGCAGGGTTCCATTTTTTATGAGCCCTCGGACCGGGGGTTGGAAAGGAAGCTGGCCGAACGCCTGCTCAGACGACGGGAGGGGATACAATCCAAGAAGGAAACAGGCGACTAAAAGAAGTCCGGCAACGCACCGAGTCCGGAGGAGGGGGGGCCGTGGATCTGGTTTCCGTGTTCGAATGGGACGTGTCCAACTGGGCTCAAGCCACCTCCTTCTGGTCCCGCCATCTGCCGGCGGACCTGACCGGGCTCCAGGCACTCGAGGTCGGAGCTCACAACGGCGGGCTCTCCCTGTGGCTGGCCCTCCAGGGTGCCCAGGTGGTGTGCTCGGATCTGCGGGAGCCGGTCGATCGGGGGCGCGCCCTGCATGAGCAATTTGGCGTGGGAGACCGGATCCGCTACGAGAAAATCGATGCACGGCAGATTCCCTACCGCCGCCATTTCGACCTTGTGGTATTCAAATCGCTTTTGGGCGGGATTCGGGGATCCGCCGGCGAGGAGGCCCCTCTGCAGGTGACGCGGAGTATTTGGGAGGCCTTGAAGCCCGGTGGCAAATGCCTGTTTGCCGAGAACCTCGCGGGCTGCGCGATCCACCGCTTTACGCGCCGGCACTTTGTCCCTTGGGGGAATCAATGGAAATATCTGGCGTTCCATGAAATCCCTCTCATGTTTGATCCCTTTGATTCGCTGGATTGGGAAGCCCGTGGTTTTTCAGGGCTCTTTGGGTGGACCGAACGCAGCCGGCGTGTGCTGGGTTTTCTGGATCGGGTGGTCTTCGATCGCTTTCTGCCCAAAGACTGGCGCTACATCGCGATCGGCGTGTCCGGCAAGTCGGACCACCGGAAGACGGGGGCTGGTGCCACGGAGGGCGTACGAGAGGAGTGAGATGCCGCCCATGGGGAAACGGGGTATCCTGTAGAAGCTGTGGCTTCAGGGGGAATGGGGGGCAGAATGGAGCGCGCATTCAAGTCCTTTCCGGATTTCTACCGGTTCTATCTGGCCGAACATTCGGAGATCCACTGCCGCCGGCTGCACTTTGCCGGCAGTGCGCTTGTCCTCGTTGACGTGGTCTGGGTGGTGATCAGCCGGGATGGCTGGTGGTTGCTCCTGGCTCCGGTACTGGGTTACGGTTTCGCCTGGGCCGGCCATTTTTTCTTCCAGAAAAACCAACCCGCGACCTTCCGCTACCCGCTCTGGAGCCTGTGGGGGGATTGGCGGATGTTCTGGGACATCCTGAGAGGACGTCTTTCGATCTGAGCTTCCGGTCCATTGCCGGCGACCCTCCCGGCACCGCAACGGGGTTTGGGTAATACTAACGCTTCTTTTTGCCGTCCTTGCCGACTCATGCACGCTGCCTCCCCACTCTGGTCCGGAGTTGCCCTCCTGGGACTTCTCCTGGCCGTCGGGCTGCTCGCCATTGGGTTCTCTCGTCTCTGGCGCCGACGCCGGAGGTCGAAACTCATCCAGATTTTCCGTCCATTGACCCCTTGGATCGCAACCAACCTCCTTCTGCCGGATGGTCTGGGTTCGACTCTCCCGATCGACGGGGTTGTTCTCACGGGACAGAAGTTGCATGCGATCCAGCTTTTCAAGATCGAGGGGTCGATTTTCGGTTCCGCCAACATGAATGAATGGACGGTTCTGGGCCGCGCGGGACGATGGACCTTTCCCAACCCGCTTCTGACCGGTCCCCTACGGTCTCTGGCCCTCCAGGAACAGTTGGCCGAGCGGATCCCCGTCCAGGTGGACTACGTCTTTTGGGGTGACTGCCATTTTCCCAAGGGAAAAGAGAACGGTATCTTCGGACTTGCCGAGTATCTCGAGTCCATGCGGGCCGAGATCAGCCTGTCCGGAGAACCACCCCGATCCTGGCAGGAGGCCTGGAGGCGATTGCAGGGGCTTAGCGGGGGCTCTCCGCGTACGCGGTGAGGAGATCCTCGAGACAAGCCGTCAGGCGGATGGCGGTGGGCAGGTGCAGGAACTCATTCGGGCCATGGGCGTTGGATTCCGGACCGAGTACGCCGGTCACGAAGTATTGGGCCTCCGGATAACGGTCGGACAGCATTTTCATGAAGGGAATGGAGCCGCCGGTGCCCATCGCGAGGGCCGGCTGACCGAAATGACGCCTTGAGGTGGCATCCAATGTCCTTTTGAGCCAGGGGGCCGTGACCGGGGCATTCCAACCGGGCATGGCCGAGATGACTTGGAGTTGGACAGGTGCCTGGAAGGGAGCGGGTGCTTCGAGCGCCTCTTCCAGAACGGAGACGGCTCTCGAAACCTCGAGCGTGGGAGGCAGCCGGAAGGACAGTTTGAGTGTGGTATGGGGGCGCAGGACATTGCCCCCGATCCGGACGGGGGGGAGTCCATCGGCACCCGTGATTTCCAATGTCGGAGCCCAGGTATTTTCCAAGAGGGCCTCCTCCGGGTCTTCCGAGCGGGGACGCGTGCTTCCGGCGAAGGGAAAGCGTTCCCAGACGAGCTTCTGGAGGGTCCGGGCAGCCTGCCGGATCTCGGCCTCACGGTCGGAGGGGATGGTGACGTGAAGCGCCTCGAGCCGGATCCTTCCATTCCGTGAATCCTCGATCCGGTCCAGGAGGTTTCGGAGGATCTGGAAACTCGAAGGAACAATGCCCCCTGCCGTACCGGAATGGACTCCCTGGGTCAGGGTTTGGGCTGTGAGTTCGGCGATGAGATTGCCCCGCAGGGAAGTGGTGTACCAGAGTTGCTCGTAGTTGCCGCACTCGGCATCCAGGCAGACGATGAGCCCCGGGGTGCCCATCCGCTCTGCAAAGCCCTCCAGGTAGGTGGCAAGGTCGGGGCTTCCGCTTTCCTCCGAGCACTCGATCAGGGTCAGGAGACGTGGGCAGGGTATGCCTCCGGCCTGAAGCTGGCGCAGGGTGGCCACAATCGAGAAAATGGCATATCCGTCGTCCGCTCCACCCCGGCCATATAGCCGTCCATCCAGAAGGACGGGAGTCCAAGGGCCGAGTCCGGATCGCCAACCATCGAACTCCGGCTGTTTGTCCAGATGGCCATACAGGAGAACGGGCGGCCGGTCGGTCTGGCTCGGATGTGATTGGGTTTCCACCCAGAGCAGTGGCGTGGCACCGGCCCGCTCGTGGATTTCCACCCGGGCGAGATCCCGGAGCTGGGCTTGGCACCAGTCCCGGACCAGGCGGATGGCCCGATCCATGTGGCCGTGGGCTTTCCAGTCCGGGTCAAAGGCCGGTGAGCGGTTGGGAATCCGGATGTAATCCTCGAGGGCCGGGAGGATCGAGGTCTGCCAGAAGTGGTCCACGGTGGCGGGGAGGGTCGGTTGGCTCATGGGCAAGTGATCTCCTGGATGTCAGGCTGGGGCCAGAAAAAGTCGAGGGTGTTGGTGCGGAGCTGCGTTTCCAGGTCAGCCAGATCCCGGTTCAGGTGGGTGGCGAGGAAGGCGGCGATATGGGGCAGGAAGGCCGGCTCATTGCGCCGGTTCCGCGGTGGGTGGGGGAGGGTTCGGGGCAGGAGATAGGGTGCATCGGTTTCGATCAGGAGACGGTTTTCCGGGATCCGGGCGAGCAGCGGCAACAGGTGGCGGCCACGCCGCTCATCGCAGATCCACCCGGTCAGTCCGATCCAAAGACCCATCGAGAGATACCAGTCCAGTTCAGCGGTGGTTCCGGTGAAGCAGTGGAGGACGGCCTTGGGGAGCGCGGAACCGGCATCCTGGAGGATGACCCGCATGTCCGCATGGGCATCGCGTTCATGGAGGAAGAGGGGCTTGCCGGCCCGGATGGCGAGATCCACCTGCTTTTCGAAAATGCGTCGCTGATGGTCCGGTTCGGCCAGGTTCCGGAAGTAGTCCAGGCCGCATTCGCCGATGGCCACGACCTCCGGGCGCTCGGCGAACGTGGAGACGGTCTCCCAGTCTCCCCCATGCATCGCTTGGGCCTCGTGCGGGTGGATCCCCGAGGTGATCCAGAGGTGATCGGGATGGCGCAGGCGCAACTGTTCCCCCGCGAGCACCCCGGGTCCGTTGCACGAGGTGAGAATCATCCGTTCGACCCCGGCCCCGATGGCCCGTGCAATGACGGCGTCCCGGTCCGGGTCGAAACGTGAATGGGTGAGATTGGCACCAATATCAATCCACATCCCGGCTCACCACAGGTCTTGTGGACCGCCGGAATGTTTGCTGGTTTCCGGCGGGAATTCGGATGCTCGCTCGGCGAGACGTCATGAGGAGGGACTGGCGATCCGTTGCCTAGCCGAAGTATTCCTGGAGACGGCTCACGGCGGTCTCCAGGATTTTTTCGTCTGTGGCGTAGGAGAGACGGAGGTGGCCGGGTGCACCGAACGCGGATCCGGGAACCACGGCAATCCCCTTCTGTTCGAGCAGTGCACGGGCCAGACCCAGATCTCCATCCATTTCGGGATGCGATGCGAGATAGGTCCTGCAGTCCGCGAAGGCATAGAAGGTCCCATCCGCCGGCTGGACCTGGATTCCGTCCATCTGGTTCAGTCGTGGCACCAGAAAATCGTGTCGTGCATGGTAGGTCTTGACCATGTGTTCGACCTCGGCGGGACTGCCCCGCAAAGCAGCCTCCGCGGCTGCCTGCGCGATGGAATTCGGGTTCGAGACGGTATGCGACTGGAAATCCACCATGGTGCGGATGAGAGAGGGGGGGCCAGCCGCGTACCCGATCCTCCATCCGGTCATGGCGTGGGACTTGGACACCCCGTTGATCACGACACAACGGTCCTTGAGATCCGGGCAGACCATGGGGAGATTCAGGAAAGGCAGTCCCTGCCAGAGGATTTTCTCATAGAGATCATCGGATGCGATGAGAACCTGGGGATGACGGCGCACAATGGAGCCGATGGCCTCAAGCTGGGACCGTGGATAATGAATGCCGGTGGGGTTGCCGGGACTATTGACGATCAAGAGACGGGTCGGAGGCCGGAGCGAGGCGTCCAGGGCGTCCAGGTCCACCGTATAGCGGTTTCGGGCATCTGTTGGGAGAACCAGACACCCGGACCCGCTCAGACGGATGATGTCCGGATAGGAAACCCAGTACGGGGCGAGGATGACAGCCCGGTCCCCGGGATTGAGCAGGCATTGGGCCAAGGCGTACAACGCGTATTTGGCGCCGGGGGTGACCACGATGGAAGCCACCGGATAGTCCAGCCGGTTGTCTGCCTGGAATTTGGCCTGGATGGCTTCCCGCAGCGAGAGGGTTCCAGCGCTCGGCGTGTACCGGGTGGCTCCCCGTTCCATGGCCTCCACGGCGGCTTTCCGGACAAATGCCGGTGTGTCAAAATCAGGCTCACCGACGGACAGGTTCAGGATGGACCGGCCTGCCTGTTGGAGGGTGGCCGCAAGAGCGGCAATGGCCAAGGTGGGTGAAGGCTCGATCCCTTCGAGCCTTTTGGCAATGGCAAAGGATGCAGTCATGGGCCAGGTGCGGAAGGCAATGCCCGTTATCATAGGCGCAAACGGCTGGGAAAGTCATGAAAGACCGATTTCAACTCGCGGCCAATTACGCGCCCGCCGGGGATCAACCCCAGGCGATCGAAGCCTTGACCCGGGGTCTTGCGGACGGACTGGCCCGACAGGTGCTGCTCGGGGTCACGGGGTCGGGCAAGACCTTTACCATTGCCAATCTCGTCCAGAACGTCCAGCGGACCACCCTGGTCCTCGCCCCCAACAAGACCCTCGCCGCCCAGCTCTACGGGGAATTCAAGGGGTATTTCCCGGAGAACGCGGTCGAGTATTTTGTTTCCTACTACGATTACTACCAGCCGGAGGCCTACGTTCCGCAGTCCGATACCTACATCGAGAAGGACGCCACGATCAACGACCACATCGAGCAGATGCGGCTGTCGGCCACCAAGGCCCTGCTGGAGCGGCCCGATACGCTGATTGTGGCCACCGTCTCGGCGATTTACGGTCTGGGCGATCCCGAGTCCTATCATCGCATGGTGCTGCACCTGGAGTTGGGGGAGCCCGTGACCCAGCGGCAGATCCTGATCCACCTCGCGGACATGCAGTACCGCCGCAATGATTATGAGCTGCTGCCGGGATCGTTCCGGGTCCGGGGGGACCTGATCGACATCTACCCCAAGGAGTCGGAGCGGGATGCGCTCAGAGTCGAGCTTTCGGACGACGAAGTGGCGTCCCTTTCTCTCTTCGATCCCCTCACGGGGAAAACCCGGTCCCGTCTGCCGCGCTATACCGTCTATCCGGGCAGCCATTACGTCACGCCCCGCGACCGGATTCTCGAGGCCTTGACACGGATCCGGGTCGAACTGGACGAACGTCTGCACGAGCTTCGGGAACGCGGCCGGCTGCTCGAGGCCGAGCGGCTGGAACAGCGAACCCGCTTTGACCTGGAAATGATCCAGGAGCTCGGCTACTGCACCGGAATTGAGAATTACTCGCGTCACTTGTCCGGGCGGGGGCTCGGGGAGCCGCCGCCCACGCTTTTTGACTATCTGCCGTCCGGGTCGCTTTTGGTCATTGACGAAAGCCATATCACCATTCCCCAGCTGGTCGGCATGTACCGGGGAGATTTTTCCCGCAAGTCGACCCTCGTGGAATACGGATTCCGGCTGCCCTCCGCGCTGGATAACCGGCCGCTCCGATTCGAGGAATTCGAGTCTCGTGCCCTGCAGACCATCTATGTCTCCGCGACTCCCGGCCCGTATGAGATCCGGCATGCCGATCAGGTCGTCGAACAGCTGGTCCGGCCGACGGGGCTCGTGGACCCCGGGGTCGAGGTCCGGCCGGCGACCAGCCAGATCGATGACCTGCTTTCCGAGGTTCGGGCATGTGCCCGCCGGGAGGAACGGGTGCTCGTGACCACCCTGACCAAGCGGATGGCCGAGGATCTGACTGAATATCTGCAGGAAAATGGAGTCCGGGTCCGGTATCTCCATTCCGACATCGATACCCTGGAACGCTCGGAGCTGATCCGGGAGTTGCGCAAGGGAAGCTTCGACGTCCTGGTCGGAATCAACCTCTTGCGGGAGGGACTGGACCTGCCCGAGGTGGCTCTGGTCGCGATTCTCGATGCAGACAAGGAAGGGTTCCTCCGTTCGGAAGGCGCACTGATCCAGACCATCGGACGGGCATCCCGTAATCTCTCGGGAAGGGCGATCCTCTACGCCGAGCGGATCACACCCTCGATGGCCCGTGCCCTACAGGAAACCGAACGCAGAAGGCAGCGGCAGATCGAGTTCAACGACCGGAACCGGATCACCCCGCGAGGGATCCGGAAAGAGGTGGTCGATGCCTTGGAGGGAGCCGGCGGCCCCGCAACCGGCTCCCCGGGACGACGCGGCAGGCGACCTTTGGGAATGGGGGAGGGATCTTCCGGTCGACGGGACCCGGAGGACCTGGCACGGGAGATCCGGAAGCTGGAAAAGGAAATGCGCGAGCAGGCACGGCAGCTCGAGTTCGAGAAGGCGGCCGAAATCCGCGACCAGGTCATCCGTCTCAAGGAACGTTTCCTGAAACAGGCCAACCCGTGATGGAGTCCGTGTCACAGATCAGGCCGGGTTCAGGCTTGTCAGGGTCCGGCTTCCTGTGGTACTTTCACCGCCCTGACACGGAAGGCGCGTAGCTCAGCTGGTTAGAGCACCACCTTGACATGGTGGGGGTCGTTGGTTCGAGTCCAATCGCGCCTACCAGGATCGGAAGTCCGCACGAATCCTCCCAATGAGGAACCTCTCCGGCTCCGGCTGGCCCGGTTTCGAGCGTCCCCTGTTTTCCTGCAGGAGTGGGGCCAAATCTTCCCTCACCGCTCGCTGCAGAAGCCTGCCTGTCCTGCCACCGTTCCCATTCTTCGGCGATTTGCAATCCTTGAGCAGTCCTTGGTTGGGAATTGGGTCGTTTGGATTGGGGTCGCCTGAATCGAGGCGGGGGACTCCGTTCGGGATGGGATTTGGTGTTTTTCCGGTTGTTCGAAAGGCCCCCCGGACTATTTCTGTCCTGCTTGACAAATCTCGGGGGGGGGTAGGGTTGGGAAAGCCTGTGGGCAGAATGCTCGAGGAAAACGGTCATTGGGTCCAACAGGAGGAACGACATGAAAAAGCTAGCTTCCCCGCTCATTTCTATTCCGGTCTGGCCCTGATCGCCTTGTCGCCGGTCCGGGCGGCCACCAACAATCTCGCCACCGACCTTTGTACGAGTTGCACGACTGCGGCCCAGTTCCAGGCCTATGCCCAAAGCAATATCCCGTCGGGAGCCTATTTCGAGACTTC
>JAKATI010000091.1 GCA_021828045.1 Pseudomonadota bacterium | reverse complement strand
TCCGATCTATCGGCGGTGCCTTCGGCGGGGAAAAGGAGACGGGGGGCGGTCGGGAAGCCGGTTCGGATTCCTGGAAAAACTACATGCGACGTCAGACCAACACCATCAACTGGAGCCGGGAACTGCCATTGGCCCAAGGGATCCAGTTCCAGCTGGAGGGAGGTCCTCCTGAGTCATGATGGCAAGCCCGCTCTATCTCCTCGCCATTCTTCAAGGGTTGACCGAACTGTTCCCGGTATCCAGCCTGGGACACAGCATCTTGGTTCCAGCCCTTCTGCATCTCCAGATCAACCGGGCTGCCCCGTGGTTCCTCCCATTCATCGTCGTCCTCCATGTGGGAACGGCAACAGCACTTCTCCTCTACTTCTGGAGAGACTGGTGGAGCATCCTGAAAAGCCTGATCCGGACCCGGGGCCGTCCGTTCGAGCCGGAAACCCGATTGTTCTGGCGTCTCGTCATCGGCACGGTTCCAGCCGGTCTTCTAGGGTTGGCGCTGGAGAGATGGGTCCGCGGCTTGTTCGCCGGTTTTACGGTCGCGGCGATTTTCCTGATCATCAATGGCTTGGCCCTCTGGGTGGGGGACCGCCTGAAAAGCCGGACAGCCAGAGGGGGACTGGACGAGTTGACTTTGAAACAGGCCCTTTTGATCGGTTTGGCGCAGGCAACGGCGCTGCTCCCCGGCATCTCCCGCTCAGGTGCCACCCTGGTCTCCGGACTGGGAACCGGACTGGACTACGAGGCGTCCGCCCGATTCTCTTTCCTTCTCGCGACCCCGATCATCGGGGCCGCAGGACTCCTTGAAATCCCGAAACTCTTTCTCGACCATACGGGTGCAGGCCCGCTCCTCGGCGGAATCCTGGTGGCAGGCTTCTTGGCTGGGGCCTGCGCCTGGTTGAGCAGCTGGTTCCTCATGCGCTACTTCCGAAAGCGGGAGGTCACCGCGCTTCGGCCCTTCGCCCTCTACTGCATGCTGGCCGGGCTGGCCGCCCTCATCCTGCACGGAACCCTCTTGCCCTAACGACTGACCGTGATCCGGTGACCGACCGGGCGGAGCCCATCCGCCACGAGGCCCATTTCCCGACAGGCCGGTCCTCAGCGGAGGACGCAAAAGCCTGGTGCAAGAAGTTACGGAGCCACGTACGAGACCGAGAACCCTCCCCTGCCCACATAAATTCCTGCCGTAATACTCATCAAGGCCAAGGAAATCGCGATCTTGTTCTGATGGGCAAACGTCACGAACTCCTGGTACTGGGGTTCACGCTTGATTTCCGCGAGATCACCACCATAACTCATGCAAACCATCTTGACGGGTAGACCCTGCAGGATGTCCGCGCGGATCTTCTGGAACAGCCACTCAAGCCCCCCCTCGAATTTCCGGACCTTGGCCACAATCTCGGTCTCTCCCCGCACCATCTGGATCACCGGCTTCACATCGAGGAGGTTGCCAACCTGGAAGGTCAGCCAGCTGACACTTTCCTCCCCCCGCATCCGGGCCCGGTTGTGGACATAATACAGGTCCTGGGGAAGCAGATAGGTCCTGACCTTGGGCTCGATGATCTCGAGCTGGCGCCGGATGGCGTCAAAACCCTGACGACCGACGTCCCGCAGGCGCAGAGCCTCGAAGACCATTGTAGCCTGCCCGGTAAACAAGGTATGCGTATCAAACACACGCATGAGGAAGGGTTCCGTAATACCGGCCGCTGCCCGGATCTTCTTGTATTCCCGAAGAACCGTATAGGATGCTTCACTGGTATTCTTGTAGATCTCGCTACGCGAGGAAGCCACGGTCAGAACCAGGATCCGGTCATAGCGCGTGACCCAATCCTTGAGGAAAAGATCGGCGATCTCCTTGGGTGGCAACGGCTTGGTAATTGCCCGGTGCTCATGGGAGCCCAGGTAAATGCGATAGAAGCGCATCGTTTGGGCTTCATCTCGGACATCCGTGAACATCTGGGTCCCGACATGCAGGCTGACCGGCATCAGCTCCACACGGCCCGGCCCGATAAAGTTCGAAGGCAGGTCACAGGCCGCGTCAGTTACAATCCCCACTCTCATATTGTTCTCCAGAAAGTTGCTCCACAAAACCAGGGGCCTGGCAAACCAGGCCCCATGATTCTAGAACAGAAACAATGTGTTATTCACCATTCGGATGGATCAGAACACCGGTGATTAGTGGTTCATGCGTGCCCCGGAAAGCCTTTTCTTCGTGATCACGAAAGGCTTCCAGGTGGAACCTTCGCTATGTTCCACCTTGGCACCGAAAAAGTACTCCCACCCCTGTCTCAGATTCAAGGTCAGGCTTCGACGCTCCTCCGGTCCCCTCATCCCGGACGGCCAGATTCCCGGCCCGCCCGTCAGGTCGTTCATCATGACCTGAAAACCGATGGTATGACGCCCAGGCGAAACCCAGTAGTCATGCCGATTGGCGTGCAACGGCATGAGCTGCCCATCAATCGTGACGATCTTCACGGCATACCAGTGAGTACTGGCCGGCAGGCCGGTCGAAATGATGGCATGGGGCTGGGAGGGGCTGACCAGGGCCGATTGGGCAAAAACCAAGCCACTCCATGCCCCGAATCCGATCAGGGAAACTAGGACCAACGCTCGCTTCATCATGGATACCTCCATCGGGTGCACCTTTGCGTTGAAAACCCCGCAGGACACCCGGTTCCAGTATAGACCCATCTCGGGGAATAATGAACTGTTCCTAAAAACCTGAGCAAAACTGCCCAGAGGACTTATCCGCACTTGGTTGACGCGGCGAACCGCTCAACTCAAGCCTTTATGGACGGCCAGTTCCGCCGGAGAACGTGCCAGCAAGACCCGTTTCCCGGCAAGGAGTAAACGGGTGATCTCCGGATCGTGGAACCTTGCCTGTACGTTCAATGTCACGTCCTGCTTCCCGGTGCTTCATTTCCAGCGCGTATAGCCTGTTCCTTGCTTTGCCGGTGGTCAATGCCGGGTCGCTGTAGGCGGTCAGTACCTCTCCAAAAGCCTTGCCGTGCGCAACACCGTCCGAATCCGGAAAGGCTTTGGTATAGCCATTTCTTGCTCCTACCTTGTTAAGTATAGATAGCCCTGAGCAGAAAACAAGCATCAGTCAGTTGCTCCTGAGCCCTGTCGCCTCTCGACGCGGCGCCCCCTCCTCTCAATCCGAATCCTAGATAATGGAGAGAAAATCGTCCATGAAACGGTCCGCTTCGATTTTCTGGCCAGTCAGGTACATGGCCAGCACTCGTCCTCCCATCACCTGGGGGGCAAGGAGGATATCCGGACGGACGCGCTTCAAGCGTGCGAGGTTCTTCGAGTTGTGGACCACGGCGACCGTTTTGACGGGAGGATCGAGTTCCTTGGCAGCCAGTACCACAAAGGCATTCTCGGAGTCATCATCGCTCAGGGCCAGCAAGGCCTTGGCCTGGCTGGCCTGCACGTTCCGGAGCACCTCGAGATCGGTCGCATCCCCCACGACAATGTCCAACTTGGATTCGCCGGCAATCTCAAAGGGCTCATTCACGATAAAAGTGACCTTCTGCTTGCGCTGGTTGAGTTCCCGATAGGCATTCCGTGCGAGGGATGAATTCCCTGCGATCAGGAAGTGGTTGCGACGGGGATGGATGACTCGATTGGGCATGATCAGGGACTCCAGCCGGCGTTGCAAAACCGGCAGAATAATCGCGCTGAGCGAGACGGTCAGGACCGTCAAGCCAAGCAGAATGACCGAACTCACGAACAGGCGGGCATCTACCCCATGGGGAGTGATGTCTCCATAGCCGACCGTGGACAAGGTCACAACCGAAAAATAAAGGGCCGTGAGGAGCGAATGGACGGGTGGCGTGAACTCGCGGCCCAGGAGGTAGGTGCCGAGAATGGAATAGCCAAAAAGAAACACCAGGAGAATCGTGGCCAGGAGAGCGCCGCTCCCGAGGCTGCTGCGGCGGAAGCGCCGGTTCAGCCTGATCAAGACCACGACCGCAAGAGCAATTCCCGCGCTCAGCACCGGATCCACCCACAGCGCCCCCAGTCGGGCCAGCCAGGCCAGACGAACAAAAAGCAGCATCAGGGTGAGAAACCAGATCAGTCGGGATCGCGACAGGAGTCCGATCCCGAACAGGATGAACGAGACCGTCCAGAACAGGGAATGCAACCACGGGTCAAACCCCGGGCCGTGCAGAGGCAGGCGGGCCCGGAGAAGCGATCTCCAGAATCCGTCGTCAACACCGCTCACAACCCCCAGCAGGATCACCCAGAGTGCGAGGATCCAGTGCAAGGTTCCCGATTCGGTGGTGTCCCGCACTTGACGGGATAGACGGCTCCAGAGGGTCCCAGGACCGTTCATGGCTCCGATTCCGGGTGAATGCGAGTCCCGGAGATTTCCTTTTCAATCCGGAGGGGATCGGTTGAGGAAAAATGGATCGTCTGCTGGGGGTAGGGTAAATCAATCCCCCGTTCCCTGAATTCGCAAATCACCGCTCTCGCGAGCTCATTCATGACGAGTGAATAGTTCTGGCGCCGGATCCAGACAGAAAAAAGAAGGTTGACCGTGCTCGATCCAAAGTTCGAGAACACCACAGTGGGAGC
>JAKATI010000090.1 GCA_021828045.1 Pseudomonadota bacterium | reverse complement strand
ACCTGTGCCCAGAGCGCACGCGCCAAGATTGCAATTTTCACACCTCGCTGTTGAAAGGACGGAGCCAGTTCCGAGAAGGCGCTCTGCTCCTCCGTGGTCGTCCCCGTCAGGTCATCCCACATAACGGACCGGATCCCCCGGCGCTCTTCTGTTTGATGCAACTTCCGCATGCCGCTTGACCGAGCCTCCGGCCCCTGCTAGATTGGGCTGCCTTTGGCGTTCACCCTTGGGTGAACATGGGAAGCCGGTATCGTCCGCGGACGAGAAGCCGGCGCTGCCCCCGCAACGGTAGGCGATGGGTCAAGGCATGAAAAACCACTGCGCAGATGCGCGGGAAGGTCATGCCCCTCCTCAACCGAGGACCCTCGCGAGCCCGGAGACCGGCCTCTGGCGAACATCCTCCGGTGTCGCGGTGGGCGGCCCGAGCAAGCGCAAGCTTCTCGCCTATCCCCCTCACGCCGGTTCCACCCCGACCACCGGCTTGCGGGCGAGCAGGCCGAGGAGCCTTGACCATGTCTTTCCGATCCACCCTCCCCCTGGCCCTCCTTCTCACAGGGCTGCTGCCGCTTTCCGCCCGGGCCGAGACCCCCTATCCGCTCAACCCGATCGTGGTCACGGCCACCCGGACCCCGCTCCCCCTCGATGCCATTCCCCAGCCCACGATCGTGATCACCCGCAAAGAGATCCGGGAGAGCGGGGCGACCACCGTACCCGGACTGCTGCGCTTCTACGCCGGACTCGATGTCGCCACCTCGGGCGGCCCCGGACAACCCTCCTCGATTTTCATCCGGGGAGCCAACAGTGCCCAGACCCTCGTGCTCATCAACGGGGTCAAGGTCAACGGCGGCAACATCGGCGAACCCCCACTCCAGAACCTCCTGCTCGACGACATCCAACGCATCGTCATCGTCGAGGGACCGACCGCGGCCCTGTACGGGTCGGACGGGATCGGCGGCGTCATCGACATCATCACGCGCGGGAGTGCCCGCCGGCTCCACGCCCACGTCGGAGTGGGGGGGGGCCGTTTCCGGACGACCGACGAGAGCGCAGGAATTGCGGACGGCAACGGCACCGTCCAAGCCGGTGCCGATGTCTCCCACGAGCAGACCGACGGTTTCCCGCCCCAGACCGCAAGTCCCCTCTCCGCCGGATTCCTCAATACGACCCTGAATGCCTTCCTCCGCTTCCGGATTCCCACAGGCAGCCTGGAACTCCGCCAGTGGCAATCCACGGGACAGACCGACTATGTCGACTTCAACCTGGAGCCGGCCAGCGAGGATTACAACGACCGCATCCTGAGTCTCGCGGCCAAAAGCCGGCTGACCTCCGGTTGGTCCAGCGAGTGGCTCATCAGCCGCTACGAGAACGTGCTGGGCCAGAACCAGAACGACGTGCTGAACCCGAACCAGAGTCCCGATTTTGCCCTGACCCGACGCTATACGGCCGACTGGCAGAACAACCTCGTCCTGAGCGGAACCGATCTCCTCACCGCGGGGATTTCGCTTGAGGACGAACGGACCGCCTCCCAGGTCTTCGGCACGGCCTACGATGAACACACCTGGACCCGTTCCCTCTATGCCGAAAACGACTGGCACTGGCGCCGCTTCCGCCTGCTCGCCACTCTCCGGCACTCCGACAACGAGAGTTTCGGCTCCCACAACGAATGGAACCTCGGCGGCAACGTCTTCCTCACCCCGGACAGCCGGATCAGCGTGAGCTGGGGCAGCGGCTTCCGGGCTCCGAGCGCGGAAGACCGTTTCGGTTTCGGGGGCAACCCCCTCCTGGCCCCGGAGTCCTCCCACGAGGTCGATCTCGGCTTCCACCAGGAAATGGGGACCTACGGCCACTTCGGCATCGACCTCTTCGAGGACACGATCCGGAACCTGATCGTCTACCTCGGTCCCACCGCGCAATACCCCGAAGGCATCAACGAGAACATCGACCGGGCCCAGATCAAGGGCGTCGACCTCACCTACGGGGCCGGATTCGGGCCCTGGCGGATCCGCGCCGAGGCGGTGGTCCAGGATCCGCGCGATCTCGTGAGTGGCACGCAGCTGGCCCGCCGATCGCGCCGCAGCCTGACCGCCTCCCTGCACTACCAGTGGCCGGGAGGATACGCCGGCGTCGAATGGCTGGCCTCGGGGCCGCGGCCCGACTCCCCGTACACGACCACGATCGACCCGGGCTACGTCGTGACGGACGCCGTGGCCGGGATTGACCTGTCGCGCCACTGGAGCCTCCAGGCGAGCCTCGTCAACGTGTTCAATGTCGCCTATACGGAGGTCGCAGGCTACAACACGGAGGGACGGGCGCTCTTTTTTCACGTACTCTGGCACTATTGAGCGGGGAGTCGGAGACCACCATGGGGTATCGGCTGAGCAAGATCTACACCCGGACCGGCGATGACGGGACGACCGGGCTGGGCAACGGCGAGCGGGTTCCGAAAACCGACCCGCGGGTCGGGGCGTACGGCGCGATCGACGAGCTCAGCAGCGTGCTCGGCTGGGTGCGCAGCCACTCGCTGCCTACGGAAATCGACCTTCTTCTCATGAACGTCCAGCATGCGCTCTTCGACATCGGGGCCGAGATCGCGACCCCCGGGCTCCCTCCCCTCCTGGCCCCGGAGGCCACCCGTGCTCTCGAAGCGGCCATCGACCGCCACAACGCCACCCTCCCGCCCTTGGCCGAGTTCATCCTGCCGGGTGGGGGACCGTCTGCCTCCGCGCTCCACATCGCCCGCACCGTCTGCCGCCGGGCGGAACGGGAGACCTGCACCGCAGGCGAGGCCGTGACAGCGGAAAACCGGCGGTACCTCAACCGCCTCTCGGACCTCCTGTTCGTGCTCGCACGCGTCCTCCTCCGCGAGGAGGGCGGCCGGGAGGAACTCTGGCACCACAAGCGGCAGAAGAAGCCCCCGGAGGGGACAGCGGGCACCGGGCCCGGCTGATATCCCGGCAGAGCATCCGGAGTCCCCGAAGCATGCGGGGGGAGGCCTGGGCCAGAAGGGAGGGCGGAATCCGGTCGACCGCGTGATCGCGGACTGCGGCGATTTCGGGAAAGTGTTTCCAGAAAGCGACCGACCGGGGGTGCCCGACCACGATCAGCCCGGGATCGCGGGTCAGGACGGAGGCCAGGGAAACGGGGAAGGCCAGGTGGGGGACGTCGGAAAAAAGGTTGACGCCTCCGCAGAGCGCGATGGCCCGACTGATGATCTGGTCCCTGCCCACCGTATAGAGCGGGTGGCGCCCGATTTCGTAAAAGACCCGGACCCGCATCCGGCCGCGATGGCGTTCCCGGAGAGACCGGACAGCGGCCCGGAAGCGGTCCGCCACCCGCCGCGCCTGCCGGATGCGGCCCAGGAGTCGACCCATCGTGACCAGTTCGTGGGCGATTCCCCGCACATGTCCGGTCCCGAGCGTCACCACCCGGAGATGGAGACGCTTGAACGATGCGAGGTCGGCTGCAGGAGTGCCTCCCTTCCAGGCCAGGATCCAGGTGGGATCGAGCAGGACGATCCGGGAGAGGTCGAGACCGAAGGCATCCCCCACACGGGGCACGCGCCGGGCCGCGGGAGGATCCCGGCTATAGCGCACCGTGCCCACGAGTTCGGATCCGGCACCGATCTCGAACACCATCGCGGCGAGCGCCGGGGAGAGGGTGACGACCCGCACCGGACTTCCGGGGACCGCCCCGACCGGCGCTGCAGCACAGAGGAACAAACCAGGGAGCAGCAGGACCAGCGGATGGGTGTGCTGGCGCGTCCTTCCGGCCGTCTGGATCAGAGGATCCATCCACCCAGCGTGAACAGGCCGATCACGACCAGCCAGAGGATGAGCGCACGGGTGGCGATGACGCGTGCGCGATCCAGCCGGCCCAGGCAATCGGCGGGATCCAGGCCTGCAGCCTCGATCGCACCTCTGCCGGCACAGGCGAGCACGGCCTCGTTGTTCTCGAAGAACCGGCGTTCACACTCGCGGTAGTACTCGCGGACAACCCGCCAGACACTGTCGAAACTGCCGACCAGACCGTAGCTCATGGCCAGGAGATGGGCCGGAATCCAGGCCAGGACGCCATGGATGCGCAGGGCGATTTCGGCATGGGGGCTTTTGGTCTCGTGAGTCGATTTGGGCTTGAGCGCGCAGACCGCGTTTTTCGACAGCCAGTAGAGGACGGCTCCGCTGGGGCCCAGGATCAGGAACCAGAAAAGGGGCGCGAACAGGCGGTCATTGATCCGGACCAGGAGAGATTCCGCGACCGCCTCGGTGCAGGGTTCCTGTCCGGCGGGCGGGGCATCTTCGATCAAGAGGCGTGCGATCCGCGTCGCCGCCAGATTGTCCTTGTTTTCCACGGCCTTCCGGTATTCCTGGATCAGGTGCAGGGCATCGCGCGGACCCAGGCTCATGAGGAGGATCAAAACCGCCGCAATGAATCCGAGGATCGGCGAGAGGGAGGCCAGCCCGAGCTGGATCCCGTCAACCACGAGCGCGGGGAGGACGACGGCGAGCACGGTGAGGACGAGCGCGAACTCGGCCGATCCTCCCGGGATCCGCTTGAGGAGCCCGAAGTACCAGTTGCCGACCCGGTGGTCCCGGATGGATTCCAGGTGGCGAAGC
>JAKATI010000019.1 GCA_021828045.1 Pseudomonadota bacterium | reverse complement strand
CCCTGTCAAAACGTTCCACATCCCCTGGATGTCCTTTACCCCTGGGCAGGTGCATTCCCGGGATCTTTCCAGCCCGTCTAGTGCTTGCAGGGAGAACGTCCTCACCTTCCCTGACCAGGATGGCCCGGAGACTGAAAGCTGGTCGGTCCAGCGGTCCACGGTGGCACTTTATGGGAGCCCCCGCTACGGAGAGTCCAACCCCATGTCCTCCATCAACCTGGGAAACCCCAAAGGTCCAAGACCGCCGGAACTGACGGTGGAATCTGTCCAGTCCGGGGACAGGAAGGCACCCTTCAAAACCCGGAAACAGTCCAGCCCAGATCCACTGGCAAATGGAAGCCAGGTTGCAAAGCACTTGCCCGTATCCCCGGTCTTTACTCCTGTGTCATGCCATCGGCCCCAACCCCACAAGATTGTCATCGTCGGCGGGGGTGCGGCCGGACTGGAGCTTGCGACAATGCTCGGCGACCGTCTGGGCAAGCGGGGCCGGGCGCGGGTCGAACTCATCGACTGCAATCGCACCCATCTCTGGAAGCCCTTGCTTCACGAAGTGGCCGCCGGCAGCCTGGACTTGAGCATCCACGAGTTGAGCTACCTTGCGCAGTCACACTGGCATCATTTCCGCTTCCGGCTTGGGGAAATGGTGGGTCTCGACCGGCACCGACGTGAAGTGCATGTCGCCCCGGTTCTGGACGAGGCAGGTGAGGAGATCACCGGGAAACGCCTCTACACCTACGACACGCTGATCATCGCGGTCGGCAGTCTCACCCATGACTTCAACATACCCGGCGTCCAGGAACATGCCATTGCACTGGAGACCACGGATGCCGCTGCACATTTCCATCGCCAGCTCGTCAATTCCCTGATGCGTGCACATGCACAGCGGGAGCCATTGAGACCGGGGCAACTCCACGTGGCGATCATCGGTGCGGGGGCCACCGGAGTCGAGCTCGCAGCGGAGCTGCACAACACGACCCGTGACCTGGTCTCCTATGGGCTCGACGGCATCAATCCGGACGAGGATATCCAGCTCGAGCTGATCGAGGCATCCCCGCGAATCCTGCCGGCCTTGCCTGATCGGCTGTCCGAAGCCGCCCAGAAACTCTTGCATCATCTGGGGGTACGGGTTCACACCTCAGCTCGCGTCACGGAAGTCATGAAGGGTGCCGTGAAGCTTGCGGATGGGGACGTCATTCCCGCAGAACTCGTCGTCTGGGCAGCGGGCATCAAAGCGCCCGGATTTTTGAGGAATCTGGATGGCCTTGAAACCAATGGACTGAACCAGCTGGTGGTCGGCCCGACCTTGCAGACGACGCGGGATGAAAACATCTTCGCCATGGGCGATTGTGCCGCTTGTCCCTGGAGGGGCAAGGCGGGCAATGTCCCCCCCCGGGCGCAGGCGGCACACCAGCAGGCGAGCCATCTGTCAAGACAGATCAGGCGTCGCCTGGCCGGAAAATCGCTGCAGCCCTATCGCTACCGCGATTTCGGGTCGCTCGTCTCACTGGGACGACACACGACGGTCGGAAGCCTGATGGGGGGGCTGGTGGGCGGGTCGCTGATGCTTGAGGGTTACTTCGCACGACTGATGTATGCCTCGCTCCGGAAAATGCATGAGCTGGCGTTGTATGGTCCTGTGAAGGTGTCCTTGGACACCGTGGCAAGACTCATCACCCGCCAAACGGAACCGCATGTCAAACTCCACTGACTGGATCCCGTCCCCTCTGCCGACGGCCGGCCCCCATCGACCTAGCCCCAAACCCGTTGTCACGATTTCATGAGCGGGCCTGCGAACGGGAAGCGCCAACGAGAGCGGAGGCAATGGAATTTCTCGGGAGTGACGGAAAACTGCGCTGCAAGACGTTGGGGAGCGGACGTTCATCGACACGCGTGCGGCGATTGCATGCAAGCGGGGAGATGCTCCAGAAACCCTGTTTGATGGGGCTTCCTGTGCATCAGGATCGCAACCCAAGGATCGAGTGCCGCAAGGTTCGCCAAACACCCAATCCGCATCGTTCACTCCGACTCGAACTCCTGCCAGTCCCTCGCATTACTCATCCGATGCTGAACATTGGGAATTCCCCCCACGAATGCCCCCCCACGCTTGGGATAGTCGCCGTACATGAAGGCCGGATCGAGGCCTGCCACTATCCAGACCAGCAGCCTGAGAAAAAAGGGGATATGTGCCCAGACAGTAACCGGACGAAGTCGTAGGAGAATTCCCGACTCTGAAAGTCCGAAGACCCCGGATCGTGCGCTGAAGACCCCCTCTTCCTCGCTTTCGTTGGGCAAGATGCGGAGCGAGAGGGATTGGTAGCGGGGGCAGGATTTGAACCTGCGACCTTCGGGTTATGAGCCCGACGAGCTGCCAGACTGCTCCACCCCGCAACCTTTTTCAGGCAAACATTGTAAACCGTATGACCCGGTCTCGCAATTCAGAAAGCCTCATGTTCCGAGGGATGGCGAGAATCAAGATCCTGGCTGTCTGGCCTTCTTGGATCTCTGCCCAGCCCGGCTATCGCCGAATCGCCCAGGTGCAGAGTCCCCACAAGGAATTCGGGACCAGTCCCAGAATGAAGAGCGCCAGTCCGTTGAGCGAAAGAACGAGCTCGGGCAGACTGAAATTCCCCCTGACCAAAGGATGGTCAGCCCGATCGAAATACATGACCTTGACAACCCGCAGGTAGTAGAAAGCGCCAACCACCGCCATCAGGACGGCAAAAACGGCGACAACGGGAAAACCGGCAGCCAGAAGAGCCCTTAGCACGGCAAGCTTTGCCCAGAATCCCACAAAGGGAGGGACTCCAGCCAGTGAAAACATGGCAAAAAGCATGAGCAGGGACCACCAGGGCTGGGACTGGCCCAGTCCTGCAAGGTCATCAATCGCCTCGATCTCCCGCCCCCGTGCCCGGAGGGCCAGGAGAAGCCCGAAGGCAACCGCCGTCATCAGCACGTAGACCAGCGTGTAGTAAACAGCAGCCACCTCACCCCGGATCGTCCCTGTTGCGATGCCCAGCAGGATAAATCCAACATGCCCGATCGCTGAATAGGCCAGGAGACGCTTGAAGTTGGTCTGGAGGAGCGCACCCAGGTTGCCCACCAGAAGCGAAAGGACCGCGATCCCGATGAGCATGCCGCTCCAGTCACGGACCAGCGGGGAGAGACCGGAGCTGAGCAGGCGGACAAAGAGGGCAATGGAGGCCAGCTCGGGAAGGGTCGCAACGAAGAGGGTGATCGGGGTCGGCGCACCTTCGTAGACATCGGGCACCCACATATGAAAGGGTGCCGCCCCGAACTTGAAGGCCAGCGCCACCAGCACGAAAACGGCCGCCACCCACGCCAGCAGGGCACCCGGACCCATTGCCACCAAATCGACCGACAGTCTGGCAATCGAGAGCGTGCCGCTCAATCCGTACAGCAGGGACAAACCATACAGCAGGACACCGGAGGCGATGGCCCCAAGGAAAAAATACTTCATCGCGGCTTCGGCAGCCGGAATCCGTTCCCGATCAATCGAAATCAGGGTATAGAGGGAGAGGGAGAGCAGTTCGAGGCCGAGATAGAGGACCAGGAGATTCGCAGCCGTGATGATCACGACCACACCGAGCGTTGCCGTCAGCACCAGGGCATGGTATTCCCCTCTCCCGAGGCCATGACGCTCCATGTCCGTCACCGAGTAAAACAGGATGATCAAGGCACCCAGGCAGGCTGCTGCGACAAAAAGCCTCGAGAACGCGTCGATCACCAGGCTTCCATCATAAAACACGCCTTGGCTGGCTCCATTCCAGAACAGCGCCTCGATCAGGGCCAGGGCCAGAGCCAACAACGCCGTGGCCGGAATTGCCGTTTTCAAGAAATTCCCGGGCAGACGAGACCTCAGGGCCTCGAACCCTACCACCGCGAGCACTCCGGCTGCAATCCAAATTTCCGGAGCCACGGCCGAAAATGACATCATGATGCGTATCCCCGGTTCATCATCTGGCCTCTCATCCGATCTTCGTCGCGAGGGCCTGACGGACCAGGTGAGCCACTGAAGACCGCATGACGTCTATCACGGGAGCCGGCCACAAGCCCAAAACGAGCACCGGCACGGCGAGGCTGAACAGGACCAGCCGTTCCCGCCAGTCGAGACCGGGCAGTCCACTCACCGCCTCGTTCTGGACCGGACCGAAAACCACCCGTTTCATGAGCCACAGGGTGAACCCGGCACCAATGACCAGGTTGAGTGCGGCTCCGAGGCTCCACCACGGGTTGGCCTGCCAGGTGGAGAGGATCACCTGGAACTCTCCCACAAACCCGCTCGTTCCGGGCAAACCCACATTCGCCATTGCGAAAAAAACGAACAACGCACCGAATGCGGGCATCACCTTGGCCACCCCTCCGTAGGTTCCGATCTCGCGTGAGTGAAGCCGGTCATAGAGCACCCCCACCGACAGGAAGAGCGCAGCCGAAACCAGTCCATGGGAGATCATCTGGAAAATCCCCCCCTCCACCCCCATACGGGCAGCCTCGGTCGTGAGCGCACCCATCATGAAATAAAGCGCAAAGAACCCCAGGGTCACAAAGCCCATGTGGACGATCGACGAGTAGGCGATCAGTTTCTTCATGTCGGTCTGGACCAAGGCGACGAAGCCGATATAGAGAATGGCCACGAGTGACAGAGCCACCATGAGCCCGGCAAAGTACCGGCTGGCATCCGGGGCAATGGGCAATGACAAGCGCAGGAAGCCGTACGCTCCCATCTTGAGCATGATGGCCGCCAGGATCACGGATCCCCCGGTCGGGGCCTCGACATGGGCATCCGGCAACCAGGTATGGACAGGCCACATGGGGACCTTGACGGCAAAGGCCACGAGAAACGCAATGAAAATCCAGATCTGGACGCCCAGTCCCAAAGGTGCCCGTTGAAAGGCCAGAAGATCATAGCTGCCGACCCGCTGGCCCAGGTAGATGAGGGCTACCAGCATGAGGACCGACCCCAGGAAGGTGTAGAGAAAGAACTTGAAGCTGGCATAAATTCTCCGGGGACCGCCCCAGATCCCGATGATCAGGAACATCGGGATCAGCATGGCTTCCCAGAAGAAATAGAACAACAGTCCGTCGAGTGCCGAGAACACACCGTTCATGAAACCTTCCATGATCAGGAACGCGGCAAAGTAGCCCGCCTGGCGGTAATCCACGATCCGCCACCCGGCGAGAACCACGAGAACCGTGCTGAACGTCGTGAGGACCAGGAACGGAAGCGAGATCCCGTCGATCCCAAGATGGTAGTTGGCATTGAGGAGCGGAATCCAGGGCACCCGCTCAACAAACTGCATGGCCGCCGTCCGGTCCTCGAAGTGGAACCACACCCAGAGGCTGAGTGCGAAGGTCACGAGCGAGATGGCCAGCGCAAAGCTGCGCCTCAAAATCGGGGTTTTCCAGCCGGGCAAAAGGAGGAGCATCCCGCCCAGGACCGGGATCCAGATCAGGAAACTGAGCCAGAGTCCGTGCATCATCCGAGAATCCCTCCCGGAGAGCGGACGAGTGCCCAGAAGACCAGAACGACGAGGGCAGCCACCAGGGTGAAGGCGTACTGGTAAAGAAGTCCGGTCTGCATTCGCCTCACCCAGGATCCGATGCGTCCCACCCCGTGGGCCGTTCCGTTGACCGCAAGACCGTCAATGGCCTGTTCATCCCCGTGACGCCAAAGGAACCGGCCCATCCCGGGCGAGACCCGGGTTCCGAACCAGAGATACAGCCGGTCAAACCCATAACCCGCAAGGAGGATCCGGTAGACAGAAGCCAGACGGTCGGCGACCGCGGCAGGCCAGCGGGGTCTCAGGAGATAGCCATAGGCGGCAACCCCGATGCCGGCCAGCATGAGATAAAAAGTGGGAGAGGTGAAGGCACCGAGGAAGAACTGCCAGGCACTCTCCTTCCGGAAAGGAGCCAGCGCCGGGTTGCCCGCGACATTGGCCAGCCCCCCACCCCAGTAGCCCCCTCCCAGCAGCGGATGGAACAGGATCCAACCGACCCCGAGGGAGGGTATGGCCAGGAGGACGAGCGGCAAGGTCACGACCCACGGGCTCTCATGGAGATGCTCCCGGGTCTTCGCATCCATGCGCTCCTCCCCGTGGAAAACCATGAAAAACATGCGAAAGGTGTAGAGGGCCGTGACGAATACGCTGAGAACAAGCAGGAGGTAGGCCGTCCCGGCGCCGGGAATGCGGGAATGCCCGACCGCCTCGATCAGGGCATCTTTCGAGAAATATCCAGAAAAACCCGGGAAAGCCACGAGGGCCAGGGATCCGATCAGGAAGGTGGCATAGGTGATGGGCATATACCGGCGAAGTCCGCCCATCTTGCGCATGTCCTGCTCATGATGCATGCCCAGGATCACGGAACCGGCTGCCAGGAAGAGAAGCGCCTTGAAGAAGGCATGGGTCACCAGGTGAAAGATACCGGCCGCAAAAGCCGAGGCACCGAGGGCGGCGGTCATGTAACCCAGCTGGGAGAGGGTCGAATAGGCAATCACCCGCTTGATGTCCGTCGCGACAATGCCCAAAAGCCCCATGAACAGGGCCGAGAGCGATCCGATCACCAGAATGACGCTCAGCGCACCCGGCGCCTCGACGTAGAAGGGGGACAGGCGGGCCACCATGAAAATCCCGGCCGTGACCATGGTGGCCGCATGGATGAGGGCGGAGATCGGCGTGGGACCTTCCATGGAGTCCGGCAGCCAGACATGCAGCGGGATCTGCGCGGACTTCGCCATGGCCCCCACAAACAAGAGGATCCCGATCAGGTCCAGAACCGGGAGGTGGAGACCAAAACCCAGACGGAGGGTTTGCCCGACCAGGGTGGGGGCCTGGGCAAACAGGGCAGAATAGTTGAGCGAGCCGGTCTCGTGAAGCAGGAGGGCAATGCCCAGGACAAAGCCGCAGTCACCCACCCGGTTGACCAGAAAAGCCTTGAGGGCTGCCGCCGAGGCAGAGGGTTTTTCGAACCAGAACCCGATCAGGAGATAGGAAACGAGTCCCACCCCTTCCCAGCCGATAAAAAGCTGCAGGAAATTATTGGCCGTGACCAGCAGCAGCATGGCAAAGGTAAACAGCGAGATATAGCTGAAGAAACGGATCTCGCCGGGGTCATCCCGCATGTAACCGATGCTATAGACATGCACGGCGAACGACACAAAGGTCACCACCGAAATCATGAGGGCACTCAAGGGGTCGATCAAGAACCCGATCGGGAAGCGGACCCCACCACTCACCATCCACGTGTAGAGGATGCGGTCCAGTCGCGCCCCCCCGATCACCTGTTCGAGAAGGAGAAGCGACAATACCCAGGACAGGCCGACTGCCCCGATCGTCAAGGCCTGCGTCAGCCGGCGGCCGATTGCCCGCCCCGCCAAACCCGTGAGCACGGCAGCCGCGAGCGGCAATAGAACAATCGTGACTACGAGTCCCATCATCATCTAGCCCTTGAGCTGGTCCAGATCCTGGACGTTGATACTCCGGCGGTGCCGGAAAACCACGACGAGCAGTGCCAGTCCGATCGCGGATTCCGCAGCCGCCACGGTCAGGACGAAGAAGACGAAGATCTGGCCGGTCCGGTTCTCGAGATAGCGGGAAAAGGCCACAAAATTGATGTTGACCGCCAATAGCATCAACTCCACGCACATCAGGAGGACGACCAGGTTCTTGCGGTTGATGAAGAGGCCCATCACCGCAATGGCAAACAGAATGGCACCGAGAATGAGATAGTCGGTGAGCGTGATCATGACGAATGACGCCGGCCGGAGGGAAGGGAGACCAGGCGGATCCGGTCCCGGGCCCGCACCCGCACCTGCTGGGCCGGATTCTGGCTCCGGATCCCGGGACGGCGGCGCAAGGTCAGGAGAATCGCGGCAATCAGGCCCACCAGAAGAATCATGCCGGCCAGTTCAAAGGGATAAAGATCATGGCGATACAGTGTTGTACCGAGCGCCCGGGTGTTGTTGTGCGTGGCCGTGACCCGGGGCAGATGTCCGAGTGCATGGAAACCCAGGGCATGGGCCCAGAACACGTACGCCAGTTCAAAGACGAGCAGGCAGGCAATCACCACCCCCAGCGGGGCATACCGGACAAAACCTTCCCGGAGCTTTGCCACCTCGACGTCCAGCATCATGACCACAAACAGCAAAAGCACGAGGACCGCACCGACGTAGATCAGGACCAAGACGAGACCCAGGAATTCGGCCCCCGAGAGGATCCAGAGGACAGCGGTGTTGAAAAAGCAGAGCACGAGAAACAGGGCGGCATGGACCGGGTGCTTGGCCGTGATGACGCGAAGCGCAGCCAAGACGAGCACCGTCCCAAAAAACCAGAATACCGTTTCCTGGAGCCACGCGGAAGGACTCATGGTTCCTCCTACCGGTAGACCGCGTCCTGCTCGCGGTCACGGGCGATCTGGGCCTCAAACTTGTCCCCGATTGCCAAGAGTTTTTCCTTGGTCATGATCTGCTGGCCCCGGGCCTCAAAGTGGAATTCGTAAATCCGGGTCTCCACGATCGAATCCACGGGGCACGCCTCCTCACAGAACCCGCAATAAATGCACTTGAAAAGGTCAATGTCGTAGCGGGTCGTCCGCCGGGTTCCGTCGGCACGACGTTCCGAGTCGATCGTGATCGCAAGGGCGGGGCAAACTGCCTCGCAGAGCTTGCAGGCGATGCATCGTTCCTCTCCATTGGGGTATCGCCGCAGCGCATGCAGGCCCCGGAAGCGCGGCGACTGGGGTGTTTTCTCATCCGGATAACGAAGCGTAAACTTGCGCGAGACAAACTCCCGGAAGGTCACACCCAGTCCGGTAAACAGCTCGACCAGGAGAAAGCTCCTGAAGAAGTGGCGGATCCGGTTCATCGGAGACCTCCCCGGAACCAGGGTCCCACCCGGCCCACGATCATGAGTGATTCGACACCGAGCCAGACCAGGGTCACGGGAATGAAGACCTTCCAGCCGAGCCGCATGATCTGGTCGTAACGGTAACGGGGGAAGGTCGCGCGAAGCCACAAGAAGACAAACAACAGGACCGCGATTTTGGCTGCGAGCCAGGCAAGCCCGTTCGCGGCCAGTAACGGAATGCCGGTCCCGGCCAAGGGTGACGACCAGCCCCCGAGGAACAGGGTTGAAGCCAGGGCCGAGACCAAAATCATGTTGGCGTACTCGGCGAGAAAGAACACGGCAAAGGTGGTGCCGGAATACTCCACGTGGAAACCGGCAACCAGCTCGGACTCGCCCTCGGCCACATCAAAGGGGGCCCGATTCGTCTCGGCCACCCCGGAGACGAAATACACGACAAAGAGTGGCAGAAGCGGAATGAGGAACCAGTGACCGATGCCTCCAGACTGGTCCCGGACGATGGCCTCGAGGTTGAGGGTACGAGCCGCCATGACCACGCCGATCAGGGCAAAACCCATGGCAATCTCGTAGGAAACGATCTGGGCCGCCGATCGCATGGCCCCCAGCAGGGCGTACTTGGAGTTCGACGCCCAACCCGCCAGGATAATGCCGTAGACGCCGATTGAAGTCAGCGCCAGGATGTAGATCAGGCCGGCATTGAGATTGGCCAGAACGACGTGCGGGGCAAACGGAATCACGGCCCAGGTCGCCAGTGCGGGCACGATGGCAAGAATGGGTGCGAGGACAAACAGGATGACGCTCGAGCGTTCCGGAAGCACGATTTCCTTGAGCAGAAGCTTGAAGACGTCGGCAAAGGGCTGGAGCAGTCCCCACTTGCCGACCCGGTTGGGTCCCAGCCGCGACTGCATGTATCCAATGATCTTGCGCTCGGCATACGTCAGGTAGGCGACCGACAGGATCACCACGACCGTGACCAGGATGATGCCCGCGAGGTGGGGCAGGAACCAGGACAGGAGTCCGTTCAGCCAGGAATTCATATCAGGATTTCCGTCGAGGCCGGGAAATCCAGTTCCAGCCTCCCCCAGCTTGGCCCCCAACCGACCGCGCTCTCGGTTCCGGAATCCAGCCAGACGATCCCCCGGGGCAGGCGATTGCTGACCGCCACCGTCAGCACGGGGGCATCGGGCTTTCCGGCCGGCCGCACCCGGGCTCCCGGCTGGACACCCTGTTCCCGAGCGTCATCCGGATGCAGAAACAGCGTCCGCGAGAGGCGTGCCAAGGGCGTTTGCTGGAGCGGGGTTGACCGGCGAACGTAGGGATCGGTTCCGTATACGGCCCTGCGCCCCATCCGGTAGGGAAAGCGGACATCTTGGGGTCCGGCCTGGCCTTCGCGTTCCGGAATGCAGGATTGGGCCCCATTCAGCGGATGGCTTCCGCGGGCTCGCATTTCCTCGAGAATTTCCACCCGCTGCTCGTAGTGGAAACCGGAAAGACCAAGCCGTTGCCCCAGCATCGTGAGGACTTTCCACCCGGTCCGGGCATCCCCCCAAGGAGGGACCATGGCTTCGAAGCTCTGTTCTTCGCCGGCGAGATCGACATAGGTTCCGCCCGTCTCCGGAATCGCGGCAACGGGAAGAATCACCGAGGCATGGGCCGCGTGGGAAGGAGCCAGCCAGCTTGCAAAAACCAGGAGTTCCGGCGCTTGGGCCATGGCCTGAACTGCCCGGTCGCCATCCCAGAGATCGTATTCCGGCTCGACACCAAACAGGACATAGAGTTTTTTTGGCGGGTCAAGGAGAAGGGGCAGTGGATCTCCTCGATCCGGCCAACACCGGGCGACCCGTTCCGCGCCCAATGCATTGGCTCCAACCGGCAGGTCAATGAGCCGTGCGCCACTGGCCTGCGACAAGGCTGCCGCCAGGGCACGGATCCGGCTGCCTTCCGGATGGGCTTCCACCAACTCGCCCAGAACGAGAGCCCCCTCCGGCCCTGCAGCGAGGATTTCGCCGAGCACACCGAGCTCCGCGGCCGAAAGTCCCGACCGTTCGGCCCAAGGTGCAGCCCAAGCCAGCTCACCCGAAAAACTCGATGGATCGAGTCTCCCGAGCAGCGCGGCAAGCGACGCCACCAGGCCCCACGGGCCGACCGGCCGGTCAAAAGAGAGCGGCAAGCGGCTTTCAAACTGAACGGGATTCAGGGCGGCGAGGCGGGCACCCGCTTCCGCGGCACGCCTGAGTCTCCAGCTGATCAGGGGATATTCGGATCGGAGATCGGTTCCCACCAAGAGGCAGGCCTTCCGGCTTTCCCATTCCGTGGCCGAAAGAACCCCCGGCACCTCGGCCCTTGATCCCCTCGGGCCATCCCGGAAATCCGCCCGGTAGAGACGGACATCAATGTTGCGAACGCCGAGTCCGCGCAACAGCTTCTCGTAGAGGTAGAGTTCCTCGAGCGTGGCCTGCGGGGAGACCAGGGCTGCAACCGACTCCGGCCCTTCCCGGGAAACCGTATCCTCCAATTTTCTCGCGGAGACCTCGAGTGCCTCATCCCAGGAAGCCTCCCGGAGTACCCCGTTCTCGCGCACCTTGGGAGAAACCACACGGTCCTCGTGATAAAGCCCGGCATAACTGAAACGGTCCCGGTCGGACAGCCAGGTCTCATTACGGCCCTCGGCGGGCCGCGGTACGACCCGCAGGAGACGTCCCCGCAGGGTATGGCCGTAGAGGTTCGATCCCATTGCATCGTGGGCCGAAATGCCGGGCAGCGCGAGCATTTCCCAGCTCCGTGCCGCAAAGCGGAAGGGTTTGGAGTTGAGCGCACCCACCGGGCACAGGTCAATGATATTGCCGGACAACTCCGAGGTGATTTCTCCCGCAAGAAAGCTTCTCACGGCGGAGCGTTCCCCACGGCCGACGATGGCGAGCTCCTGGGCCCCGGCCACTTCCTCAAGGAAACGCACGCAACGGGAACAAAAAATGCAGCGAGTCATGTCGGTGCTGATCAGGGGACCCACATTCTCGTCCGCGATCACCCGCTTGGGCTCCTCATATCGCGAGTGATCAAAGCCATAGCCCATGGCCAAATCCTGGAGCTCGCACTCCCCGCCCTGGTCGCAAACCGGGCAGTCCAGGGGATGGTTGATCAGGAGGAACTCCATGGTGGCGTGTTGGGAATGAAGCGCCGCATCCGAACGGGTCTGGACGCACATCCCTTCGGTCACCGGGGTCGCGCAAGCCGGGAGGGGTTTGGGCGCCTTTGCAACCTCGACCAGGCACATCCGGCAGTTGGCTGCGATCTTGAGGTGCGGGTGATAGCAAAAGCGGGGAATGTAGATGCCAACCCGGTCCGCGACTTGGATAATCATCTCCCCCGGGCGGGCCTCACAGGCAACCCCGTTGATTTCCAAATGGATGGTTTTGGGTGTCACGTTCCCGTTCATGCGACCGACCGGACCCGGGGTGCCTCTTCCGATTTCCGGAATGGACAACCCTTGTGGCTGATGTGGGCCTCAAACTCCGGGGCAAAATGCTGGAGAAAACTCCAGACCGGCATGGCGGCCGCATCACCCAACGCACAGATCGTGCGTCCCTCGATGTTGTGTGCCACCTCCCGGAGACGATCCAGATCCCGGGACTGGCCCCGCCCGGCTTCAATGTCGCGGACCATGCGGTACAGCCAGCCCGTTCCCTCCCGGCACGGGGTGCATTGACCGCAGGATTCGGAATAATAGAACCGGCTGATCCGTTCCAGCACCCCGACCATGCAGGTTGTCTCGTCCATGACGATGACCGCGCCCGAGCCGAGAAGGGAACCCGCCCGCTTGATGCTGTCATAGTCCATCCGGGTCTCCATCATGACCTCCGCCGGAAGCACGGGGACTGAAGAGCCGCCCGGAATCACCGCCTTGAGCCGGTGTCCGGTGCGGACACCGCCCGCGAGTTTCAGCAGCTCCACGAACGGAGTGCCCAGGGGTACCTCGTAGTTGCCCGGGCGCACGACGTGCCCGGTCACCGAGAAAATCTTGGGTCCTCCGGCCCCGGGTACACCCAGGCCGAGAAACCAGGGAGCTCCCTCGCGCAGGATGCCGGGAACGGATGCCAGGGTTTCCGTGTTGTTGATCGTGGTGGGGGCCCCGTAGAGTCCGAAAGAAGCCGGAAAGGGAGGCTTGAAACGCGGGAATCCCTTCTTGCCCTCGAGGGATTCGAGGAGGGCAGTCTCCTCCCCACAGATGTAGGCCCCAGCCCCGAGGTGGATCCGGAGGTCGACCGAAATTCCGCTGCCGTCGATGTTCTCTCCCAGATAACCCGCGGCATAGGCTTCCTCCACCGCCGTCCGGAAGCGGCGGTAGGGCTCATCCTGGAACTCCCCCCGGATGTAGTTGTATCCGACCCGTACCCCCATCGCGTAACAGGCAATGGCCATCCCTTCGACGAGCGCGTGCGGGTTGAATCGAAGGATGTCCCGGTCCTTGCAGGTCCCCGGCTCGCTCTCATCCGAATTGCAGACCAAATACTTGGGTCCCGGGTGGGAGGAGGGCATGAAGCTCCACTTGACGCCCGTGGGGAAACCGGCACCTCCACGCCCTCTCAGACCCGACTGCTTGACTTGCTCGATGAGGGTGGCAGGAGTCGTTCGCTCGGACAGGATTTTCTTCCAGGCTTGATACCCGCCCAAGCGGTGGTAGGTCTCGAGGCTCCACGGCTCGGGCTCGCCGAGGGTGGCGTAACAGAGCGGTCCCGCATGGCTATCGCCGGTCACTCGAGAGACTCCAGGATTTCATCCACCCGCTCTGGAGTGAGATGTTCATGGTAGACATGGTCGACCATCATCATGGGCGCCCCCGCACAGGCTGCAAGACACTCCTCCTCAGGCTTGAGGTAGATCCGTCCATCCGCCGTCGCCTGTCCGGGACGAATACCGAGACGTTTTTCGAGATGGTCCAGAATCGTGCCAGAACCACAGAGCATGCAGGACACATTGGTGCAAACCGAAACGCTGTGCCGGGCGGTCGGTTTGAGCTCGTACATCGAATAGAAGCGAGCCACCTCCTCGACCGCCACCGGAGGGAGTCCGAGGTATTCGGCGATGGCCAGGATGGATTCAGGGCGGATCCAGCCCCCCCCATGTTCCTGCACGATGCGCAGCGCCGCCAAGGTGGCGGAGCGACGTCCTTCGGGTGGGTACTGGGCAATCCAGTGATCGATCTCGCGGCAGATTTCCGGACTCAAGGTTGTCGGTGGATTCACCGGTCGATCTCCCCGAAGACAATATCCTGGGTGCCGATGATGGCCACGAGGTCAGGAATCATGTGGCCCCGGGCCATTTCATCCAGAGCAGCCAGATGGGCGAAACCCGCTGCCCGGATCTTGAGCCGGTAGGGCTTGTTGGCCCCATCAGAGACGAGGTAGATGCCAAACTCCCCCTTTGGGTGCTCGACCGCGGCATAGGTCTCACCCGCCGGAACCGTATAACCTTCCGTGAACAGCTTGAAGTGATGGATGAGAGCCTCCATATCGTGCTTCATGACTGTGCGTGGCGGAGGCGCGATCTTGTAGTCGTCGAGAATCACTGGCCCTGGATGGGCCACGAGCCAGTCCAGACACTGGCTGACGATCCGGTTGGATTGGCGCATCTCCTCGATTCGCACCAGATAGCGGTCGTAACAGTCTCCCGCACGGCCAACGGGAATCTCGAATTCGAGATCCGGATACACCTCGTAGGGCCGGGTTCGCCGGAGGTCCCAGGCCACTCCCGAACCACGCAGCATGGGACCACTGAATCCCAGCTGGAGAGCCCGTTCCGGGCTCACCACACCGATCCCGACAGTTCGCTGTTTCCAGATCCGGTTATCCGTGAGCAGGTTCTCGAACTCATCGACTCGTCCCGGCAGACGTTTCGTAAAGTCCCGGATGAAATCGATCAGGGATCCCGCGCGGTTTCGGTTGCGTTCCGCCTGTTCCCTTTTTGATCGCCAGCGGGACGGGCCATGCTGCGGCATGCGGTCGGGCAGGTCGGCGTGGACCCCACCGGGCCGGTAGTAGGTGGCATGCAGGCGTGCTCCCGAGACCGCCTCGTACATGTCCATGATGTCTTCGCGCTCGCGGAACGCATACAAAAACACGCTCATGGCCCCGATATCCAGGGCATGGCTGCCCAGCCAAAGCAGGTGGTTGGTGATGCGGGTCAGTTCGTCGAAAAGAACGCGGATGTAGCGGGCCCGAACGGGAATCTCGATTCCCAGCAGTCTCTCGATGGCCAACACGTAGGCATGTTCGTTGGCCATCATGGAGACATAATCCAGACGGTCCATATAGCCGATGCTCTGGTTGAACGGCTTGCTTTCGGCGAGTTTCTCGGTGGCGCGATGCAGCAGGCCGATATGAGGATCGACCTTCCGGATCACCTCCCCATCCATCTCGAGAACCAGCCGCAACACTCCGTGCGCCGCCGGGTGCTGGGGTCCGAAGTTCATGGTATAGCTCTGGATATCAGTCATGGGATGGTTCCTTCTTCCCGGGACCGGTGCTTGGATAACGGGCATCGTTCCGGATGACGCGGGGCACCAGGGTCCTCGGGGTGATGCTGACCGGTTCATAAACCACCCGCCCCGACTCGGGGTCGTACCGCACCTCAACCTCGCCCGACAGCGGGAAATCCTTCCGAAAGGGATGTCCGATAAAGCCGTAGTCGGTCAGGATCCGGCGCAGGTCCGGATGACCATCGAAGAGAATTCCAAATAGATCAAAAACTTCCCTTTCAAACCAGTCTGCCGAAGCCCAGATTCCGGTCAGCGAGGGGACCAAGGGAGGGCCCTCGGGAGGAAGGAACACCTTGAGACGAAGCCGCTCGTTCCGGCTCACCGAGAGAAGATGGTAGACCACCTCGAAGCGACCATCCAGACGCGGCCGCACAGCGGGATCCTGATGCCCCTCCCCCCGGGCACGGCTGAAACCTGTTGCGGTGGCCATCTCCGTGACCCAGTCCTCTTTGCCATAGGCCAGATAATCAACGGCTGTCACATCCATCAGCTGCTCAAAACTGAACCGGGAATCCGCCTGGAGTATCCGGGCCACGGAAAGGAGCGTGTCCGGGGCGAGCGACCACGTTGTCTCGCCCAGGGCCGACCGGCTCACGTGGGCCTCCGGCCAGCAGGCCTGGATCGCGTCACACAGTTCCCGCCCCTCGTCCGCGAACCCGTCCGTCATGTCCATCAACCGACCGGCGCTTTTTGGCGCCGGATCTTCCTTTGGAGCTGCAGGATGCCGTAGATCAGGGCTTCGGCAGTGGGAGGACAACCCGGCACATAGACATCAACCGGAATGATCCGGTCGCAACCCCGGACCACGGAGTAGGAATAATGGTAATAGCCGCCCCCGTTGGCACAGGAGCCCATCGAAATGACCCATTTCGGTTCGGGCATCTGGTCATAGAGACGGCGTAGCGCAGGCGCCATCTTGTTCACCAATGTCCCGGCCACGATCATGACATCGGACTGGCGGGGACTCGGCCGGAAAATCACCCCGAACTGGTCAAGATCGTAACGGGCAGCACCCGCATGCATCATCTCGACTGCACAGCACGCGAGCCCGAAGGTCATCGGCCAGAGCGAGCCGGTCCGCGCCCAGTTGACCAGCTCGTCAAGCGTGGTCGTGGCGTACCCTTGGCCGCCGAATCCCGAAAGGGGGGCAGGCAGCGGCTCTGCGCTCATTCCCATTCGAGCCCTCCCTTGCCCCACTCGTAGAGGAATCCCACGACAAGCACGAGGAGAAACAGCATCATCGCTCCGAATCCCGGCCAGCCGATCCGCCGCAGCGCCACGGCCCAGGGAAACAGAAAGGTCATCTCGAGATCAAACAGGATGAAAAGGATGGCCACGAGGTAATAACGCACCTCGAACTTCATGCGGGCGTCTTGAAAGGCCTCGAACCCGCACTCGTAAGGCTGGCTTTTCGTGGCATCCGGCTGTTTGGGGCCCAGCAGGAAACCGAGCGTGAGGAGTGCCCCGCCGATCACGATGCCGACCAAGAGATAAACGAGAACAGTGAGGTAATTGGGCAACATGGAATCCCGCCGCGGGAACCCTCGGGTTCGCTTCCTATTTTAACCGAACCCGGACGTTTTGTTTTCCCGATTCCAGCGCCGCCCATCGGGTTTTTCGAGTCACGGGTTCCTTCTGGTGCCGACGGTGAGACTCGAACTCACACGGCTTTCGCCACCGCCCCCTCAAGACGGCGTGTCTACCAATTCCACCACGTCGGCAAACGGTCAGCGACCTGAACCTCCCGTGGGCAACGCCGGTTTTGCCCGGTGCGGAACCGGCAACGGAGGCTTCGGGTTCACCGGAGTCGGCTTGGAGTTCGTAGGCAACGGGACCCGTGCGGGAACGGGAGGGTGGGATTTCGCGCCCAAGACCAGGCTCTGCGCCGAAGGTCCCGTCGACTGGGTCAAGTAAGTCAGTGCCACACAGTTGGCAAAGAAGAGCAGGGCTGCAATGGCCGTGGTACGGCTCAGAAAATTCGCCGCCCCACGGGCCCCGAACACCGTCCCCGAAGCTCCCGACCCGAACCCTGCGCCGGCATCAGCTCCCTTCCCATGTTGCAACAAAATGGTGACGAGCAGGACAATCGCCAGGATAAACTGAAAGGCTGTCAGCAATTTCAGGAGCATCGCGAACGGGTCCCCCCTAGAAAATTATTCGACGGCTCAATCCAAGGCCCGGATCATGGCCCGACACAAGTCGGCACAGGACTCGGGATTCACGGACGCGCCACCGACGAGCAGCCCATCGACCGCTTCCAGGGCAATGAGCGAAGCCGCATTGGCCAAACTGACACTGCCCCCATAAAGAAGCCGGGGCTGGCTGTGAATTGTAGCATTGAGTCCAGCCCAATGGCTATGGATCCCGGCCAAAACCGCCGCGACCAGATCTGGACCGGCTGCCTGACCCGTCCCGATCGACCAGACCGGTTCATAGGCAATCCACAAGGCCTTTCCCGGAGGCGGACGGACCCAGCCCTCGACAGCGCCGAGTTGGCGTTTCAGCACGCGCTCGGTCTCGCCCGTCTCCCGCTCGAACCCGGTCTCCCCAATACAGAGAACCGGGGACAGTCCGGCCGTCCAGCAGCAAGCCATCTTCCGGGATACCATTTCGTCCGTTTCGCCGAAAAGCAGCCGCCGCTCCGAATGCCCGACCAGGGCATAGCAGGCTCCGGCGTCAGCCATCATGCGGGCGCTGATCTCCCCGGTATAGGCTCCCTGCTCCCACGCGGCGACATTCTGGGCACCGAGAGCCAAGCGGGACGGATAACGCTCCAGCCCTGTTCGGGCCCGCTCCATCCAAAGCGCAGGCGGCATCAAGACGATGTCCAGCACCCCCTCTTCGGCGAGCGGGGCCATGGTCTTGATCCAGGTCTCAATGCTTTCCGCGCATCCATTGAGTTTCCAGTTGGCAAACATCACCTTGCGCCGACGGGCACGGTCCGCGGTCATGAAACCTGATCCCGAAGATCACACAAGCGTCCGACCAAGTGGGAGAGTGCCGGTTCGAGTCCCCGTCCGTCCCCGCCTTCGACCAGGATCCGAACGACCGGCTCCGTTCCGGATGGACGGATCAGGATCCGGGACGGTTCGCCAATCAAGCCGCGAGCCCGTTCGTAGTCGGGACCCAGGATCGATTCGGTCGGAACCGGAACCCCCTTCGGCCACGGCACGTTCACCATCCTCTGGGGGTAGCGGTGGAGATTCCGGCACAACTCGTCGAGCCCCCGCCCCTGCCGCCACATGGCGCGCAGGACCTGCAGGGCCGAAAGCATCCCGTCTCCCGCCGGTGCGAGATCCAGATGGATGAGATGCCCCGAGCTTTCACCGCCCAGCACCCCCCCCTCCCGTTCCAGACACGTCAAGACATGACGGTCCCCCACGGCACTGCGACAGAACCGAATCCCGCGACGGCCCAAACTCTCCTCCAGCCCGAGGTTGCTCATGAGCGTTCCCACCACTGGACCCTCGAGCCGGCGTTCTTCCAGGCGATCCAGGGCGAGTACATAAAGCAGCCCGTCTCCATCAACGATCTCACCCTGGCGGTCCACAAAAATGACCCGATCGCCATCTCCATCAAAGGCGATGCCACAATCTGCACCCTCGCGGCAGACGGTTTGAGACAGGATTTCTGGGTGGAGAGAACCCACTCCCTCATTGATGTTCAACCCATCCGGTTGGACACCCAGAGCGATCACCCGGGCTCCCAAGCGCTCAAAAAGATCGGGGGCCAGCCGGTAGGTCGCCCCATGGGCACAATCCACCACCAGGGTGAGCCCCTTCAGGTCCATCCCGTCCGGGAGCGATGCACAGCAGAAATCCAGGTAGTCCTCCCGGATTCCCTCGGGTCGGCGGACCTGCCCCAGTTCGGCAACAGGAACCGCAACCCAGGGCTCGTCCAGCTGGGCCTCGATGGCCCGCTCGACGGCATCCGGGAGTTTCTTGCCATCCGGGCCGAAGAATTTGATTCCGTTGTCGATGTAGGGGTTATGGGAAGCGCTGATGACGATTCCCGCAGTCCCCCCGAGCCGGTTCGTGGCGAACGATACGCCCGGGGTGGGAAACGGGCCCAGCAAGAAAACCGACACGCCCGCGGCGGAAAGACCCGCCTCCAGTGCCGACTCGAACAGGTATCCAGAGTTGCGCGTATCCTTGCCGATCACGACTCCACGACCGGTCCGGTCCCGTGAGGCGAGGATGCGACCGGCTGCCCAGCCCAGCTTGAGCACCGTCTCGGGTGTCATCGGCTCGAGTCCGACTCGCCCGCGGATGCCATCGGTCCCGAACAGGGGTCCTGCCAGTCTGCCCGCCGCATCCCGGGGCGGGGCGGATTCAGGCAGCAGCCGAGGGCTCGTCGTCATGAATCGCCTCCCAGATACGGATCGCATCCCGCGTTTCGGCCACATCATGGACGCGGAGGAGACGCGCACCCGCCTCGAGTGCCATGAGCGCGGCGGCCACGCTGCCCGCCAGGCGTTCCTCCAAGGGGCGTCCGGTGAGATAGCCGATCAACGACTTGCGGGAGAGTCCCACCATGAGCGGAAATCCCAGTCCGGAAAAAACCCGAAGCTGGCGCAGGAGGGTCAGGTTGTGGATGGGTGTTTTCCCGAACCCGAAGCCCGGATCAAGGGCAATCTGGTCATTTCCGATGCCCGCTGCCCGTGCCCGCTCGACAAAACCGATAAGCGCGGACCGTACCTCGGCAACGACCTCACCATACGACGGGGCTACCTGCATCGTGGCCGGAGTGCCCTGCATGTGCATGAGGCAAACCGCGACCCGGCTCCGGGCGACGATCTCGCACGCCCCTGGCCGTTCCAAGGCCCGGACATCGTTGATCGCAACCACCCCACCGTCGATGGCCTCGGCCATGAGTCCCGGCTGGCTGGTGTCCACGATCAGCGGCGCCCCATGGGAGGCCAGGGCTTTCACGACTGGAATCACCCGTCCCCGCTCCTCTTCCAGGGACACCGGCTGTGCCCCCGGCCGGGTCGACTCACCTCCAATCTCGATAAAATCCGCTCCCTGCTCGATCCAGTCGGCCGCTCGCCGACAGGCCATCGCTACGGTCCGGCTTTTCCCCCCGTCATAAAAGGAGTCGGGCGTGACATTGAGGATCCCCACGATCCGGGGTCGGGAACAGTCCAGGGTCGCCCAGCGCATCGGATGCGATCAGTGCTGACTGGCGGGACCTCCGATGGTCCCCTCCTTGGGTGCTCCTCCCGGGGGAACCGGCGTGGCAACCGCCGGTGAGCCACCCACATCATTCCAGCCCGCGGGTGGACGGGGAACCTTGCCCGCAAGGATGTCACGGATTTGCCCGTCATCGATGGTCTCATACTTGACGAGCGCTTCCGCCATGAGATCCAGCTGGTCCCGATGGGTCATGAGGATCGTTCGGGCCCGTTCGTAGTTCCGGCCGACGATCGTACGCACCTCCTCGTCGATGATGTGGGTCGTCTCATCCGAGACCTGCTTGTGCCGCGAGACCGCATGTCCCAAAAACACCTCGCCTTCCTCCTCGCTGTAGGCCTGCGGGCCCAGACGGTCCGACAGTCCCCACTTCGTGACCATGTTGCGGGCGATCTCGGTGGCACGCTCGATGTCGTTGGACGCCCCCGTGGTGACCTGGTCCGGACCGAAGACGATCTCTTCCGCCATCCGTCCCCCGTAGAGGCTGCTGATCTGGCTTTCGAGACGCTGCTTGCTCAAGCTGTAGCGGTCGGTCTCGGGAAGAAACATGGTGACGCCGAGGGCCCGGCCTCGCGGAATGATACTGACCTTGTAGACGGGATCATGATCCGGAACATTGAGCCCGACAATGGCGTGTCCGGCCTCGTGATAGGCCGTCAGGCGTTTTTCTTTTTCGCTCATGACCATCGAACGCCGTTCGATTCCCATGAGGATCTTGTCCTTGGCACGTTCGAAATCCGCCATGGCGACCGTCCGCGCGTTCTGGTGCGCCGCAATCAAGGCCGCCTCATTGACGAGGTTCATGAGGTCGGCACCGGAAAAACCGGGCGTGCCGCGGGCGATGATTTCCGGACGGACATCATCAGCGACCGGCAGACGGCGCATGTGCACCCGGACGATCTGTTCCCGTCCCCGGACATCCGGAAGGGGAACGATCACTTGGCGGTCGAAGCGGCCAGGCCGGAGCAGTGCCGGATCCAGCACATCGGGACGGTTGGTTGCCGCAATCACGATCACCCCTTCATTCCCCGAGAATCCGTCCATTTCCACAAGAAGCTGATTCAGGGTCTGCTCTCGTTCATCATGCCCACCCCCCAGTCCGGCACCGCGGTGACGGCCGACCGCATCGATCTCATCAATAAAGACAATGCAAGGTGCGTGCTTTTTGGCCTGTTCGAACATGTCGCGCACCCGTGAGGCCCCGACACCGACAAACATCTCCACGAAATCCGACCCGGAGATACTGAAGAAAGGCACCTTGGCCTCGCCGGCGATGGCCTTGGCCAAAAGCGTCTTGCCCGTGCCCGGCGAACCGACCAGCAGAACCCCTCGCGGAATGCGTCCGCCCAAACGCTGGAACTTCCCGGGATCCTTCAGGAAATCAACCAATTCCATGACCTCCGCCTTGGCCTCGTCGACCCCGGCGACATCATTGAAGGTGATCCGCACCTGATCCTCCGTCATGAGACGGGCCCGGCTCTTGCCGAAAGACAAGGCCCCCCGACCTCCTGCTCCCTGCATCATGCTGCGCATGAGCCACCACCAAAGACCCAAGAGCAGGACGAAAGGCAGTACATCCTCGAGAAAAGTCATGAAAAAAGAGGGTTGGGGAGGCGGCTTGCCGATGATGCGGACGTGGTCCCGTTCGAGCTCGGCAATGAGTTCGGTATTGTCGGTCTGCGGATTATAGGACTCGAATGCGGTTCCCGAGGACAACTGACCCCTGATCCGACTTTCCTGCAGGGTCACGGCCGTCACATCATGGTGATGCACGTCGCGCATGAACTGGGAGAAGGTGATCGACTGTGCCGTTTTCGGGCTCTGGCCGAAATGCATGACAAAGAAAAACAGGGCCGCCAAGACCAGCGCCCAGAGCAAAGCCGTCTTCAACCGTTCATTCACGTCTAGTTACCTCCGCTGCCGAATCCCCGGACCGCATGGGGCGACTCCTTCAGCCCCATTAGCCTACACCAAGCGCGGATCCCGCGCCAAAAGGTAAAGCTCGGCACTCGCTGCGCGCGATGCACCCGGCTTCAGGATTTTGACTCGGACGAAGGCCTCTTCGAGCCTCTCCCGCATGAGGGCACATTCCGGCCCCTGGAAGAACTTCATGAGGAGCGCACCCCGTGCCCCGAGCCAGATCCGCGCCAGCGCGAGCGCTGCCTGGCCGAGCATGAGCATGTGGGCCTGGTCGACCACCCGGTCCCCCGTGAGGTTGGGCGCCATGTCCGACAGGACAAGGGCTGCGCTTCCGCGCTCGAGGCCCAGTGCCTCCAGTTGTCCGGTCACCCCGGCCGTATCCTCGAGATCCGCCACGAGGGTTTCCACACCGGAGAGAGGACTGAGCGGCAGGCGATCAATGGCCACGAGACGTCCCCTGCCCGTCATGTGCCGGCGAACGTACTGGCTCCAGCCTCCGGGTGCCGCACCGAGATCGAGAACCAGCCCGCTCGTTGGGACCAGTCGTTCGTGTCGATCGATTTCCGCGAGCTTGAAGCTGGCCCGGGTCCGGAATCCTTCCTGCCGGGCCTTGCGGACATAGGGATCCTTCCGGTGGCGCACCAGCCAGCCGCGGGTCGAGCGGCGGGTCATGGGTGAGGTCCCCTCCCCTGAGCTCTCCCGGCCCGCCCTCGGGGTCGCCTACTCGTAGCGGACCTCGACGATCTCGAGATGGAGCACCCCTCCCGGAACCACCACTTCCACCGAATCGCCTTCCTCGCGGCCGATCAGGGCCCGTGCCAAGGGCGAGGTGTGGGACAGACGTCCCTGTTCCAGTTCCGCCTCATCGACCCCCACAATTTCATAGCAGAGCTGTTCCTGCCGGTCCGTATCCTCGACGATCACGGTTGCCCCAAAGACCACGCGGCCATCCGGTTCCCGGTCCCGGAGATCGATCACATCCGCGTTCGATAACCGCTCCTCGATCTCCCGGATCCGACCTTCGACAAAGCTTTGCTGTTCGCGGGCGGCATGGTATTCAGCATTTTCGCGAAGATCGCCATGCGCGCGCGCCTCGGCAATGGCCGCCACGATGCGGGGACGCTCGACTCCCTTGAGCCGTTTGAGCTCCTCGCGCAACCGTTCGGCTCCACGTCGCGTCATCGGATAACGGGTCGGTGCTGCCGGGGGATTCAACGGGAACCTCCATCATCAAGCCACAAATGGAGAGGACAGACCGAATCCTCCCCACGGTGGACCCGCGCGGTCAGCATCGCATGCGCGGCCTCCACGCTCGTATAGTAGGCGATTTTATGATGAACGGCTTCCCGCCGGATGGATCGCGACTCCGCGATGGCCTCACGGCCCTCGGTGGTATTCACGATGAGATCAATGTCACCGTCGATGATGAGGTCCACCACGTGCGGTCGTCCTTCGCGAACCTTGTTGACCGCCCGGCAGGACAATCCCGCCGCTTGGAGCGTGGCGGCAGTTCCCCGGGTGGCAATGAGGCTGAATCCCCGTTCGGCCAGGCCACGCGCGAGACCCACGGCAGCCGATTTGTCGGCATTCCGGACCGAGATCAGAACGGTCCCGGCATCCGGTGGCTCGACCCCGGCCGCGCGTTGTGCTTTCGAATAGGCCTCGGCAAAATGGCGGCCGAAACCCATGACCTCGCCGGTTGATTTCATTTCCGAGATCG
>JAKATI010000089.1 GCA_021828045.1 Pseudomonadota bacterium | reverse complement strand
CACGAGGGCCACCCTGGGCGTCCTGCAGGCTTCGGCCACTTCTCCCTCGAGATCGTATCCGAGCAGTTCACCGGACGAGCCCTCCTCGAGCGCCACCGCATGATCCACCACGCCCTGGGATCACTCGCGGACTGGCGGGTGCATGCACTCGCGATCACCGCCCGCGCCCCGGGCGAGGAGTGCCCTCCTTCTTCCCGCCCTACTCACACTCCATCCTTGAAAGAGGTTACCCCATGAGTCACAAGAAACCCCTTCTCCGAGCCCTGGCGCTCGCCATCGGCGTCGTTGCCCTGGCCGCCTGCAGCCATCCGGCGAAAACGAGTTCGACCAACCGGCCGGTTGCGATCGTGAACGGACACGCCATCCGCCAGGGGGTGCTGGATACCTTCCTCGGCGTCACGAAAAACGCGCCTTCACAACTGTCCCCCATGATCCAGAACCTGGCCCTGCAACGCCTCGTGGACATCCAGGTCCTGGCCCAGAAAGGAAGACAGGCCGGACTCCTGAGCAGTCCCCGTGCGCGGGACAGCCTGTTCTTGCAGCGGCAGGTCCTGCTCGCCAACCTGGAAATCCGCCACTATCTCAAAACACATCCGATCACTCCGGCCCAGCTCAAGTCGGCCTACAGCAAGACCGTGGGGCGCATGGGCCACCATGAGTACAAGGCCCGCCACATCCTGGTCAAGACCCGGGCCCAGGCCCAGGCCATCATCGTCGATCTGGAACATGGCCAGCATTTTTCCACCCTCGCCAAAAAGTTCTCCGAGGACACGACAGCCGCGGACGGTGGCGAACTCGGCTGGGTGAGCGCGAGCCAGGAGACCCCGCCCTTTGCCGCGGCCCTTCGGAAACTCAAGGTCGGGCAGTACACGCGTGTTCCCGTGAAGACCCAGTTCGGCTGGCATGTCATCGAGCTCCAGGGCAAGCGGCCGATCACCCCGCCCAGTTTCAAGCAAATGCACACCCGGTTGCTCAACGTGTTGCGGAACAAGGAAGTGACTGACTTCATCACCCGGCTGCGCAGCCAGGCCAAGGTCAAGATCCTGCTCAAGCCCAGCGCGGCGCCGACGGGACCGGCCTCTCCCCCCGCCGCACCGGCCAAGCCCTGAGACCCGAGGTGGGGTACGGGCTCGCCCCGTACCCCACCGGTCATGCCGGCCCCGGACCGGAAGGGTCCCGGGAAGGCCTGATCCAGTCGCGGAACTCTTCTTCCGTCACGATCCGGGTTCCGTACTCCCGTGCCTGGTCGAGCTTGCTCCCGGGGTTTTCCCCCACGATGAGGTAGCTCGTTTTTCGGGACACCTGGGAGGAGACGGTCCCGCCCAAGGCGCGGATGGCGGATTCGGCCGCATCCCGGGTGAGTGTCGTCAAACGGCCGGTCAACACGAAAAGTGCGCCGGCGAAGCGGGATCCGGATGTGGGAGGTGCCGGGTGGGGCCAGCTGATCCCGGCCGCCCGGAGGCGCCCAATGACCTCGCGGTTCCCCGGATCGTCGAAGAACAGGCGGATATGGTGACCGATCATGGGTCCGATTCCGGAAATCGCACAGAGATCGTCCACTCCCGCCTCCTGGATGGCCTCGAGGCTGCCCAGGGAACGGGCCAGGAGCTCGGCCGTGGTCTCGCCAACCTCCCGGATCCCCAGCGCATAGAGGAAACGGGCAAGGGTGGTCTGACGCGAAGCCTGGATCGCCAAGACCAGCTTTTCCGCCGAGCGGCCGCCCATGCGTTCGAGTCCGGCCAGCGACTCGGCCGTGAGGGCATAGAGGTCGGCCGGGGTCCGGACCCGGTCCGTCCGTACCAGCTGGTCGATCAGCTTTTCACCCAAGCCATGGATGTTCATGGCCTCCCGGGAGGCGAAATGACGAATGGCCTCCCTTTTCTGGGCCGGACAGTGAAGCCCGCCGGCACAGCGAATGAGGATTCCGCCCGGATCCCGTTCCACGGGGGATCCGCAGACCGGGCAAGAGGCCGGCTCCGGAACGGGAGGCGGTCGGGATCCTGACTCGGCCACCACGGACCGGACGATTTCCGGGATGACGTCGCCGGCCCGGCGCAAGACGACCCGGTCCCCCACCCGGATGTCCTTGCGGTGCATTTCGGAGACATTGTGGAGACTCGCATGGACGACGCGCGCGCCCCCCACAAAGACCGGGGTCACCCGCGCCACGGGCGTGAGAGTCCCGGTCCGGCCGACCTGGAACTCGATTGCCTCGACCCGGGTCCCGGCCTCCTCGGACTCGAACTTGAGTGCCACAGCCCACCGCGGGGCACGGGCCACAGCCCCGGCCCGCTCCTGTTCCCGGCGGTCATTCAATTTGAAGACCACGCCGTCAGCCTCGAAGGGCAGAGATTCGCGGCGCGCGTTCAGTTGCTCGAAATAACGCCAGCAGGCCTCGATGCCTCCAAGCCTCCGGACCTCCGGGCTCACCGGGAAACCGGCTTCTCTCAGCCAGGCCAGAAGCGCATCCTGAAGCTCGGGCACGTCCGCCTCGGGCCCCTGGCCCACCCCGTAGGCGGAAAATGCCAGCGGCCGGCGGGCCGTGATCCGGGGATCCAGTTGTCGAAGACTTCCGGCCGCCGCATTCCGGGCATTGACGAAACCGCGGCCGCCTCCCGTCTCGAGCTCGCGGTTGAGGGTGGCAAAGGCCTCCCGCGGAAGGTAGATCTCGCCGCGCACCTCGAGACGGTGCGGCCAAATCCCCGGTCTCAGCCTGAGCGGGATCGATCGGATGGTCCGCACGTTGGCCGTGACCTCCTCTCCGGTCATCCCGTCGCCCCGGGTGGCCGCACGGACCAGCACCTGGTCCTCGTACAGGAGACTCACGGCGAGACCATCGATCTTGGGTTCGCCGACATAGTCGAGCGGCCGGTCGGAGGGCAAACCCAGCCGTTCGTGGAGACGCCGGTCGAAATGACGGAGCCCGGCTTGGTCCAAAACCTTCTCCAAAGACAGCATCGGCGGATCGTGACGGATCGGGACGAGGTCCGATCGCGGGGCGCCCCCGACGCGATGGGTCGGCGAATCCGGCCGGTCCCACTGGGGAAACTCCCGCTCGAGTGCTTCGAGCTCCCGCCAGTGGCGGTCATACTCGGCATCCGTCCAGAGGGGCGCATCGAGGACGTAATAACGGTAGTCGTGCTCCGTGAGCTCGGCCCGGAGCGTCTCGATCCGCTGCCGTGCCGCCTCCGGATTCATCCCGCCCGCCGGATCCGGTCAGGCCTGCTCGGCCATCCGGACCGCTTCATCGAGGTCGACTGCCACAATGCGGGAGACCCCCGGTTCCTGCATGGTGACCCCGACCAGTCCATCTGCCGTCTCCAAGGACAGCTTGTTGTGACTGATCAGGATGATCTGGAGGTGTTCCGAGAGTTCGCGCACGAGGGCCGCGAAGCGAAGAATGCTGGATTCATCCATCGGGGCATCCACCTCGTCCAGCATGCAGAACGGGGCGGGATTGAGCCGGAAGATCGCGAAGATGACGGCAATGGCGGTGAGCGCCTTCTCTCCACCGGACAGCTGGCTGATCGAGACCGGCCGTTTTCCGGGCGGCCAGGCGAACAGTTCGACGCCCGCCGTCTCCTCGCTGTCTCCCACGCGCCGGAGCTCCGCCTGCCCTCCCCCGAAAAGGCGCGGGAACAGCTGTCTCAGTCCCTGGTTGACCTCCCGGAACGTGGCATCGAAACGGGTCCGGCTTTCCAGGTCGATCTTCTGGATCGCCTCCTGGAGCAGGGTCAATCCCTGCGTGATGTCACGGATCTGTGCATCCAGGGCCTCCTGCTGGACCCGCTCGCTTTCATAATCCTCGGGTGCCCGGAGGTTGACCTCCCCCAAACGCTCGATCTTCCGGCCCAAGGTCTCGATCTCCTCCTCGATCGCATCGGCCGTGTCGGTGTCGGACACGGCGAGGCTCCAGTCGCACTGGCTGCGCTCGGCCCGGATGGCAAGCTCCGCCAGGCGGCTTTTCCAGTCCTGGGCCTCGAGCCGGCATTGTTCGAGCACGCTGCGGACGGCTTCGTACTGGCGGGTCGTCCCGGTGCGCTTCTGTTCGAGTTCGGCTTTCAACTGTTCACCCGTCTCCCGGGCCGAGCGCACTGACTCGAGCCGCTCCTGGGCCGAGTGGAGTTCCGCCACCCAGCGTTCGGGGCCATCCTCCGCCGCAACGTTCGACTGCTCCGCCCGCAGCCATTCATCCAGCCGTCGCAGCTCCCTCTCCAGTTCGGAAAGACGGGCTTCCGTCTCCGTCAGCCGTCCCCGGACCGCTTCGACCTCGACCGCAAGGCGCTCGCCGGCCACTTCCAGCTCATGCTCGTGCTCGGCCACCGCCCGGGCTTTGCGTGCCCGCTCATCGCACTCGGCCCGAACCGTCTCCCGCTCGGCCGCCAGCCGCTCGGCCGCATCGGCCAGGGTAGCCATCCGGTCTTCCGCCTCGGCGGAGGCTGCCTCGGCCTCCGCCAGACGGAGGGCAAGTTCCTCCAGGCGTTCCGTGAGTTCCGTGCGTGATTTCAAGGCAGCCTCCCGTTGCCGTTCTTCCTCCGCCAGCTCGAGATCAAGTTGAATGAGCCGGGCGCGGATCTCCATCAAATGTCCCGCCTCATCGGCGTTCCGGGCCTCGAGACCGGAAACGCGCCGGGCGAGATCCAAAACCGATGCCTCGCTCTTCTCCAGGCGACCGTGCTCTGCCGTGCGTCGGGCTTCGAGCTCGACCCTCCGTTCTTCGAGCGCGCGGATCTCCCGGTCATAGGCAAAGACCGAGCCCAGCCCCCGGTCTCCCCGGTGGATCGCCATCCAGTG
>JAKATI010000088.1 GCA_021828045.1 Pseudomonadota bacterium | reverse complement strand
CATTAACGGAAAAAATCTCGACCGTGTCCTCAGCCAGAATCGTGACGGAGCGCTTGGCGGGTGTGACGAAGCCGATCTCCCCGAAGCAATCCCCAGCCTGCAGGCGGCCGAGCCGCCGCCCCCCTTGTTCGACCCGGACCGCTCCTGAAACGATGATGGAAAAACTTTCGTCGACCTCCCCTTCAGACACGATCCGCGATCCCGGTGCATAACTCGACCAGTGTCCCGCCTTCAGGATTTCATAGATCTCGGGATAGGTGAAGTCGTCAAAAAACCGCATCCGGCGCAACAAGTTGAAACGCTCACGCTCTTTCAGTTCCTCGGAGACAACCTCCAGGTTGTGGGAAACACCCACGAGTGCTGCGGCCAGTTCGAAACCGCTCTGGTAGCGTTTCTCCGGGCGTTTTGCCAGCACCTGCGTCACGATATCATCGAGAACCAGGGGGATTTCCCGGCGCAGCTGACCGAGGGGGGGCGGGGACGCGTACAAGATCTGGTGGAGCAGCCCGCTCAGGGTTTCGTCCTCGTAAGGACGGCGTCCAGCCAGGAGTTCGTAAAGCAGAACACCCAAAGCATAAATGTCGGTCTGGATGCTGGCCCGGCCCTGCCGGATGAGTTCGGGCGCCATGTAGCTCGGGGAGCCCACGAGCTTGGCCTTGGTCTTCGGGGGTACCCCTTCCTCCGTGAAGTCAACAGAGTGAAGCGCAATACCGAAATCGATCAGGTAGATCTCCCCATCCGGGGTCCGGAGCACGTTGCTCGGCTTGATGTCGCGATGAATGACATCCATGCGATGTGCATACTCCAGGGCACGGGCCAGCTTGAACACCGCTTCCACGACCGTGGCCACGGGCAGAAGCCGGTTGGGTTTCGTCCATCCCTTGAGTGACTCGACCCCCGGCAGATAATCCGTCACCACGTATCCGAACCCCCCCTCTTCTCCCGCGTCCAGGATCGGCAGGATATTGGGATGGCGGAGACGGCCGGCGACCTTGGCCTCATTGAAAAACTGCTGGCGGAGGGATTTGGCCGACTCCTTGCCCGACCCCTCTTCCAGACGGTAGAGCTTGACTGCTACATCGCGGTCGAGATAGGGATCATGGCTCAAGAACACCTGGCCCGTGCTGCCCGCACCCAGTTCGCGTCCCAACACATACTTGCCGACGCGGTTCAGCAACTTGGGGCCCAAGGGTTCTGCTGTCGTATTCATCGAATGACCTGATGTATTCTCACAAACAGATACAAGAACAATCCCGCGATCAGTCCGGCAACGAGATCGTCCGCCATAATTCCCCACCCGCCTCGGATCTTCCGGTCAATCCATCGAATGGGTCCGGGCTTCAGGATATCGAAGAATCGGAACAAAAGGAACCCGACACTCCAGTTGAGCAAGCCCATGGGTGCAAAACCCAAGGTCAGAAGCTGACCGGCCACCTCGTCCCAGACAACCATCGGCGGATCCGAGAGCCCAAGGCGGCGTGCCGCCATCCCGGTCAGTGGAATCCCTACTGCCAAGCATAGGACAAATCCGGCCCAGAACACTGCAACTCCCTGCATCTGAAGGAGAATCGCGACCGGAACCGCCACCAGGCTACCCCACGTCCCCGGAGCCTTGGGTATCCAGCCAACCCCGCAGCCGGTAGCCAGCCAAAGCACCGGATCCCTGAGCCCGCGCAACCCATGTCCCCGGCTGTCTCGCTCGGTGTGGGGCAGCTCAGGCATGAGGGCGTCTGGGAAGGGGCCTTTGGAAATGGTCATATCCCCGGATCCGGGCGTGACGGACTCGATCGGCCAGCGCACCCCGGTAGCGGATGCCGGAGCCCGGGACGATTCGGCCGATGATCCGGCAATCGAGGTGCCGGGCCCGGGCCCGGCGTACCAGGGGTTCCCAGCGACGGGGTGAAACCGTAAAGCACAGGACGTAGTCATCCCCTCCCGAGAGCGCCTGCACGAGTCCATCCAGGTCCCGGGGTTCGCAATCCAGGCATTCGAGATCGATCTCCGCTCCGAGAGAACGTGGTTCGAGCAGGTGACACAGGTCCTGAATCAACCCATCCGACACATCAAGGGCAGAGTGGGCGAAGTCACGCAGAAGCGGAATCCATTCGAGTGCAGGGTGGGGGTACAGAAAAGGAACCAGGGCCGCTCCACGCCGTTGGCCCCTCTGCCAGGCAGACAGTCCAGCGGCAGCGCGGCCCAGGGGTCCCGTCACACAGATCCAGTCACCGACCCGCCCACCCCGCCGTGTCACTGCCCGTCCCCGTGGAACACTGCCCACGACCGTGATCGTCACAGCAAGCGGGCCACATACGGTATCGCCGCCAACCAGCGCAATGCCGGCCTCTCCCGACAGGAGCTCGAGCCCTTTGCTGAAAGCCGAAAGCCATCGCGCCGAGGCGGAAGGCAGGCTGAGCGCGAGTGTGTACCAAAGCGGATCCGCTGCCATGGCGGCAAGGTCGCTCAGGTTGACCGCCAGCGCACGGTGGGCGATCGATCGAGGCGGACAGTCCTTGGGGAAATGGACACCCGCCAGTACGGTATCCGTGGCCATGACGAGGTCGCACCCGGGAGGAGGCGAAAGGACAGCCCCATCATCTCCCACCCCCAACCGTACAGAGCCCCGTTTCCTCGGGGACAAGGGGCTGAAAAACCGGTGGATCAGCTGGAATTCATCCATCTCCGTGGCCTTCCAGCGATCCCCGCAACTTGCGGGCAACCTGATCCAAAACCCCATTGATGAACCGGTAACTTTCGCCTGCACCATATTGCTTGGCCAGCTCCACCGACTCGTCCAGGACAACAGGCACATCCACGTCCCGGTGAAAACGGAGTTCGTAACACCCCAACCGGAGAATGGCCTTCTCGACCGGATCGATCTGGGCCGCCGGCCGATCAAGGAACGGTTCATAGAGGCCATCGAGCTCTGCCGCATGCGACTCAACGCCCAGAATCAGCTGCTCGAAGTAGGGGCGATCGAAAGGCTGCGCCCCTCCCACGATCCAGCCCCTCTCGTCCTTGTTCAGCTCCCCATCCACGAACTGTCTCCAGTAAAGCGCCTGGAGAGCGTGGGCACGCGCCCCGAAGCGCCGACCGTGTCCGGATTCCGGACTCATGTCCGGGACGGATCCGCCTGAATTTGCAGACGGAGTCCCACCATCTCGAGGGCGGCGTCTGCAGACTCAACCCCTTTGTGCCCGGCCCTCCCGCCACACCGCTCAAGGGCCTGTTCCCAGGTATCTGCTGTGAGCAATCCCAGAATGACGGGCACATGCTCATTCAATCCCACGGTCATGAGCCCTTCGGTCACGGCTCGGGCCAAGTGGCGGTAATGATCGGTTTCTCCACGGATGATTGCGCCCAGCGCAATTACGGCATCGGGACGATAGTGCCGGACCAGGGCCTGGACAGCCCAAGGCAGTTCCCAGGCACCCGGCACCCGGAGCAGGATGCGTCTTTCCTCCGGGACAGCGGCAATTTCCAGGGTTTCGAGACAACCCCGCAAAAGCGTTTCCACGATCTCGTCATTGAACCGGCTGGCCACGATGCCGATCCGGACCGACGGGAACCCGGCGGCTGGGCGGGTCACGTGTGGAGGAGACGCACGGTGGCGAGACATCACCGGGGAACCGGGAGAACCGTGGTCAGTATAGCGCCCGTGGCCCTCTCATGCCTGGATGGGGGCTTCTCCGGAGTTTCCGGAAAGGTATTCGGTGACCTCGAGACCAAATCCGGACAGTCCGAGCATGATCTTGGGTGCCGAAAGCACCCGCATCCGACGGACCCCCAGATCCCGCAGGATCTGGGCGCCCACCCCATACGTGCGCAGGACAGCCTGGCTTGAGGGATCCGCTTCCTCTCCCGACTGTCCGTCATCCAGGCGACGGATCAGGCTTCTGGCATCCTGGGTTGGTCTCAGAATGATGAGAATGCCGTCTTCACGGGCAATCCGCTGCAGCGCAGCCGTGAGCGGCCAACCGAAACCCGTACCCGTGAGATGCAGCAGGTCGGTCAGGGAATTCTCGACATGGACGCGCACCAGGATGGGCACCCCGGCCCGGATGTCGCCGCGACAGAGGGCAAAATGGACCGTCTGTTCCAGATGATCCTCGTAGACCACAAGCTGGAAGGGCCCAAACTCCGTCACGACCTCCTTCTCAAGCACACGTGAGACTGTCATTTCACGAGCCATGCGGTAGCGGATCAAGTCCGCAATCGTGCCGATCCTGAGTCCATGGTGTTGCGCAAAACGTTCGAGATCCGGACGCCGGGCCACGCTCCCATCCTCGTTCAGGATCTCGACAATGGCCGCCGCCGGTTCATATCCCGCCAATCGGGCGAGATCCGTACTGGCCTCGGTATGTCCCGCGCGGGCCAGGACACCACCCGGTTGCGCCACAATCGGAAAGATATGGCCGGGCTGGACGATGTCCTGGGGCCCCGCACCCTCGGCCACTGCGGTCTGGATCGTATGGGCCCGGTCGTGCGCAGAAATCCCGGTCGTGACCCCCCGGGCAGCCTCGATCGAAACCGTAAACCGGGTGCCGTAACGGGTTTGGTTATCCTGGACCATGAGGGGTAGACGCAGCTTTTCACAGCGTTCTCGCGTCATCGGCAGGCAGACGAGCCCACGCCCATAGCGCACCATGAAATTGATCGCGTCGGCCGTGACCTGACTGGCCACCATCATGAGGTCACCCTCGTTTTCACGATCCTCATCGTCCATGACAATCACCATCTCGCCGCGGCGCAGCGCTTCGATCAGTTCCTCGGTCGTATTCAGGGTCAAAAGAGACTCCACCTCGGGGCCGGTGGGAGCCGGCCGGTCGTCGCAAGTGTAGGCGATC
>JAKATI010000087.1 GCA_021828045.1 Pseudomonadota bacterium | reverse complement strand
CGATGCTGATCGACTCGATCGTGTCGTAGTTCTCGGCACCGGAGAGGTCGTAGTTCACAGGGCCGCCGGTGAGCCCCTCCTTGGCCTTGTCGTCCCGGGTGAGGTCGGGACTGATCACCTTCCAGTGGCGTCCGCCATCGAGACTCCGGAAGAGCACATTGGCTCCGAGGTAGACCTCGTTTGGATCCTTGTAGGAGACCGCGATCGGCGCCGTCCAGTTGAAACGGTACTTCTCCTGGGCGAGGGGGCGGCTGCTCGAAAAACCACTGAACGTCGGCATGATGAAGTGGCTTTGCCCGGTCAGCCGGTTGTAGCGGGCAATGAAACCGTTCTGGGAATCGGCGTAGATCCGTCGGGAGTCGCTCCACGCCGGGACGGCGTACTGGCCATCCCCGCCGGCCACGATGAACCAGTCGCTGCCCGTGACCGAACCGCGGTTGTATTCGCTCGAGGGTCCGCACCAGGCATTGTTGTCCTGGATGCCGCCGCAGATCCAGAACGGGTGGCCGGGCGCCACGGCCACCGAGTAAAACTCCTCGATGGGGAGATTGTTGAGAAAACGCCAGTTCCGGCCGCCGTTCAGGCTGAGCGCGACGCCCCCGTCATTGCCCTGGAGGATGCGGTTGGCATTGGCCGGGTCGATCCAGATGGCGTGGTGGTCGACATGGATCATCGGGTCCGCGTAAAAGACGGTCTTGCCGCCGTTCGTGGACTCCATCATCTCCATGGAGAGGAAAAAGATCCGGTTGGGATCGGTGGGCGAGACGGCCAGCTGGGTGAAGTAGAAGGGCCGGACGTCCATGTTGTAGTTGTCGCTCACGAAATGCCACCGGGTGCCGAGATCGTTCGAGCGCCACAAAAGCCCCTTCTTGGCCTCGATCAGGGCGTAGACCCGCTGCGGGCGGGAGGGGGCAAAGGCGAAGGCGATGCGTCCGTACGGTTTGGGGGGCAGGCCCCGGGTCAGGGGTTTCCAGGTTCGGCCGCCGTCGACCGACCGCCAGAGACCGCTGCCGGGGCCGCCGTCGACGAGCTTCCAGGGGTAGCGTCGCACCTGCCAGGTCGAAGCCAGGAGTACCTCGGGGTTGCCGGGTTCGAACGCCACATCCCCGCAACCGGTCTCGGCATTGCCGGAAAGGACCCGCTGCCAGCTTTTCCCTCCGTTCGTGCTCCGGTAGAGCCCGCGCGGTCCGCCTGTCTTCCAGATGTTGCCGAGCGCACAGACGAAAACAATGTCCGGGTTTTCGGGATCGACGACGATCCGGGGGATCTGTCCGGCATGACGGAACCCCATGAAACGCCAGCTGGCCCCGGCGTCGGAGGAAAAATAGACCCCGCCGCCCGTGATCATGTCGTTGCGGGGATTGGCCTCTCCGGTGCCGACCCAGACGAGGTTGGGGTTGCCCGGGGCGAGGGCGATCGAGCCGATCGAGGAGGTGTCGCCGTGACGGAGGATCTCCTTCCAGCTGTTCCCGCCGTCGGTGGTCTTCCAGACGCCGCCACCGGCGGCGCCCACGTAGTAGACCATCGGATCATGGGGGATGCCGACCACGGTCGAGACGCGTCCGCCGGCAATGGCGGGTCCGATGTTGCGGAGCCGGATGCCGGCCCAGGGGTTCGGGGCCGCCCACGACGGAGCCGTGGCGAGGAGGAGGCTCATCAAGATCGCCGGAAGGCTCCGACGGAGGATTTGGATGGGATGGGTGTTCATGGGGAAGTCTCGCAGAGGGTGGTTTTCTGTTGTTCCGTGGAGCACGGACCGGGGGCCTTCCGATCGATCCCGCAACCCGGTCCTTGGATTCTATAACCCATGGGTCGATGACTGCAAGCCGCAGGCCGCACTTATGAAAAGTCCGGCCCATTCGGGCCGGACTTTTCTCCAGGGCGCCAGGGTCTGTGGTCTGACGCCCTGTGCCCCTGGACCTCCAAGGTTAGGATCCCCACAGGTGGGATCCCAGAGGGGGGTGCATCAGCGGCTGCGCCGGCATGTGGGGCCTTGGTCTTCCGGTCGGGGCACGCCCCGGGGCAAGAGCCGGGTGCCGGCCCGGTCGGCGTGGAGCGGGAGAGGGGCATGGCGATCTATCACCTGTCGGTGAAGCCGGTGAGCCGGGGGGGAGGGCGGTCGGCGACGGCGGCTGCGGCGTACCGGGCTGCGGGTCTGGTACACGACCGGGCGACGGGTCAGACGTTCGACTACACGCGCAAGCGCGGGGTCGAGCACGCGGAGATCGTGTTGCCGGCGGCGGCTGTGCCGGGCGATCTCCACTGGGCGCGGGACCGCGAGGCCTTGTGGAACGAGGCGGAGCGGGCGGAGAAGCGGAGCAATTCACGGGTGGCGCGGGAGTACGAGATGGCGTTGCCGCACGAGCTCACGCAGGTGCAGCGCCTGGAGCGGGTGCGGGGGTTTGCGGCCGGGATTGCCGACCGGCACGGGGTGGCGGTGGACTTTGCGATCCACGCCCCGCACCGGGAGGGGGACCTTGGAAACCACCATGCGCATCTTCTGGCCACGACGCGGGTGATCGAGTCCGGAGGCTTGGGGGAGAAGGCGGCGATCGAGTGGTCGGATGCGAACCGGCGCAAGGCCGGGCTTGTGCCGGCGCGGAAGGAGCTCGAGGCGATCCGGGAGAGCTGGGCGGGGCTCCAGAACGGGAAGTTCCGGGAGCTCGGGCTGCCGTACCGGGTGGATCACCGGAGTCTCGAGGTCCAGGGGATCGGGCGGGAGCCGACGTCGCACCTCGGGCCTGCGGTGTCGGGGATGGAGCGGCGGGGGATCGGGACCCGGGTGGTCGAGCGGCTCGGGCGCGAGGCGCTCGTGGCGGCAGAGCGGCGGCTCGTGCGTGCGGCGGAGCTCGGGCGGGTCGAGCGGGAATCCTGTGCGCTCATGGTCTCGATCATCGACGTATCCGGCAATCTTGCGGCGGCCTGGCGCGAGCGGGACTCCCAGCTTTCCCGAACGCCCACGCGGACGCCGGCGCGGAGCCTCTGGGAGCTGCAGCGGGAGGGGCGGGAGCGCTGGCTTGCGATGCGGGCGGAGGCGAAGGGACCGGCTCCGGAGAGCGCGCCCGGGAAGGAGAACGAGAAGATTCCGGAGGCCAGCCGGTCGCTGGAGCGGAAAGATCCGGAGCCGGAGCGGGGCCGGAAGCGCGAGGGGCCGGAATACGAACCGTGACCGGCCAGACCCATGCGGTGGCCGTCTGCCGGAATGGTGTGCCCGCCGGGGCCGATGTCAGCCAGTCAGGCTGGTGGGCGGCGGTCGCTTGAACCGGGTGTACCCACAATGGACAGTACCCCTCACCCGCCCGGGTGCCAAAGGGGGAGGACGCATACCGGGGCAGTATTTTCCAATCCGAAGATGAGTCTGAAGGGAGGGGGATGAGTTAGCTGGCTTTTCTCCGTCCGAGGATGGTCTCAAAGAGTTGGGTTCTGGCGTTTTGCAGCCGTTTTGCGGCCTCATGATCGCTGAGAGCGTAAGCGTGTGCATCCAGGGCTGGGAAGCTCACGCCGGGCTTGAGATAGGAGGCAGCGGCGGGCAAGGATTTGAGCTTCTCGTAGGGGGTGCGCATGTCCTCGTAGCGGTAACGTTTGCGCTGTTTGCCCTTGGCGTCGGTGACGGTCTGGGCGAAGTAACAGGGTCGGTGGTAGTTCACATAGGGGTTCAGGTGCTCGCGATTAAACGCGTTCACCTGGCCCGCGAAGCGCTGGGGGATGTGCACGTAGCCGAGGAACTTGCGCACCACGGCGCCGTTCTTGCACTCGGCCAACGCATTGTCGTTGCAGTGCCGGGAGCGCGATTGGGTGAGCTCAATGCGTAGCTTTTCCAGCAACGCAGCCACACGGCGGTTGATGTACTCCGAGCCATTGTCGGCGTGAAAGCCGAGGAGCGTGAAGGGGAAGGCCGCCAGTAGTTCCTCCAGCACCGGGATCAGGAACTGCTCGGAGATCCTCTCGACGCTCGCCACGACCTCGAACTGGGTCACCTCATCGATGGCGTTGATGTGGTAAAGCCCTTTCCGGCCGTCCTGGTCGCCTTGGTGTACGGTATCGATGCGGATAAAACCGGGACGGCCCTGCGGGTCGGGCTTGCGCCGTATGCCGATCGGGCGGTTGACGGGGCGGGTTTTGTCAAAACCGCGCCGCTGCGCTCGATAGGGTTGGCACTGGCGCAGCTTGTACAGATGCGAGACCGAGATACGGGCGAGGCGCCGGTAGCGGGTGTCGCCAAAGCATTCAAAGGCCCGCTCGCAGAGCTTCTTCACCACCGCTCCGGAAGGCGTGTCATGCAGCTCGTCCACCTCCGCGAGGAAGCGCACGTCGGCGGGCGTATAACGGATGGGAAACCCCGCTACCGGACGCCGTTCCCAGCGCAAGTGGCCCGTGGCGCGCCAGCGCCCGATCGGGCGCGTCAACTGCTGACGCGAATAGCCCGTCCACCGCATCAGGCAGGCCCCCAGCAAGCCCTTCTCGGGCTTGCCGAGGCGCGCGTAGTCAAAGCGTGTAAGGGTCTCGCCAATCCACCGATAACGCTCGCCCGCCTGCGCTGGCAGCGGCTCAAACGCCGCACTGCCATGCAAAAAGTCCTCCACCTGCTGGAGGGTCCCTAAATGCTGAATGTTCATGATGAGCTTCATCCCGCCATCATGAACGGACAAAACCGCTAGTTCCGACTCATCTCATGTTGGAAACACATGCCCCCCTTCAGACTCATTATCATGTTGGAAGAGACTGGATATTGACGCACATCAATGCGTAGGGTATATTTTTCAGCGATATTGACCAGCGTCCGTTGTTTCTGAACAACGGATGAAAACAAGTGTTCCCATCAGCGTTACGTAAAACCATTGGCCACTCAACCAAACCGAATCAAATTCAAGTTCTACCGGGTTTCCGGCTGGAGAGAGGGTGATCGCATGAACATGCACAAGATGATCGAGAAACCGGAAGCCTGTGTCCGGGCTGCCTTTGGCCTTGGGGTTTCCGCCCTTTTCGCGGCCGTCCTGGCCCTTCTCCT
>JAKATI010000086.1 GCA_021828045.1 Pseudomonadota bacterium | reverse complement strand
TCCCAGCCAGCCGTCCTTGCCGCGCCGCGCGGGCAGCACGGCCTTCTGGCCCGCCAGCCAAGCGAGTCCCGCGGCCATGCCGTGCTTGCAGGAGATACCGCCGTCGCCGACCGGGCAGGTGCAGGAATGGCCGAGCCGTTTGCCTTCCGTCCAGAGCTGCACTGCGTACTCGTCACCTCCTTTGACCTGCGCGTTGATTGTGTCGTCACTCACGACGAGATCGGTCACGGCGCCGGATTCGAAATAGGCCGCCCCGCGTGCGAAGGCGCGTTCGCCAGCCTTGGTCCGAGGATTTTTCTCGGTGATCACGTCGTTCAGCATCCCTCAGTTTCCTGATGTTTCATGATCCGACAGAGGATATCTCATCCCATGATAATGCTACGGCTTCCGTCGATACTGCGACGCCGCGCGAAGAAGCTGTTCCCAGACTTTCGTGCGCAAGGGTTTCGGGCGCAGAACCTCGACGTCGGGCCCGTGTTCCAGGATGTCGAGGACGAGCTCACGGGCGTCGGAATAAGGGATTTCGAGAATGTAGTGGCCGTTTTCGAACCGGCCTCTCTGTTGCGGGTGCCAGGTTTCATCCGCCACACAGCGGGCGCGTTCGGGCGAGAAGCGCAGTAGCGCCTTGCGCCTCAGTCGTCCGGAGAAAATACCGTAGCTCTTGGTGAAGTAACAATTCAGGCGTTCCTCGGGAATGTCCTTGGGGCGTTCATCGCGCAGGCGGGGCTTGTGGGACGCTCGACGGCGAAGGTGCGCAGCGCCCGTTTGCCGTGGTCCCAGGCGTCGAGACACCAGTTGTCCCGGTAATGCACCAACCGCTGCGGTGAAACTGCCGTTCGGTGATATCGCCGTGCCCACGGCCATGGTAGCGAAAGTTCAGCCGCCTGAGGGCCAGCGGCGCTTGCTGCCCAAGCTACCGACTCATCTCGCCTGGATGGTGCTTTTTGATCTGCAGACCGGCGCGCGTGACGCGGTGGTCTGCGGGTTGAGGTGGGATTGGGAAATCAAGATGCCCGAGTTGGGAGTCTCGGTGTTTGCGGTGCCGAGAGGGAAAGTGAAGGGACGCCGGCAGGTACGGAACCGGGTCTGCAATTCGGTGGCGCAATCGATCATTGAGAGCGTCCGCGGCCACCATCCTGAGTACGTCTTCGTGTACCAGGATCGCCCGATTGCGACCATGAACAACTCCGCCTGGCAACGGGTACGTCGCAAGGTCGGGCTTGCGGTCCTGCACGTACACGACCTGCGCCACACGGCGGGAATGCGGCTGCGCGAGGCGGGCGTGCCGGAGCCTACGATCGCGGACGTGCTGTGGCACACCCGGGCGGGCATGACGGCCCACTACTCGGTGGCCCAGGCGAAAGAGATCGTCGATGACCTGGAACGCATCACGAGCGAAACCCACCGGCAGAACCGCACGCTCGGCATGATCGTGAGAGAGGCTCAAGGGGCGTGAGTAGGGGAAAAGTCCCCGGAAAGTCCCCGGCGGGCCGACAGCAGGTGAGGGATATTCGATCTAACGCGTTGATTGAATGGCGCGCCCGGAGAGATTCGAACTCCCGACCCCCTAGTTCGTAGCCAGGTACTCTATCCAACTGAGCTACGGGCGCGTGGCCGTTATTATCGGAAACCAGCCTCCCCGGGTCAAACCCTCGGTTGCCCGGCCGGTCAACAAACGCGGAGGGGAGGATCGTTGTGCTGCCGGGCCCGGGGATCGCATCCAATCCCGTCTCCGGATTCCCTGAAACTCCCATTGAGTGCCCAAAGCGCTCTGATTGTCCGACGGATGAACCAGCGGGGCTTTTTTGCAGCTTTTGGGAATGGCCCCAACGCTCCAATCATGATTTTTAAATGTTAGGATAAATTCCAACGTCCGTTTCCGGGGATCGACCGCCATGAAACCCGTAACCGTCCGCACCCTCTTTTTCTGGCTTTCCGTCTACGCCCTCCAAGCCATCAGCCCCTCTTTTTCACGGCCGGTGGCCAATCTTCCCGTGGGGTTGAGGCGGGTACTGGTGCATGCCGTGGAGGCTGCCGGGCGGGGGAGGGGCATCGATGCCGGCAGTTGCGCAACACTCGGCCGGAGCCCCCCGGGATCCGTCTGGAGCGGCTGCTTCACTCCCGCCTCCGCCCGCTTCCGCGTCGGACCCACCCGTCTCCGCCTCCGCCTCGTGGCCTGGGGACGCCCCGGCCACCTCCACGCGGCCCGCCTTTCCATCGTCCGCACCCGACCCGACCGCCTCGTCTACCGGGGACCCGGCATCCGTGAATGGTGGCGCGTGCAACCCCGGGGATTCGAACAGGGCTTCACACTGAAAAACCCCTCCCTCCAATCCGGGCGCCTCGAACTCGAGCTTTCCGCCAATCCAACCCCGGTGAGGCGGAAGGGTGCACTCTGCTGGGGGGAGCTCTGTTACGGCCAGATCCAGGCACAAGATGCCCGCGGCCGGCCGTTGCCGGTCCGCATGCAGGTCCTGGGTCGCTCCATCCGACTCTTCGTGCATACCCGCCATGAGACCGGCCCCATCACCATCGATCCCCTGGTCTGGCTGGAAGATCAAGTCGTGAGCCTGGGAACCGGGTTTTTAGACACCCCCTCCCTGGCGCTGTCGGCGAATGGAACGACGGCCCTGGTCGGGGCACCGTCCGCGGGGACGGGTGGGGAGGTGTACGTGCTGGCCTTTTCGAACGGGAGCTGGTCTTTGGTCAACGTGCTCTCGGATCCGGGCAATACAACCAATGACGGCTTCGGAAGCTCGGTCGCCCTCTCGGCAAATGGCTCCCTCGCGCTCATCGGGGAGCCTGGACTCCTCGGGCAGCTGGTGACCCCCCCCGTCGACTCCTGCGCCTACATTTATTTGGAACCCACCGGGGGATGGCAGGATGCCTCACCCACGGGGGATACCGCATGTCTGTCAGTTACGACCGGGACGACGAACCAGTACAGTGAACTGGGCAGTTCAGTGGCCCTCTCCGCCAATGGATCCATCGCCCTTGTGGGGGCACCGGACGTCTCGGGAGTCTCCGGTTCCGGTGAAGTGGGTGGCGCGTTTGTTTTCATCGAGCCCACCACCGGTTGGGTGTCCACCACAAACTATGCGGCCGAGCTCAACCTTCCAGGCACCAGCAGCTCCAGCCCGGCCGGCTATTCGGTTGCCCTCTCGTCAGGCGGTTCCACGGCCCTAATCAACATCGCTTTCGACAGTGCCGACGTTTTCGTTGAACCAACCAGCGGTTGGGCAACCACCGATGTGCCTGCAGCCAGCCTGACCCCCCCCAGTATCTCGAGTCCATATGGCGGGTGTTTGGGGGTTAATTTCATTGCCACCTACGACGACTCCCTCTCGGCCAACGGGCAAATCGCGCTGATCGGCGCGCCGGGTCAATCTGCTGCCTATCTCTACACGGAGCCGCAAACCGGCTGGGCTGGCACTCCTTCCTACACGGCACAGTTCTTGCCCTTGAGTAGCGCCGGAAACGGACAATGCTTGGGTTACAGCACCTCCCTTTCTCCTGACGGCACCGAGGCCCTGCTCGGTGATCCGTCCGCAAACCCCAACTCGACCGAAAGCTACGCACAGGGTGCGGCCTACCTCCTGACGACCGACGACAACTGGTCCTCCGAAACCATGGAAGAGTTGGCGCCCACGTCTGGGGAGCTTGCCTCCCTCCCCGGCTATCTGGGCTGGGACTTGGTCTTGAACACGGATGAATCGGCCATGATCCTGGCTCCGGGAGGCTTGGGCGAGACCTCGTTACCGGCCCAAGTCATGGCATTGAGCGCCTCCAACCTGTCCGGAGTTCTGGATGTGCCCTCGACGGTCGAGACGGGGGGCGATTTCAAGAGCCAGTATGTCCTCACCAACTCGAGCGCCACGGCCACGGGACCCGTGAGCGTAAACCTCCCGGTGCCGGCCAACGCCGTCTACGTGGCGGGCACCTCGAGCCAGGGCAGCTGCACCTTCACCAGCCCCAACCTCAACTGCTCCCTGGGATCCATCCCGGGCGGTGGCGGAACCGCCTCCGCCACACTCAGCCTGCAAGCGGACGCGGGCAGCCAAGCCGCCATCGTCCCCACCGGCTTCATCACCGATGGAGTGCCTGACCTCAGCGAAAGTGGACACACGACCATTCTCCCACCTCCCCCCACCCTCACGGGTTTCACCAACCTGACGGTTGCGGAGAGTGAGTCGGGCCAGGAGACGTTCCGTTTCACGGGGACAAGCCCCCTCGTGGTCTCGGTGCAGAGCTCGAACACCGGCCTCGTGCCCCCCTCCGGGATCAGCGGGGCCAACCTGTGCACCAGCCCCGGCAACTGCACGCTCACCCTGACCCCCACCGCCGGAGCCACCGGCAGCACGACCCTCACCGTCACTGCAACCGACCCCTATGCCCAAACCGGAACCGGCAGCTTCACGATGACCGTCCTGCCCTCCCCCGTCGCCGCCGCCCAAAGCCTCACCACCTACGAGGGAACGGCACTGAGCGGCACTGTCAGTGCCAGTGCCCCGAATGGGGATCCCCTGAACTACGCCATCGTGGATCCACCCGCCCACGGAACCGTCACGCTCACGGCAACGACCGGCGCGTTCGTCTATACCCCGAATGCCGGCTATACGGGACCGGACAGCTTCGGCTACGTGGCGAAAGACACGGTCACCGGTCTCACCTCCAAGCCGGCCACCGTCTCCCTGACCATCCGCGCCGCCCCCGCCTCCTCCAGCAGCAGCTCCTCGAACAGCGGCAGCAGCTCCCTCGGCCCCCTCACCCTCCTGGCCCTCCTCCTGATCGTGATCGCACGGTGGAAGGGGGAACGTCCCCCAGACCGTCCAGGACCAAGGGGGCGGATGTGGGCTTCCGGGGTCGTCCTTGGGGCCGTCCTGATGATGATGGCCCACGCCCGGTCCTTTTCACCTGTTCCCCAGCCGGCCGTTTCACTTCAGACATGGATTCATGCCGTGGAGGCTGCCGGGCGGGGGAGGGGCATCGATGCCGGCAGTTGCGCAACACTCGGCCGGAGCCCCCCGGGATCCGTCTGGAGCGGCTGCTTC
>JAKATI010000085.1 GCA_021828045.1 Pseudomonadota bacterium | reverse complement strand
CTCCAGCACCTGAGACTCCTGTTCGCCAAGGGACTTCTGGCCATGAACCGTCTCATGTTTGTCAATGGAGCCATGTCCTATGTGGCCTCCCCGCTCTGGCTCCTGTATCTTCTTCTGGGCACGGCGGTCATTGCCTGGCACGCCTTGGTTCCCCCCGACTACTTTCCCCCGGGTCACGGCCTGTTCCCGGTCTGGCCGGTCTGGCACTCGAACCTCGCGGTTTTTCTCTTGGGCGCCAGTGCGTTGGTTCTCTTGCTGCCCCGGTTCCTGGGCCTGCTGCTTGTCTTTCTCAAGGGACGTACGTCCCAGTTCGGGGGCGGCTTGCGCTTTTTGACGAGTGGCCTGCTCGAGATCGTCTATTCCACCCTCCTGGCCCCCGTCCGCATGCTGTTTCACAGCTGGTTCGTCCTCTCCTCGCTTCTGGGTTACCAGGTCCACTGGGGACGACAGCAACGAACCGCGACTCTCCACCACTGGATGCGCGCATTCCGTTCCTACATTCCCGGCACCTTGATCGCGATCGGATGGGCGGGAGGGGTCTATTTCCTGGATCCCGCCGACCTGGGGTGGCTCCTGCCGATTGTGGCCGCCCTGGTTCTGGCCTTGCCCCTGGCTGCCTTGACCGGGAGCGAGCGCGTGGGGGCTTGGACCCGGAAAATCCGTCTGTTCAGGACTCCGGAAGAGCACGAGCCCCCTGAGGAACTCCGGGGTCTCGAAGTGGCATCGAGTGAACGAACCCAGGCCATGGTCCGGGCCAGCCCGGGGTTCCGTGCGGCCATTGTCGATCCCCATGTGAATGCCGTGATTGCCGCCCGCCTGTCGGATCACCCCCGGCGGTATAATGAGGAAATCAGGCTCACCCGGGCGCTTTATGGTGCCCGGCTTATGGCGCGGGGTCCCCGGGCGTTGAGCACGAGTGAACAACTCGCGGTGCTCAATGACCGGTCACTGCTCCTGAAATTGCACGAGGAGGTATGGACACTGCCCCTCAACCCGATGCGGGAATGATCCTCAAGCGATGACCCAATTCATGACACCGCGACCCGACGGGAGATCCCGGTGGGGAGCTTCTGCTGTTCCCCTGCTGGTCTTTCTCCTGGGGCTTTCGGGTTGTGCCTCGCTCTCTTCCGTACACCAGATCCAGGGCCGTTTGCAGGCGACCGATGCCCACCTCAGGGAAACGGAGGTTCGGGAACGCGCGCTGGAACACCGGCTCCATCTCTTCCGTATGCGGCTGGGACGGGAAATCGCCCGCCTGAAACTCACCGAAGCCCGGCTCTCCAAAGCCACCCAGGAGGCCGCGGCCCAGTCGGGTGTGGCCCTGCGCCGGGTCCGGCTCGCAGACGAGGACTGGATGGCCAGCCTGCCTCCCCGGGCGGGCTCGAAAGCGAACGTGCGATCCAGGCGGGGGAGCCGCTGGCTTTTCGACAGCCTCGTGAGTCGTGCACGCCGCCTCGCCCTCGAACCCTATGCACCACTTCCGAAAGCCCCAGCGGCCTTGGACCATCTGGGTCAGGCCGCCTACCGGGCGGCGACGTACCGGGGGAGGCTGCCCTTCTGGCCCAGGAGCGCACGCCTGATTCCCGCCTTCCGGCCTGAAGGGGGGGGCTTTGATCATCCGGTCTCGATGCATCTCGTGGTCGGCAGGAGAATTTTCCCGCTCTCCTTTGCCCCCCGCGACTTCCGCTTTCCGGCCCCGCTCGCCCGGAAACTTCCGGCCATCATCGGCGCCGCCGGCTTTTCCCTCGTAGAACACAAAACCGCCCGCCCGCCGTTCCCCTTCCTGTCTTTTCTCGGGGCGAGCTACTTCCGGGCCCGTGGTCTCGGACAGAGCTGGGGCTCATGGGCCCGGGGTCTCGCTATCGATACGGCGGTTCCGAACCGGCGCGAGGAGTTTCCCGCGTTCCGGGCCTTCTGGATCGAGGTGCCGACTCGCAGCGCCCGCCTGCTCACGGTTTTCGCACTCTTGGACGGGTCCGGTGTCACGGGGGCGTACCGGTTCCGGGTGACCCCCGGCCCGTCGACACAAATCCGGGTCACTGCTGTCCTTTTCCTGCGCCATGCGGTTCGGCGTCTGGGCCTCGCGCCCATGGTCAGCATGTTCCTGCGTGGCCGCATGGACCCCTCCCGGAGGGGGCGATTGCATCCCGCCGTCCATGATGCGGACGGGCTGTCCTACGAGACGGCCTCGGGGCGCTGGTTCTGGGCTCCCTTGGCGGATCCCCATCAGTTGAATGTCCGGAGTTTTTCCCTGGATGATCCCCGGGGGTTTGGACTGCTCCAGAGCGACCGGCATTTCCGGTCCTACCAGTCCCTCACCAACCCCTATCAGCGATCGCCGAGCCTCTGGATCCGGCCACAAGGGAATTGGGGCAGCGGCCACCTTGAGCTGGTCGAGATTCCAACCCGGAAGTCTGTGGATGCCAACATCGTGGCTTTCTGGATCCCCCAGAACCCGCCTCCCCCGGATCACCCGCTTCTTCTGCGTTACATCCAGCGTTGGGGGCAGCTGCCCTGGCCGGACTCCCGGCCCGGACGGGTGGAGTTCCTGCGCGAGACGCGTCCGGCTCATGGCCTGCGCACCTTCACGATTTACTTCAAGGGTCGGGAACTCGGCCGGATCCCGGCCTGGGTCGTGCTCGATGGATCCGTCCAGGCCCCGGAGCCGGTGCGTGACATCACGCTCGCCAAGGTCACCGGGACGTCACGCTGGCGATTGCGTTTCACGGTTCCGAACCGACCCGGAACCCTCCTCCGGGCGTGGATCCGCTACCGGGGCCGGCCTTTGACCGAGACCTGGACGTACCAGTTTCCCCGTTGACGGCTGGGCTCTCGCCTTCAGCGGCAGCCGGGTGAAGCCGTGAGCTGGTGGGCCAGGCCCGCCGGCAGCATGCCACTCCACGTTTCCGTGAATGCGTGACCGCGGCTGGCCAGGAAGGCCCGTAGCTCAAGCGGTTGGCCGGGAGTGGTGGTAACGAGGAAGGAAAGCTGGTCAAAGGACTGACGGGTCTTGCCGACCACCCGGGCCGGGGTGAGCGTAACTTTCCTGATCCGGGCCGGTGGATTTGCAGTCACGATTCCTTGGGCCGGTGCGTTCCGGAAAGCTTCAGGCACACTGAAGTTGATCACATAACGCAGGCTGCGGGGGTTCCCCGTGCAGGGTTGGCCGGGACTCTGTCCCGAGCCGACGAAGGTCTCCAGTACGGCTCCGCCGGGAGGTTGGGCGATCCGGGCCCGGCCGAAAAGAAGGGTGTAGTTGTAACGGTATTCCCGCCCCGGCTGGATAGGCAGATGGGGTACCCAGTACGCCACGATATTGTCGACCGTCTCCGAGTCGGTCGGGATTTCGACGAGTTCGACGGATCCCCGGCCCCACCGGCCGTGAGGGATGATCCAGGCACTGGGGCGGGTGTCGTAGCGGGCTTCGAGATCCTCGTAATTTGCGAATCGCTCGTCCCGCTGGACCAGGCCAAAGCCCAGGGGATTATCGAGATCAAAGCGGGTCACCAGGAAATGCCCGGGATCGAGGAGTGGCCGCCAGAGCCACTCGCCGTCCCCGTTCACCATCTCGAGCCCGTCGGAATCGTGGACCGCAGGACGCCATTCGCCTGTGGGCCGCGGGGTTCCAAGACCGTAGAAGAACATGCTGGTCAGCGGGGCCACGCCCACGACACGGGGGGTGACACGGTAGAAAAGACGGACCCGCATCCGGATCCGGGTGACCTTCCCTGGATGGATGAGGAAACGGTAGGCACCGGTCAGGCTCGGTCCGTTGAGCAGGGCATAGACCACGAGAGTCCGAGCCTGTCGCCGGGGACGGACCAGCCAGAACTTCTGGAATGCCGGAAACTCCTCATGGGGAGGGAAGGCGGTATTGATGGCGATGCCGCGGGCGGAAAGACCAAAGTTGTTGGGTGCCCCCACCCCCCGGAAATAGCTGGCTCCGGCAAAGACCAGAAACTGGTTGTGCCGATGGTGCGCCACCAGGGGATAGGTCAGCTTGAATCCGGCAAAACCGAGATCCTTGGGGATCTGTCCCCGGAGTGCGGCTGAGGGATAGGTGAAATCGGACACGTGGAATTGGACCGGCATCGTCCGGCAGTGCGAGAGGATGATCAGCTGAACGGGCGTCTTGTAGTACAGCCCGGGGGGTACGAGTTGCACCTGGAAGCGCGAGTGCCGGCGGCGCCACAGGCTCAGGGCCGGCCGGAACCGGATCGCCTGGTATTCGTTGTAGCTCAACTGCGCAAGAAAACGGGGGATTTCGCGGGGTGCGACGTAGGGCCTTGTCGCGAGTCTCCGCGCTTCCCGAAGAATCGAGGGAAAGGGATGGCACTGCTTTCCGTGGGCGGTCTGGGGGAGCATGACCCAGGCGAGGGCGAGTCCGGCGATCCCCAGGAATCCCAGTCTGCGTTCCCGTCCCGGTCCGTTCGCCCCGGGATTTTCCTGGCGGGGGAGGCTCGCACCCTTCCCGGAGGGGAAGATCAGGGACGAGTCTGATCCACTGTCTTCTTGGCTCATGATACCGGCCCCACCGACATTCGGTTTTCGTGCATCGTTTTTTTCGGACCCCGGGTTCTGGAGAAAGTTCACGTGGTTTTTGCATCCGGCCATTTTATAGGGCGGCGTGGGAATGCCCTCCTCTTCAGGGGATGACAGGAAAGAGCCCCCGCCCGGAAGGGCAGCTGTTTCCCCAGGCATCCCTGGACATGGCGACGGATGATCTCCGCGGAGACCACCCCCACATAGTATGCCTGCATTCAAGGCTGTTCCCGGCCGCAGAGACGCTTGAGCCCGTCTGGGCCGGGCGCTGCCCTGTGCGTAGGGTTCGCGGCACTGGCGCAGGCCCGGCCGGGCCCGGGCACAGCCCATCCTGCGCACAGGGGCATCCGCCAGGTGACGGGATCTGCAAGGCCCGCAGATCGAATCCCCCCTTCGTCGGCAACCCGGGCGACTTGGCTTGGGCCTGCGAGCGGGTCGAAATCCGGGAATGCCACCCATCGGATCACCCCCTACGGCTTGCCGGTCCATCGTGCCCTCGCGTGGTTTCGATCACATTCCCTCTCCTTGGGAATCTCCGGCATTGTTTCAGC
>JAKATI010000084.1 GCA_021828045.1 Pseudomonadota bacterium | reverse complement strand
GAAGAGTGAATCGGGATCGAGTGCGCCACTTGTGGAGCCATGCGAGCACCGGACGTCATCCACGGCAATTTCGAGTGACGGCCGGCTGCGGGACTGGGCGGTCGGGTCCAGCAGCAGGTGGTGGTTCTTCTGGGTGGCCTCGCAGCCCGAAGCCCCCGGTTTCATGAGGACCTGCCCTCCATAAATGCTCATGCCGCCCCCGGCCACGATCGAATGAAAGCTTTGATGGCTCGAAGTTCCCGGGCGGGCATGAACGATCCAGGTTTGGCGGTCATGGTGTTCACCCCGGCCGGCCAGAGTCAGACCCTCGAGCCGGGCCCCGCTTCCGGATCCGGACAGAACGACGTGGTGCTCATGACGCAGAAGGGCAGTGGCGGCATCGAAGGTGTATCCCGTGTAATGGCTGTCCGGGCCGAGCTGGATCGCACTCAGGCTGGCGGCCTGGATGGTTGCATTCCCGGTCTGTTCCAGGTAATGCGTGAGGGTGGCACCTGGCTCAAGCAGGATCTCCGTCACGGCGTTGATCTGCTGGAGTTGGGATCCGGTCGGTCCAGGCCGCTCCGGTTGGGGTTCGGACCCCCACCGGTGGCGCTCGATCACCGAGGCCTGGGCCCCCTCTCCGAGATGGATCAGTACACGGGGGAAGTGGCGACGCGCCCCGGTTCCTGGATCGAACGCCGGATCATTCGGGTCGTGGATGCCAAGAAGGATGTCGATGGGTTCGTGGATCACGAGACCATCCGGGATCACGAGCAGGAGTCCATCCTCGAAGGCCTGCGTATTCCATTCCTGGAGTACCCGTCCGGATGCCAGGGCTACTTGCCCCACCCAGGGGAGAAGGAGATCCGGGGCGGTTTGGAAAGCCCCGCGAAATGACAATGCTCGCCAGCCGGATCCGGCCTTGCGCCGAACGGACTCTGGTTCCGGAACCCGGATGACCGGACGCTTCCCTGCCGTCTGTGGACCCGCCGACCACTCGAACAGCCGGGTTCGGGTGTATTTCCATGACTCGTCCCGTGTGGTCCGGGGAATCCGCTGAGCCCGGAGACGGGAGCGCCAGTCTTCCCAGGACAATCCCTGATCCAGGGTCCGGGGTACCCACCCGGGTTCCAGGGGTAGACTCATGCACGTTGCTCCCGGAGCAGCCAGTCATAACCCCGCTTCTCGAGCATTCGGGCAAGGTCTGCATCACCGGACTGGACAATCCGGCCCTGGATGAGGACGTGGATCCGGTCCGGGCGGAGGTGGTCCAGCATGCGCTGGTAGTGTGTCACGAGGAGAAACGAACGTTGGGAATCCCGCATGGATTCGATCCCGCGGGCCACCGTGCGAAGTGCATCGATGTCGAGCCCTGAATCGGTCTCGTCCAGGAGGGCCAGCCGGGGTTCCAAAAGACGCATCTGCAGGATCTCGTTGCGCTTCTTCTCGCCACCCGAAAAGCCCTGGTTGACCGACCGCTCGAGCAGTTCCGGTTTCATGTCCATCTGCTCAAGTGCGGAGCGGGACCGTGAAAGGAAGTCCAGCGCGTCCCATTCGGGCAATCCCCTCGTTTTCCGGATGGCATTGACAATGGTCCGCAGGAAAAGGGCATTGCCGAGACCCGGAATCTCGACCGGATACTGGAAAGCCAAAAAAAGCCCCCGCTGCGCTCGTTCTTCCGTCTTGAGTGCCAGCAGGTCTTCCCCCGCAAAAAGGACCTGGCCTTCCCGGACCGTATAGGCCTCGGATCCCGCAAGTGTCTGCACCAGGGTGCTTTTCCCGGAACCGTTGGGTCCCATGATGACGTGCATTTCACCGGCTGGAACCGCGAGATCAATGCCCTGGAGCACCGGCCGGTCTTCGACCGACACATGGAGATTCCTGATTTCGAGAAGATTCATCCCACCGCTCCTTCGAGAGTCACGGACAGCAGTTTCTGGGCTTCCACGGCGAACTCGAGCGGCAGCTTGAGAAGGACGTCCCGGCAAAAGCCGTTGACGATGAGGCCGGTGGCCTCTTCTTCCGTGAGTCCCCTCTGCCGGCAGTAAAACAGCTGATCCGCGGAAATTTTCGAGGTGGTGGCCTCGTGTTCGGCATGGGCCGATGCGTTTTCCACTTCGATCACCGGAAAGGTGTCAGCCCGGGCATCGGAACCGATCAACAGGGAATCACACTGGGTGTAGTTGCGGGCCGTCTGGGCCGCCGGCCCCATCCGGACGAGTCCCCGGTAGGCATTGTGGCCATGTCCGGCTGAAATGCCCTTGGACAGGATGGTGCTCCGGGTCCGGCGACCGAGATGGATCATCTTGGTCCCGGTATCGGCCTGCTGGTAGTTGCGCGCCACGGCGATGGAATAAAACTCGCCCACACTGTCATTTCCCCTGAGTACACAGCTAGGATATTTCCAGGTGATGGCGGACCCGGTTTCGACCTGGACCCAGGAAATATGGGAACGGTCCCCCCGGCATTCCCCCCGTTTGGTCACAAAGTTGTAGATGCCTCCTTCTCCCCGCTCATTGCCGGGATACCAGTTCTGGACCGTGGCATAGCGGATCTCGGCGTCTTTGAGGGCCACAAGCTCGACGACCGCCGCATGCAACTGGTTTTCGTCCCGCATCGGCGCCGTGCAACCCTCGAGGTAGCTCACGCTTGCCCCTTCATCGGCAATGATCAGCGTGCGCTCGAATTGTCCGGTTTTTGCGGCATTGATGCGGAAATAGGTTGATAGTTCGAGCGGGCAGCGAACCCCCTTGGGGATGTAGACAAAGGAGCCGTCGGTAAAGACCGCCGAGTTGAGCGCTGCAAAGAAGTTGTCGCCGGGAGGAACGACGGATCCCAGGTAGGCTCGCACCAGTTCCGGATAATCCCGGATCGCCTCCGAAATCGGGCAGAACACCACACCGGCCCGGGCCAGGGTTTCGCGGAAGGTCGTGGCCACCGAGACGCTATCGAAAACCGCATCGACGGCAACACCTGCGAGCGCGGCCCGTTCATGCAGGGGAATGCCCAGCTTTTCATAGGTCTCGAGGAGCTTGGGATCAATGTCCTCGAGCGCACCAGCAGCGGGGCGGGACTTCGGTGAGGCATAGTAGGAGAACCCCTGGTAGTCAATCGGATCATATCGGGCGATGGACCAGTGGGGCTCCTTCATCCGTTGCCAGCCGCGAAAGGCAGCCAGTCGCCAGTCCCTCATGAAACCGGGTTCCTCCTTGATGGCCGACAACCGCTGGATCATGGCCTCATCCAGGCCGGGTGGAAAAGTCTCCTGTTCGATGTCGGTCACAAACCCGGCGGTGTAGTTCCGCTGGATCAGGGACTCCAGGTTCTGGGATCCGGTACTCAAGGGCTGGGACTCCGTTTGGCGGTGGTGACGTCGCAGAGACCGGCCGGTTCGGTCAGAGGGGGAGGGGAGGAGACAGGGCGGACTGACGGGTGGTAGACCCCCTGACTGGTCAGGTCCTGCAAGGTGATTTTCGCAAGTGCGTCCCGCAGGACTTGGTTGATCCGCTGCCAGGGCGGGCTCACCGCGCAAAAACTCTCTCGGTCACAGACATGGGCTGCGAGCCCGCATTCAATGACAGCCACCTTGCCTTCCAGCGCTTCCAGGATTTCAAGCGCGGTCATGGTGCCGGCCGGCCGGGCCAGCCGGTATCCGCCATGGGGGCCCCGTTGGGATTCGAGCAGATGGGCTCGGACCAGCATTTTGAGCAGCTTGCCGACCGTCGCGTAGGAAAGATGCGTTTCCTGAGACAGCTCGGTTGCGGTTTTCCAGGGCCGGTTTTGCCGATCCATGGCTGCGAGCAGCACGGTTCCATAGTCGGTCAACTTGCGGATCCGCAACATCGAATGGGGCCTGAAACTTCACCAGTCCGTACAAGACTATTTTAGTCCAGATAATAGAAAAACGCCACAGGAGTGAAGAAGATCAAAAGCCCATGGGTTGCCGGAGCCGGCTGGCTTGTGTGGTGGACTCTCAAAGATCCGGATATCGGCTGCTGCTCTTGAAACCGGGCAGCAAATCCATCCATCCGGATGCCGAAGGTCATTTCGTGACGGTTGACCCGGATTCCGGAAAATCCCAGATTTCAGGATCGGAACAAGCCCATGCCGGCAACTCTTCGCCCTCCAAGAAATGATGGGTGTAGAGCGCGGCCAGCTTGGCAAAACGGGCATTCCGGGCCGCGAGACCATAGAGCAAGGCGACACTGGCTGCATCGGCGAGGATACGGAGGCGGTTCTTGGCCGACCATTGGAGCGCCATCTCGTCTTCGGTCCCGATTCCTTCCACCGCTTGACGGGCCCGGGCCCACGCAGTTTTGGCTTCCGGTGCGTGGACATCGTCCAGGGTGGTCCCCAACCATTCCAGGAAGGGTTCGTGCGTTTTTTTCTTGCGAATGACTTCAAGAAGCTCCAACGCCTGGATATTGCTCGTTCCTTCCCAGATCGGGGTGATCAGGGCTTCCCGGTGCCAGCGGGCCACGGCGTACTCCTCCAAAAAACCAAGCCCACCAAACAGCTCCATGGCCAGCGCAGTGATCCTTCCGGCATGCTCGGCGGTCCGGTTCTTGGCCAGGTGGCTCCACAGCCGGGCCAGGTGGTAGGCAGGCGGATACGGGGGTTTCGACTGCCAGACCGAATCAAACTGCTCGACCGCCATGAAGGCCAGGGCAACGCCGCCGGCCTGACGGATCCGCATCTCGGCCAGGTCCCGCCGGATCAGCGGATGACCGATGAGAACTTGGCCAAAGGCGCACCGCCTCCGCACGCGGAATCGGGATTCGAGCAGGGCTTTTGCGGCGATGCCCATGCTGGCAACCGCATTGGCGATCCGCGAGACGGTCAGAACCTCCATCGTATAGTAGATCCCTCCCTTGGCATCGCCAATCAGGAAGGCTTCCGAGTTTTCGAGTTCGACCTCTCCCGAGGGCACCGCACGCGTGGCGGACTTGTTTTTGAGGCGGCGGACGCGGAAGTTGAGCTGCCCCCCCATATCCAGTCGGGGCAAGAGGAAGAGGGCAAGACCCTTGGCACCGGGTGGGGCCCCTTCCGGGCGAGCGGTGGTGAGTGCCCAGTCGGCGAGACCCGCACCACTCGCAAAGTATTTGTCGCCATCGTGAAGACGCCAGGTCCCGCCGGAATCGACGACGGCCCGGGTCCGGTTGGCTAGATCGGA
>JAKATI010000018.1 GCA_021828045.1 Pseudomonadota bacterium | reverse complement strand
ATGTCACAGAAAGGTTATTTTTATCTATATTTATCAATATATTGGAAAGAATCGGCATGGTCTGTTTGCGTTCGACCACTCCTAGGACAGCAGTGACTGGGCCAAGGATTTTTTCACGGTTGATGATGATGCTCATAAGATAATTACTCTTTCGGTTTCAAGTCAGTGGTGTTAGTAGTACTAGTGGATATGTGTCCTGTCCAGTGGTTTCAGGACTGATTGGGTAGGTAATTAGGGTTCCTGTGAGGATGGGTATCCATTGTGGATAACCTGTGCAGGAAGATGTCCATTAAACAGCAAGCAAGAGTGCGGACGGAGTTATGCACTATTTTTACCCGGTCAAGGTCCTAATGAGGTTTTCGTAATCATCGCTCAGGCGAGGATCAGTTTTCTTGAGCTCGTTTATTTTTGAACAAGCATGGAGAACAGTCGTATGATCTCGTCCACCGAAAGCGTGCCCGATTTCGGGAAGACTGTGATTGGTCAGGTCCTTGGCCAGACTCATTGCAATCTGTCGGGGTCGGACCATAGAACGCTTCCGGCTTTTCGATTCCAAGTCGGAGGTTCGGATCCGGAAATAGGCTGCGACCGTCCTCTGGATGTTTTCTAAGCTGACCTGACGCTGCTGAAGGGAGATCAGGTCACGGAGTGCCTCCTTGCTCAAGGCCACCGTGACTCTTTGTCCAGTAAATTGTGCATAGGCCATGATCCGATGGAGGGCACCTTCCAGTTCACGGACATTGGAGCGAATGAGCTGGGCTATAAAGAAGGCGACTTCATGTGGCAAATCAACCCCCAAACGCTCCGCCTTCCGGGAGAGGATGGCCACGCTAGTCTCAAGTTCAGGGGGTTCGATCTCGACGGTAAGTCCCCAGCTGAAACGCGACTTGAGCCGTTCCTCAAGACCGTCCACTTCCTTAGGATAACGGTCACAGCTGATGATGACCTGGTGGTGACCATCGATCAGGTTGTTTAGGGTGTGGAAAAATTCCTCTTGTGAACGGTCCTTTCCGGCAAAAAACTGGATGTCGTCAATGAAAAGGGCGTCGAGAGAGCGGTATCGTTTCTTAAACTCACTCATTGTGTTGTGTCGGAGGGCTCCAACCATATCGGCGACAAAGCGTTCCGAGTGGACATAAGCCACGCGATGCCGGCCCTTTTGTGTGTTCATACGGTGGCCAACGGCCTGCATGAGGTGGGTTTTCCCGAGTCCCACTCCACCATAGATCAAAAGCGGATTGTAGGCTGTGCCGGGATGTTCGGCGACCTGTAAAGCCGCAGCCCGAGCGATCTGGTTGCATTTCCCTTCAACGAAGTTTTCAAAGATGTAATCCCGGTTCCAAGGGCTTCCTATCATTTCCTCACGTGGACGAACCACTGGTTTACTGCTACCGGGGTTCTGCGTTTCGGGAGAAAACTTTCCGATGAGGATCTGGACTCTCGGGGAGTGAGATCCACTCAGTTCAAGGGCCAAGGCCCGGATTCGGGCCAGGCAATTGTCGTGGACCCAATCGGCGACAATGACATTCGGTGCGAAAAGATGAAGTTCACCCTCAGACTCCTGACACTGTAGGGGAGAGATCCAGCGAGAGAAATCCTCATGACAAAGCTCAGTCTTGAGCATATCCAGACAGTGGTTCCATATTCCGGAGATCATGCGGAATCAGGCTCAGTGGTTTTGTGGATCGACGAAGATCGATTTATCCAGTCTAACAACAGGCAAGAAGGTTGCCAACTTGAGGCAAACGCTTTCCCGGGAATGCTTGGACTTCCATTGGGTTGAGTGAGGCATTCCCTGAAGGGCTTGAGTTCCTACGCGCAGATCCGTACAATGCTTACTTTTCCATTTTTGTGTTCGGGCCATTTCCGGATGCTCGAACAATGAGGATGATGGGGCCTAGGGCATGAAACGCACTTTTCAACCGAGCAATCTTCACCGTAAGCGGACTCATGGTTTTCGTGCCCGGATGTCTACCCGACAGGGTCGTGCCGTGCTCCAATCACGTCGACGGAAAGGACGACATCGCCTGATTCCCTGACGAGGCTGGCCCAGTTCCTTGGGGTTGAAAATTTGCGGGAACCGACTGACCCGGCCCGAGGAGTTTGAGCGGGTTTTCGAGAACGGAGTGAAGGTCCATAGCCAGTATTTCGTGGCTTTCGTGATGCCGAGCTCGGGTCCAAGCTCACGACTGGGTCTTGCGATCTCTAGAAAATCTGCCGGGCTTGCAGTCCGCAGAAATCTTATCAAGCGCCAAGCCCGGCAGACTTTTCGACTCCTCAAGGAGCTGGACCGTTGTCAACTCGATATCGTGCTCGTAGCCAAATCTGCTGGACGGGGTGCAGAACGGCAGGCACTTTATGAGGATGTCAAGAAACTATGGCGAAAAATAGAGTCCACGGGATCTCCCCAATCCTGATTGCGTTGATCCATTTCTACCAGCGCTGGGGAAGTCCAGTCTGGGGTGGGCAATGCCGCTTCGAACCTACCTGTTCTGCTTATGCCGAGGGGGTTCTCCGCGAGCATGGCCTCCTTCGGGGATGCCCACTCATCCTATGGCGTCTCGCACGGTGCAATCCCTGGTCGGAAGGTGGTGAAGATCCGGTTCCTCCAGGACGGGGAAGAGGGATCGCGAGCCATGGATAATCGCCGTCTCCTGCTTTGGTTGAGCCTTGCGGCCGTTGTTTACCTGATGTGGAACGCATGGGAACTCGAGTTTGCAAAACCTCCTGCCATGCCCGCTGCCGTGACACGTGTCGCTGCTCGGTCTTCTCGTACTTCTGTCTTGCCAAGAGTGTCGTCAGTTCCCGCAACTCCCCAAACGGTCCCGGCAGCCGTCCACAAACACCCGGGGGGGATTGTTCGTATCCAGACAGACCTCTATCGAATTCGCCTGGATCTCACGGGAGTCCGGCTTCGCCACCTCGATCTGGTGCATTATCCCAAGACTCTAGCAGCGCACAGTCCACCAGTGGCGTGGTTTGATGACCATGGTCAAAGACGTCTGTTTGGCGTAGTGACCTGGGTTGGGCTCCAAGGTTCAGTTGCTCCCGGACTGACCGGGGAGTTTAAAAGTGCCCAACAGCGCTATATTTTGAAATCCGGCTCTCGCACGCTTATGGTTCCTCTGGTCTGGACGGATCACGGGGTCCGGATCGAGGAACGCTGGTTTTTTTATCCCCGGAGCTATCGGATCCGCGTTGAGAGCACAGTAGACAACCTTTCCAGTTCTCCTTGGTCGGGTGCTCCCCTCATGGGCTTGGAGCATGCCCGTCCCATCGTCCACGTCTCATTTTTGGGACACTTTCTGCCGCAGAACTTCATTTATCGGGGTGCTGCGTACTACAACGGCAAGGCTTACCACGAACTGACCCACTCCCGGATCCGGAAAAAATCGTTCACGATGTTTCAGGCTGGCGGCTGGATTGCCTATACCAACCATTATTTTCTAGCTGCACTGATTCCACCCGCGAAAACACCTTGGCACTACTATGCCCGTTCGATTTCCAGGACGCATTACTGGCTGGGCGCTCTTGGGCCTGGAAGACGTATCCTGCCGGGTCAGCAGGTTTACGAGCGGGTCGAGCTTTATGTTGGTCCCAAGCGGCAGCGGCATCTGGGAGCCATTGCCCCGGGATTAGCCCAGACCGTGGACTATGGCTTTCTTGCTGTTTTGTCGCAACCGCTCTACCTCATCTTGTCATGGATCCAGCAATGGGTTGGCAACTGGGGTGTCGCGATCATCCTCCTTGTATTGTTGATCAAGCTGCTTTTTTTCCCGCTTCAGCACAAGGGTGGTCGCTCCATGGCACGGATTCAAGCCGTGCAACCTCGTATCAAGGCCATTCAGGAACGCTTCAAGGATGACCGTGAGCAAAGTTACCGTGCGACTCTCGAGCTCTTCAAGAAAGAAAAGATAAATCCAGTTTCGGGCTGTTTGCCCATGGTGATTCAGTTCCCCATCTATATCGCGCTCTATTGGGTTCTGCTTGCGAGCGTTGAGCTTCGGCATGCACCATTCATGTTCTGGATCCGTGATCTGTCAGCCCCAGATCCGCTGTACATCCTGCCCGTTTTCTATGGACTGACCATGCTGGTACAGCAACGTGTCATGCCGCAGGCGGCTACGATGGACAAGAACCAGAGGCGTATTCTCATGATCTTCTTGCCGCTGGTCACAACACTCTTGGCCAGTGTGATGCCGAGTGGTCTTGTCCTTTACTGGGTTGTGAGCGGACTGTTCGGAATTGGCCAGCAATGGCACATCAATCGGGTTGTGATGCGAGAGGCGGCAAAAGCCCACCGCTGATCCATCGATGACCGCCAGGCGCGACATTATCGTTGCCGGAGCCACACCAACCGGGATTGGCGCTGTGAGCATTGTGCGGTTGAGCGGCGAGGGTACATTCGCCTTGGCTGAACGGGTTGCAGGTCCATTGCCCCCTCCCCGGATGGCCCGAGTTCGGACGTTCCGCGATGCGCAGAACTGCGAGATCGATTATGGCTTGGTCATTCGTTTCGTACGGCCACACTCATACACGGGAGAGGACCTGGTCGAGTTCCAAGGTCATGGCAGTCCGGTTACAGTCGAAGCGTTGATTCAGGTGTTCCTCGAGCAGGGCGCTCGGTTGGCCCGACCGGGCGAGTTCTCCGAGCGTTCCTTTCTGAATGGCCGCATGGACCTTGCTCAGGCTGAAGCTGTCGCGGATCTCATCAATGCTGAAAGTCGGACTGCCGCCCGTGCTGCGTTCCAGTCGCTTTCCGGTGCTTTCTCACGAGAGGTCCGGCATCTCGGGGGGCGGATCCAGTCTCTTCGGGTCCAGGCTGAGGCCCAGATTGATTTTGGAGAAGAGGTGATACCTTCAACACCCTCTGACACTGCCGCTGTCCTCAAGGCTCTCGAAGAGGATCTGGGACGTCTTATCAATCGCGGGGAGGCGGGAATGATTCTGAGACAAGGTTGGACCCTTGTTCTCGCAGGACCGGTCAATGCTGGAAAATCCACCTTGTTCAACCGTTTTGTCGGTGAGTCGAAGGCCATTGTCACCCCATTGCCCGGGACGACTCGGGATCTTCTAGAGGCCGATTGCCTCTGGGAAGGGATTCGCCTGCATATTATCGATTCGGCTGGTTTTCGGGAAACTCGGGATCCCATCGAGCAAGAAGGGATTCGCCGTGCTTTGAATGCTGTGGGAAAGGCCCAACTTGTCCTCTACGTGATCGACGATACCATGGGTTGGCATCCAGAAGACGAAAGCTGGCAGCAAAAATGGGGAGGAACCCGTCGGATCTGGAGAATCCACAATCAGATTGACCGGAGCGGGCGAAAACCAGGACGCGTGGATACCGAATCCTTTGCGTTGTCCGCTGAGACCGGGGAAGGGGTTGCTGAACTCCAAGCCGCTATCCTGGGCGAGGTTCGCTCGGCAACTGCCGGATCACCGGAGCTCCTGCTCGCCCGTCCTCGTCATCTTGATGCGTTATCGAAGTGCCGGCGGGAAATCCTCGGAGCACGAATTGCTCTAGAACACAATGAGCCTTTCGAGCTCATGGCCGAGGGGGTTCGTCGGGCCCAAGTAGCGCTTGGGCAAATTCTGGATCCACCGGAAACCGAAGCGCTCTTGGGGGCGATTTTTTCCACCTTCTGTATCGGAAAGTGAAGAGATCCGGCAAATCCTTCCACCGGGGGATTCATGGACGCCGGTGTGGATGGGATGAATACCCGAAAGCTATTTTCACCGGATGAATCGTCGGTGCCATCCTCCTCGCATCATCCTGAACCGGTAGAGCGCAATCAGTCGTTTCCATTGTTGAGGGGTGAGAAGTCTATGCAGGAACTCTACCTGGTCGATCTCGGTATCGAGCATCCGGGCTTGATCGTTGTGCACAGCAGCTACGAGAGTGTTCAGGGCGTTTTCAGGTTTGCCATCCAATAGGGCATTTCTTAGGGCCCGGTTGTCCCGCATGAACTGACGGCGAGAGGTGGTCCAGGCGCGCATCTGGTCGCCCCGCCACTTCAAGAGGCTTTTTTCCTGTGGGGGGGTCAGACGCAGTTCGATCGCACTATGCCAGACAATGGGCATCAGAATAGGAACTGGTGCCCACGGCAGATACCGAGGCGGAGTGCTCGTGGGACCCATAGGATGGATTCGAGCCAAACTCCCGCGAATCCCAAAGAGGAAAATGGTCGCGATTGAAAGACTGATGGCAAGCAGTCTTGTTGGAGTAGACATGGATACCTCCTCTGGTCCGCCGGTTGCAATGCCAAGACGGGTTTATCAGGAGTTTTGTCAGGGTAAATAACAGCATTCGGGTCGTGGAGTCTCCTGTCAACCAGTATAGTCAAGATGGACGGGGACGATGATCGGACGCGTGGGCCAGGGGGCACGCCCTGATCCCGGGTTGGGAGACGCGATATGATAAAGAGGGTGAGGGTGGATCTATGTATCAATCCAGGGCAAGTGCCGAGGCGCACTACGACGTCATTGTCGTAGGGGGGGGGCATGCCGGAACAGAAGCTGCCTCTGCTGCGGCTCGGATGGGTGCCCGTACCCTTCTTTTGACACAGAACATCGAAACCTTGGGACAGATGAGCTGTAATCCAGCGGTGGGCGGGATCGGCAAGGGGCATCTTGTCCGAGAAATCGATGCCATGGGTGGGGTCATGGGATGGGCTGCAGACCAAGCCGGTATCCATTGGCGGACACTGAATGCGAGCAAGGGATACGCTGTCCGCGCGGTCCGTGCCCAATGTGACCGGGTGCTTTACCGTCAAGCCATCCGCCGGAGACTCGAGATAACCCCGGGGCTTTGGATAGCCCAACAGTCAGCCGCTGATCTTCTTGTGGAACAGGATCGGGTGTTTGGGGTCCGAACTGAATTTGACTTTTGTTTCTTTGCCCGGGCAGTTGTCCTGACTGTCGGTACCTTTCTGGGTGGACGTATTCATGTCGGCGAATCACAGTCGAGTGGTGGACGTTCCGGGGATCCTCCCTCCAACCGTCTGGCCACAAGGTTGCGCGAACTTGCCTTGCCCGTCGGTCGGCTTAAGACTGGTACACCACCTCGTCTCGATGGTCGAACGGTCGATTTTTCCCGCCTTGAGCGTCAGGAGGGGGAATACCCACCACCGTACTTTTCTTTTACCTCCACCCCCCCCGGTACACTGCGACAAGTCACCTGTCACATCACATATACCAACGAGGCAACACACGAGATCATTCGAGACAACCTTGGTCGATCACCTATGTTTAGCGGCGCGATCGAAGGGATCGGCCCCCGTTACTGTCCCTCGATCGAGGACAAGGTGACCCGCTTTGTCGATCGGACCCGCCACCAGATCTTTCTTGAGCCTGAAGGGCTGGATACGCCCGAACTGTATCCCAACGGCATCTCGACCAGTCTGCCTTTTGATGTACAACAGACCTTCGTACGAACCATTCCTGGGCTCGAGAGAGCCCACCTGACCCGGCCCGGATATGCCATCGAATACGATTACTTTGATCCCCGGAATCTCCATCATTCGCTCGAAACCCGCCAGTTGACCAACCTGTTTTTCGCTGGGCAGATCAACGGAACGACTGGTTACGAGGAAGCAGCAGCACAAGGGCTTGTGGCCGGGATCAATGCGGGGCTCCGGGCGTCCGGCCGGGACCTTTGGAACCCACAACGGGAGTCGAGCTACCTCGGAGTCCTGATTGATGATCTGACGGTGCGGGGAACCCGGGAACCCTATCGAATGTTCACAAGCCGCGCCGAATACCGGCTTTTTCTGCGGGGTGACAATGCGGACCAGCGCCTGACGCCGGTCGCGCGTACCCTTGGCTTGATTGATGATACTCGGTGGCGGATTTTTGAGGAGAGGGCCCGCCAGGCAACCACCGAACGGGAACGCTTGGAGCGGTGGGTGATCAATCCTCAAGATCCAGAAGTTCAGCAAGTGGCGTCAGGCCTAGGGATTCGTCTGGAGGCATCCACTTCAGCACTGGATCTCCTCCGTCGGCCGGAAGTGGATTACGCAGGCTTGATGACGTTTCCCGGTCTCGGGCCTGGGCTTGAGGACCCGCAGATTGGTCTCGGAATCGAGATCGATCTGCGTTATGCGGGGTATGTCGAACGTCAGCGGCTCGAGCACCAACGTCTGGAACGGGAGCGTGAACGAGAATTCTCTCCCTATTTCGATTTTGATCGGGTGCCTGGCCTATCCCGGGAGCTCGCCACGAAACTCCGTCTCATTCGCCCGGGAACCCTCCAAGAAGCTTCGGCAATTGATGGAATGACACCTGCGGCGCTTGCTTTGCTTTTGGTCCATCTGCGCCGGAGCGAAGTACCGGACCATCAGACACTCCCGATTCCTCGGCAACCCGAATCGAGTGAGAAAGTTTCATGAGTCGGTTTTACGATCTTGAAATCGAGGGAGCTGATGGAAGAATGATCCATTTCGGAGATTACCGCGGGAAAGCCGTACTGGTGGTCAATGTGGCGAGTCGGTGTGGTTATACGCCGCAGTACCACGGCCTTGAGGCTCTTTATCTCCGTCATCACCAACATGGTTTTTGCCTTCTCGGCGTACCTTGCAATCAGTTCGGTGGCCAGGAGCCGGGGGACGAGCCTGAGGTACTTGCTTTCTGCCGGGATCGTTATCACATCACCTTCCCAATAACCTGCAAATTGGAGGTTAACGGGACTGGCCGTCATGCCCTCTATGCGTGGCTCCTCGATCCCCAACAGGGTTTCCCGGGCGATGTCCGGTGGAACTTCGAGAAATTCCTCGTGGGCCCGCAGGGTCGTCTGATCGCCCGGTTTCCTTCGGAGGTGGAACCGGCCACTCTCGAAGCCGAAATTCTTCTTGCCCTACCGCCTGCCGATCTGTCACTCGATGGACTACAGTCGTGAGGGGAGCCCTAGAAATCGAATCATACGGGGCGGGGATCCATGCCATTGATTCGGGCTATTACCGCCCGGGAGCGATGGCCAGCCACCTGCTTGTCCGGAAGGGTGAGGCCGCATTCGTCGATGTCGGCGCCAACTCGGCGGTCCCCCGCCTGCTGGGTGCACTGAATCATTTCGGTTTGGAAGCCGCGCAGGTTCGCTACCTGTTTATTACCCATGTTCACCTTGATCACGCGGGTGGAGCGGGAGAGTTGATGCGGATGCTCCCAAATGCCCGGGCCGTGCTACATCCGCGTGGGGTGCCACACATGGTCGATCCGGGAAGGCTGGAAACCGCCACACGAGCCGTTTACGGAGACGAGGCATTCGCCCAACTTTTCGGGCACCTCGTTCCAATCCCGGAAGAGCGGATCCAAAGTGTGGAAGATGGGGCACGGATAACTCTTGGCGATACACTTCTTGAAATCTGGCATACCGAGGGGCATGCCCGGCATCATTTCTGTCTTTATGACCCGCACAGTCAGGGAGTTTTTGCAGGTGACTGTTTTGGCATTGCCTATCGGGAACTCGAGACAAAAGCAGGTTCTTTTGTTTTCCCCACCACGACCCCAACGCAGTTTGATCCGTTCGAGGCACGTGTGACGCTGGACCGCATTATGGCGGTTGGTCCGCAGAGGATATTCCTGGCACACTACAGTCGGGTCGACCGGGCTCTTGAGACACTGGCCCAAACCCTGCGGGCAGAGATCGACCTATATGAAGAAACGGCGAAAAAGTACCACGATGCGCCAGGGAGGCTGGAAGCGATTTTTAGCGCACTCCGGCTGCATACGGTTAACCGCTTGAAGGAACATGGAGTGGCGGATGCGATCGCCGTCTACGAACAGCTGCTCCCTTTCGATATCCGTCTGAATGCCATGGGCCTGGATCATTGGATCTCGCGCCAGCCATGAGCATCCCGGGCAAGCCCTTCCGAGTGCTTCGCTTTCGCCAGAAAGCAGGGAGTATCGAGGTCTGTCAGGAACGAATTTCATGGGAGACACTGGATCCGGGATCCATTGGAATCCGGATTCACTACTCGGGCATCAACTACAAAGACCTTCTGGCAGCGACCGGACGGGGCCAAATCCTGCGGAGGAGCCAGCTGATCGGGGGGATTGACCTCTCGGGGGAAGTCATCGATTCCGGGGATCCCGCCTTTCCGGTTGGCTGCCAGGTGGCTGCTGTCGGGGGAGGGTTGGGCGAGACGCGAGACGGCGGATATGCCGAATACACGCGGCTCGATCCCGAACAACTGATCAGGCTGGATCCCCTGTTTACCCCGCTTGAGGCGATGCAGATTGGAACCGCGGGATTCACGGCAGCCTTGGCTTACCAGGCAATCCAGGAGGGGGGAATTGAGCCCGAGTCCGGATCGGTGGCTGTGAGTGGCGCGAATGGTGGAGTCGGTTGTTTCATGGTGGACCTGTTAGCTGGGCAGGGACATGCAGTCACTGCACTAACCCGTCGGAGTTCCTGGAAACGTGAGCTTCTGGATCTTGGTGCTCGCGAAGTGCTCGACGCTACCGAAGTTGGGGCTGATCCGAATCCTCGCCCCATGCTCCGTGGACAATGGGTGGCGGGTGTCGACAATCTGGGTGGACCGGTCCTTTCCTGGATGATCCGTTCTGCCCGGCCCCAAGCAGTGATTGCTGCCATTGGCATGGCTGCTTCCACTTGGCTTGAAACCTCTGTTTTCCCTTTTATTCTACGTGGCGTTCGTTTGATCGGGATCAACTCGACTCAGGTAGAGTCGGCTGCCCGGCGGGATCTCTGGACCCGTCTAGCCAACGCTTGGAGGCCTCGGGCACTTGCACGGATGGCTCCTCGTCAACTGACATTTGATGAACTACCCGCCTTCTTTTCGTCCCCGACGTATCCTTCGCATTTCGGACGAATCGTGGTTCGCATCCACTCGGATCTTTGACCGATCACAGTGTAAAATACGCAATCGTACACCGGAGATGAGTGATGACCCCGGGACAACGGTTCCGAGCTGCCTGGGATACGGAACGTCCATTGCAGGTGGTGGGAGCGATCAACGCCTATTGTGCCCGGTTGGCCGGAGAAGCGGGTTTCCGTGCTCTCTACCTGTCGGGTGCGGGTGTGGCCAACGCAGCCTTCGGGCTGCCGGACCTAGCGCTCACCACGCTCAGCGAGGTGGTGGAAGAAGCCCGACGCATTACCGACGTGACACCACTCCCGCTCTTGGTGGACATCGATACCGGCTTTGGCACCGCCCTCAATATCACCCGCACGGTCCACGAGTTGACCCGGGTGGGCGTTGCCGCTTTTCACATCGAAGATCAGATATCAGCGAAGCGATGCGGCCATCGTCCGGGCAAACAGCTCGTCAGTGTTGCCGAGATGCAGGACCGGATCCGGGCCGCAGTCGATGCGCGAACCGATCCAGAACAGGTTGTCATGGCCCGAACGGATGCGTTCGCGAGTGAAGGCTTGGAAGGGGTAATCCAGCGGGCTCAGGCCTATGTGGAGGTGGGGGCAGACTCCATTTTTGCCGAGGCGCTGACCGACCTCGAATCCTATGCAACACTGGTACGGTCCGTTTCTGTCCCAGTGCTTGCCAACGCCACGGAATTTGGACGGACGCCGATCTTTGACCGTGAAGAATTCCGCGCAGCAGGAGTCCGTCTTGTGCTTTATCCTCTGACAGCATTCCGTGCGATGGGATTGGCTGCACAGGAAACCTATGCGACGCTCCGCAAAGCTGGAACCCAAAAGTCTCTCATGAACCAGCTCCAGACCCGCGATGCGCTCTACCAAGTACTCAAGTATTGGGAATACGAACGGAAGCTGGACCAGCTTTTTGGTACGCACTCAGAGACAGCATCGTTTTCCGAGGAGAAAATCTGATGACCGAGAGCAAGAAAACCGGTGGGCTTGCTGGCGTCGTTGCCGGTGAGACGGCAATCTCCACAGTAGGGAAAGAAGGAGTCGGGCTGACCTACCGCGGCTATTCAATCGAGGCGCTGGCTCGGGACGCCAGCTTTGAAGAAGTGGCCTACCTACTTCTTTATGGTCACGCGCCAAACCAGAAGTCACTTTCCACCTTTGTGCAGGCCTTGGAGGCTGCCCGGAGCCTGCCTGAACCTTTGGCTCGCCTTCTGGAGCAAATACCTGCAAGCACCCATCCCATGGATGTTCTGCGAACCGGCTGCTCCTTCTTGGGCTGCCTCGAACCCGAAACCGACTTCAGCCAAGCAGTACCTGCTGCGACCCGCTTGCTCTCACTCTTTCCTTCCATCCTGCTTTACTGGTACCACTACCACCGGTCCGGGAAACGGATTGATACGAGAAAGGGTGGTTCCTCTATTGCTTCCCATTTCCTGACCCTGCTGCTGGACCGGGAACCTGAGGCGCTCATGTGCCGGGCCCTCGATGTATCCCTTATCCTCTACGCGGAACATGAGTTCAATGCATCGACGTTCACTGCACGAGTCTGTGCCGCCACGCTATCCGATTTCCATTCCTGTCTGACGGGGGCAATTGGAACGTTGCGTGGTCCACTCCACGGAGGAGCCAACGAGGCGGCGATGGAAATGGTCTCGCGCTACAAGGCGCCCGAGTCAGCTCGTTTGGGGACTCTCCGTGCACTTGAAGCCAAGGAAAAGATCATGGGATTTGGACATCGTGTCTACCGGGATCATGATCCTCGCAACGCGATCATCAAGGAATGGTCTCGTCAGCTTTCGGAACATCATCCCGACCGACACTATTTTGCGGTCTCGGAGGCGATCGAGCAGGTCATGTGGGACCAAAAGAAACTCTTTCCCAACCTGGATTTTTACAGTGCCTCCGCCTACCATTTCATGGGAATCCCGACTTCTCTTTTCACTCCTCTGTTTGTCTGTTCCCGAACGAGTGGCTGGTCAGCGCATGTTTTCGAGCAGAGGGCCAACAACCGCCTGATCCGCCCGGACGCGGGTTACATCGGCCCAGAATCCCGGCCGTGGCCTGCCCTTCGGGATCGGTGATCTGTGGTCGCTGAACGCAACCAGGCAATCGCAGGCTCTGGTTTGGAGACGGAACCGCTCATCACTGAACTGGCCGAGTATGTGGCTTCTCCTCCGGCCCATTCGGCGCTCGCTTACGAGACCGCTTGGTTAAGTCTCCGGGATTCCATCGGGGTTGCCTTCATGGCGTACGATCACCCGGACTGCACGAAGCTCCTCGGTCCTTGGATTCCGGGCATGGCCGGTTCCGACTCCGGTGCGCGTGTCCCGGGTTCCAGCCTGGTTCTTGACCTCATGAAGGCGGTGTTCGATACAGGAGCCCTGATTCGCTGGTTGGACTACAACGACACGTGGCTGGCGGCCGAGTGGGCGCATCCTTCAGACAATCTCGCGGCACTCCTCCCCCTTTCCGATTACCTCTGCCGAAGTGAAAATCCGGTCGTCATAACAATCAGGGATCTTTTGTCGGCGATGATCGAGGCTTACGAGATCCAGGGAACCTTGGCCCTTACCAACTCGCTCAATGCAGTAGGGATTGACCATGTAGTTTATGTTCGAGTCGCTTCAGCGGGACTGGCAACCCGGCTTCTTGGAGGTTCACGGCCGACCATAGAAAATGCGCTCACCCAGGCATTTGCCGATGGAGGACCACTTCGGGCCTACCGGCACCATCCCAATACCGGGTCAAGAAAATCCTGGGCGGCAGCTGATGCCGCCAGCCGTGGCATCGAGTTGGCCCTGCTGAGCTTGCGGAACGAGATGGGGTATCCTCGGATACTCTCCGCTCCCCGCTGGGGGTTTAATACGGTCGTCATGAGGGATATTCCGCTCCAACTTGGTCGGCCCTTGGGCAGTTATGTCATGGAGAATATTCTTTACAAGGTGGATTTTCCTGCGGAATTCCATGGACAGACTGCTGCCGAGGCGGCTGTGCGGCTTCACCCGGCAGTTCGTGATCGTCTGGATGAAATCGCGGAAATCGTGATCGAAACACAAAGTGCGGCCATCCGCATCATCGACAAAACCGGGCCACTGCGCAATCCGGCTGATCGAGATCACTGTCTCCAGTACATCGTAGCCAGTGCGCTCCTGAGGGGACGGTTGGTAGCTCAAGACTATGAGGAGGGTCCGTCATCAGACCCGTGGATCGATAAACTCCGTTCCAAGATGAGAGTCGTCGAGAACCCAGAGTTTACGCGCCGCTACTATGATCCAGAGATGCGTTACATTGGCAATGCTCTCCAGATCTACTTTAACGAGGGCCCTCCAAGCGAACGGGTAGTGGTCGAGGTCCCACTCGGTCATCGAGAACGCCGGGAGGAGGCCAGACCACGGTTATCCCGAAAGTTCAGGGAGGGACTGGCACGGCTGACGGCGGTACGGGCAGATGCAATCGCCGCATTTTTGGATGCTCCCTGGCAGGAACAGGCCGGTCGGCCGGTCTCCGACCTTATGGATCTGCTCGCTTCAGGTTGAGTCAGGATTGGCTTGGAATGCGGTTGGTGGTACCGCTTCAGGTCGTCACATGAAACTGGATCCACAGCCACTGCCCGCAGAACTTACGCGTAACCTCGACCGGGTTACCCGTGGGGTTCTGCTCTGGGACCCTGCTCTTTGTTGCTTTCTCCGCGAGAGGTGTCAGGGTAATGCCCATGGTCAGTCACTGTTGAAGCACCGGGGCCGGCTCTACCTGTGCGTGACAAAACCGGAAGAAATCAATGAACTCAGGTATCCCTCGATTGATGTTCTCGTGCCATGGCCGGGAGAGGGCAGGCTGGTAGACCCGCTTCCCGGTCGAGGTCCGGGCATTCCCGGAAAACCGACTGCCCAGCTCCAGAACCGGGCCACCGACCTTTTGCGGAACCAGTGGCAGAAACACTGCAGAGCCCACTGGCATGCCGGGGCAATTCTGTCCCTGCCCCGTGAGGCCCGCATCATGGCCGATTTGCTTCTTGAAAGCTTGGGGTTCATGCCGGATTTCAGAGCGGAGGAGGATCGCTGTGTGGCTGAAGAAACCCTTGCCCGGGCCCGCCATCGGGCTTTTCAGGGCATTTCCAATCACCGGGGGATCAATGTTCGGAAGCGGAAGCCGGACTGGCTTCGGATTCTTTCGCGGCCGGATGCCGGCTCGCATGTACGTGCGGCAACTCCCCGGGAGATGGAAGAGGAAGCCGGGCGCCGGGCCTCCGAGTTGCAGTGGCTCAGCCAAGCGGGACCTGAGCTGGAACTCGCGATTCTGGCTTCCTTCCTTGTTTTTGTGGAACAGGGAGAGCTCGGCACAGTTTCCCGTTTCCCCGATGAACACCTTCTCCCCGGATGGATTCGCTTTGCGCTCCTGGAGTGCTGGCGACTGTTGCCGCCCCGCTGGATCCAGGGAAGATTTACATGTCATGAATGCCGGCTCGGAACGGATCGGATCCCGCCGGGAGTGGTGCTGCTCTTCTGCCCCCACTTGCTTGAAGGGGCAATGGACTTTGAGCATTTTGAGCCTATACCCGATTGCATCCCTGAAGGCCTTTCGTGTAACTACCAAGAGATCTGGGGGGAGACGGTCAGTCCCCTCTCCGCACAGGTCTTGGATGGGATTGGTATTTTATTCGAGGAGATCTTCCTGCATCACCGGCTCGGACCAGTACCTGGACAGGAGGGTTGGGAGCTATGGAAACGACGGGACATGCGTGCCCTGACCGGCGAGCTGCCCTTTCATGTGTCGGGATCGGGATGGATGTGAGATTCCGGTTTTCTCCAGTACAATGGTCCGTCTTGGAATACACCGGTCCCCGATATTCCGATCTTGGAAGAAGGCAGGAGGTGTGCGCGGGAACAGGGTACACCGCCCCAGCGGGCAAGATCCAAGAGGAGATTTTCAGATGACGTACCCGAGAAAATCCGGCTGGAAAAGGTTTTTGAACTGGACTGGGAAACCGCTTCTGCTTTTGTTGACGCTTGGCCCGGTATCTGCCATGCGCGTCAGTCCCGACTTTGTGCCCGGACGATGGCGCCTGAATGTCGTAACCACGGGGACCGGTTCGGTCACCAAGCAGGAGACCCAGACCACCTGCCTGTCCCAGCAACCGAAGTCTCTGCCACCCGTGGGTTATAAGCAATCCATGTGTCGCGTGATGCAACACCGAATGGTTGGCAATACCCTGACTTGGACCATGGAATGCCATTCCGCGAATATGAACTTGGTCAGCCAGGGGCGAATGGTTTACCAGAAAACACGGTTGCAGGAGTGGGTCCATACCCGGATGAAGACACCTTTTGAGATGAGCTACCGAGTTCGCGTAACAGGCATTCGAATCGGGCCCTGTATCGGCGGCCATACACATCCCTGAACCTTCAAGTTCTTGTACGGAAAACCAGGAAGGACTCGGGAAGCCGGGGAAACAAGGTGGCAACCGGCCTCTGTACCGACCTAGTTCACGGAGAAAGCTTTGTGCTCCGCCCGACCAGTGGGTTGATCCTGTTTGGAGGTAGAGACCAATTTTGAGGTGCATGCTGCGAAAGAACGCTTTCTGTAAGAGTCGGTGGAGATCCGGAATTTCCTGCTGGTGGCTGGTTGGGATGCTGTTACTGCCCGTCGTCTATGCCCACTCCCGACCAGAGCTTGATGCACAGGAACCTCACAGTTGTCTTGCCCTGTTGCCGCCAGGAATGTCGCCCGTTGCCGGGCCTTGGTATGATGCCGATCAGTGGATCTGGTTTACGCATCAGCACTACCGGGTTGGACGGATCAGGATCCGGGTCGTCAATGTGTTCAATACGTCTCGTCCAGGTGAAAACACGTGGTATGCACGGCTTGCCGATTTCATCCACATCAAGACACTTCCGTCCGTGATCCGTGATGAGCTGCTTTTCAGAACTGGTGATCCCGTAAGTGCCCGGACTCTCTACGAGACTGAGCGTAACCTTCGCGCACTCCCCTTCGTTCGCATTGTGATTATCGAGCCGGATGGCTGCCACGGACATGTGGTCAACATCCAGGTTGTTGAAAAGGATGCCTGGACGCTCAAGGCGAATTTCCAATTTACACACGTGGGAGGACAAAGCGAGTACCACTACAAAATCAAAGATACGGACTTTCTCGGGCTCGGTAAGGTGCTTTCAGTGGGTTGGGAGAAAACCTTCGAGCAAAGCGGAACTCTCTTCGCCTACGAGGATCCTGCGATTATGGGAAGCCATTGGACGGGTCTTGCCCAATATGACCATTTGTCGGATGGATTCCTCAAGGAACTCACGGTAGGGCGTCCGTTCTATCGCGACCGAGATCCTTGGGCGCTGACCTTTACCGGATCCTCCCAAGAGGAGAACTTGGACCTGTTTGAAAACGGCACGCTCACCGAATACATACCTGCCCGGATCAATGATTTCAGTATCGATTATGGGCGTTTGCTGGGCTTTTCCCACGATACGGGAGAACGCTTCTTCGTCGGATGGAGCCGGCGTTCGGAAAGCTACGGGACTCCCAGCCTGACACCCGGCTATAGTGCGCTTCCCCTTGCGCTGATCGACCGCACCGAAAATGGCCCGACCGTGGGTTGGCAGCTTTTCCAGGACCGGTATCGGAGCTTTGAGAACATTCGCCTGATCGACCGTGTCGAGGACTACAATCTCGGCTGGACCATCAATGCTGATTGGTCTTATGACCCTGCCTGGCTCGGTAGCCTGACGTCCTCCTCGACCTTGGATTTTTCGGTCGATACGGGAACCCGGATTTTTGGAGAGGATCTGCTCCTGGCTTCCGCCAGCTGGCAGGCGCGCAGACAGGCAAACACTTGGCAGAATGAAATTGGCGAGGTTCAGGGCACCTACTATAACCAGATGCTCCCCGACCAGACCTTGGTTTTCCATGGCGGCTACCAGTTTGAAGTCAATCCGGAGCCGGATAACCTGCTTTATATCGGCGGTATACAGGGTCTCCGGGGATATCCCAATTTTTTCCGGCTGGGAACGCGTCTCTGGTCGGGTACGATCGAAGACCGGATCGTGACCCCGATCGAGTTTTTCCACACATTCGTTCTTGGTTTCGTGGTTTATGCCGATTGGGCACGGATTGACGAACTTTCACCATCCCGTTGGAGCCGGACCTATCAGGATGTCGGGGGAGGGATCCGAATTGGTGATCTACGCAGTGCCTATGGGCAGGTTTACTATCTGACCGTCGCCTTTCCGACCGTGCATGCCCCTGGAGTCCCCGCGAGTTCGATCGTCATCGGCGATATTGTCAATTTTTAGAGGTGTGTGCTGGTCAATGTCGGGTCAGGGGTGGGATTGTTCAGCGTACCACAACGGGAGCCATGAGCATGCAATACGTCCGCTTTTTTGAAGAGATCGGATTGAAAGATCTACCCCTGGTAGGCGGCAAGAATGCGTCATTGGGTGAACTCTATCGGGAGCTCAGGCCGCAGGGCATCCGTATACCCAATGGCTTTGCCATCACCGCCGATGCCTATCAAGCAGTTCTCAATCAGGGCAACACACGCCAAGAACTGGAACGTGTCTTATCAGGGTTCAATCCGGATCAGGTAACCGAATTGGCAGAGTGCGGGGCCCGCGCACGTGAAATCCTTTATGCGGCAGGTCTGCCCGCCACCTTGGAACGGGAGATCCTGGAGGCTTACAGGCGTCTCGGAGAAGAGTACGGTCCTGAACTCTCTGTGGCAGTCCGATCCTCGGCTACGGCAGAAGATCTGCCGCAGGCGAGCTTTGCTGGGCAACAGGAGACATACCTCAATATTCAGGGCGAGAACGCCCTGCGTGAATCCTGCCGGCACTGTTTTGCGAGCCTGTTCACCGACCGGGCGATCCACTACCGCGCCCGGCAGGGCTATGGACAGTTCGAGGTGGCCCTTTCCATAGGGGTCATGAAAATGGTGCGGTCAGATCTGGCTTCGAGTGGAGTCCTTTTTACGCTCGACACGGAAAGCGGGTTCCGGGACGTGGTTTTTATCACGGCTGCCTGGGGGCTCGGTGAAACTCTGGTTCAGGGCCAGGTGGAACCAGACGAGTTTTATGTCTTCAAGCCGACTTTCAAACAGGGATATCCGGCCGTACTCCGCCGCCGCCGCGGGAGCAAACAGATCAAGATGGTCTATTCGGGTACATCAGAGCCCTCAGGAACCCGGATCCAGGAGACAACGGAACCAGAACGGGAGGGTTTCTGCCTCACGGACGATGAGATTTTCGTCCTGACCGAGTACGCATTGCAGGTTGAGGCTCACTATAGCCGCAGAGCCGGAGAGGACCGTCCCATGGATATTGAATGGGCCAAAGATGGGCTCGATGGCCATCTCTACTTGGTCCAGGCACGGCCTGAAACGGTGGCATCGCGTAAGCCCCGGCATATCCTAGAGGAGTTTCACCTGAAAAAAACCGGAACCCCGCTCGCCCGTGGGCGTGCGGTGGGGAACCGGATCGCTACAGGTTCGCCACGAATCATCCGATCAGTGGAGTCCCTTGCCGGTTTTCAGACCGGAGACATCCTGGTTTCCGAGATTACAACGCCGGACTGGGAACCGGTCATGAAACGGGCTGCTGCCATCGTGACAGACCAGGGTGGACGCACCTGCCATGCCGCGATCATTGCCCGTGAACTCGGTATTCCAGCGATTGTCGGTACTGGGGAAGCCACGACCCAGCTCCGTGATCGAAAGGCAGTTACCGTCTCGTGTGCAGAGGGGGATGAGGGAGTGGTTTATGACGGCATTCTGCCCTTTGAGGTCCGGCGCACCGATCTCCAAGCGGTTCCGCGCCCGAAGACCCGGATCATGGTCAATCTGGGCAATCCGGATATCGCCTTCCAGACAAGTTTCCTCCCCAATGACGGTGTCGGATTGGCTCGGATGGAGTTCATCATCAGCAGCAGCATCCGGGCACACCCTCTGGCCCTGCTTCATCCGGACCGGGTAATTGATGCCCGGGATCGAGCAGCTCTCACGCAACTGGTTCGGGGATACGACCGCCCCGGGGATTTTTTTGTAGAACGGCTGGCTCAGGGGATTGGGACTATCGCTGCCGCCTTCTGGCCCAAGCCGGTTGTGGTCCGTATGTCGGATTTTAAGTCCAACGAGTACGCTTCGTTGCTGGGCGGGCGAAGTTTCGAACCCATTGAAGAAAATCCCATGCTGGGCTTTCGGGGGGCTTCACGCTATGATCATCCTTCCTATCGGGAAGGATTCGCACTGGAATGTGCGGCCATGCGCCGAGTACGAGAAGACTGGGGCTTCGAAAACGTAGTTCTCATGATCCCCTTCGTTCGGCGCCTTGAAGAGGCGGACCGAATTCTTGCCCGAATGGCTGATCTCGGGCTGGCCCGGGGTCAGCGGGGCCTCCGCCTCTACGCGATGTGTGAGGTTCCGAGCAACGTGATCTTGATCGATGAATTCGCCAAACGCTTTGACGGGTTCTCGATTGGTAGCAACGATCTGACTCAGCTGACACTCGGAGTGGACCGGGATTCCGCAATGGTGGCTTTTGAGTACGATGAACGGGATCCTGCTGTTCTGGAAATGATCCGGCAAGCCGTCCTCGGTTGCCGTCGTAACGGAATCCACTCCGGTTTGTGTGGTCAGGCTCCGTCGGATTACCCGGAGATGGCCGACTTCCTGATCCAGCTCGGAATTGACTCGGTCAGCCTCAACCCGGACACGTTGGTTTCCACCACGTTGCGCGTGCTTGACTTGGAAAAACGCATGCAGGGGAAAGACGCTGGCTAGCAATGGCACAGTTTCGATGAATGGGGTGAAACTGCCTCCATGCCAACTACTCGAATTCTCGTCGGAGGAGATCCCACACGAAATCCGGAGTCGGCTGGAATCTTACGTGGAGCTCCTTTTACAGTGGAACCGGAGCTATAATTTGGTGGGTGCCCGGGAAGCGCCCCGGCTGTGGCCCCGGCATGTCTACGATAGTTTGGTTCTGCAATCAGTTATCCGGGGACAGATGGGAATCGACATCGGAAGTGGAGCCGGATTCCCTGGCTTGGTACTAGCGCTTGCCGATCCCGAGCGTCCTTATTGCTTGATCGAATCCAACCGGAAAAAAGCCCTCTTTCTGGATCATGTCAAACGCCAGCTCCGCATGGAGAATCTCGAAATCAGGAACCAACGGGCGGAACGAGTGACCTGCAAACCCCGGGTTGGGCCGGCCACATTCATGAGCCGGGCTCTTGGTTCACTCAGCTATTTTCTGGACGCAACGGTATCCTGGTGCGAACGGGAAGATCAATGGCTGGCGATGAAAGGGGAGCGCCCCCCCACCGAGTGGTTTGTCCCGGATTCAAGGTGGCATGTGACATCCGTCTGGCGAGTTTGGATAGATGGCTCTGATACCCGGCGTCACGTTCTCGATCTTTGTCTCAACCCGGATGGGTCGGGCTCAGTCCCCCGAACCATCGACCAGTCCATGGTAGAGTGATCCTGATCGGTAGACTGTTCGGGGGACCGGACCATGAGTCGGGTACTGGCCATTGCCAACCAGAAAGGCGGAGTTGGCAAGACCACAACAGCGATCAATCTGGCCGCTGCCCTAGCGGCATACCGTCGACGCGTTCTTTTGGTGGACTTGGATCCTCAAGCCAATGCCACGACCGGTCTCGGAATCGATAAACGGCGCCTGAGAATGGGCACCGATGCCGTTCTTGGGGGCCGAATAAAACTGTCCGAAGCCTTGGTGGATGTGCCGGTACCAACCGGAGGTTTCCGGTTGGTACCGGCTCATGCTGACCTCACGGCCACCGAGGTGGCCCTGACCCGTTCCGGATCCGGCGAAAGCCGCCTGAAAAACCTGATCCAAGATGCGGGCCCGTTCGACGATATCCTGATCGACTGTCCTCCGTCGCTAAACATCCTGACAGTCAACGCCTTAGTCGCATCAAGCGGAGTACTGATTCCGATCCAGTGCGAATATTACGCTCTTGAAGGGTTGTCTTCGCTACTCGAGACGATTCGATCCGTGCAGCTGTCTCTCAATCCACACCTCAAGATCGAGGGCCTTCTGCGAACCATGTTTGATGCCCGGAGCAGTCTCCATCACGAAGTTTCCTCCCAATTGATCGTTCATTTCGGCAATCAGGTGTACCGGACCGTGATTCCACGCAACGTCCGTCTCGCAGAAGCACCCAGTCATGGGGTCCCCATCCAGGTTTATGACGCTGCCTCCCGCGGTGCTATGGCTTATCTTGCTCTTGCGAGTGAACAGTTGGAACGATTCCCCACCGGGCAGAGCGCTGATAGAATGGCCGTTACCGAGCGCGGGAGATAAATCCATGTCCATGAAGCGCCGTCCCCTGAACCGATCCTTGTCGGCGATCCTTGGGCAACAGGAAGAGTCCTCTATGCCAGAAGGCTTGGAGTCACTTCCGGTCGAGTACCTCACGCCCGGCCGTTACCAGCCACGTCGTGATATTCCCCGTGAGCAGTTGCTCGAACTGGCACAGTCCATCCGCACCCAGGGAATCCTGCAGCCGATCCTTGTACGGAGGCTGGCCGAACCCAACCGCTATGAGATCATTGCGGGAGAGAGACGCTGGCGCGCGGCGCAGATTGCGGGCCAGCTCGAGGTTCCGGTGATCGTCAGGACATTCGACGATGCAGCGGCCCTGCAGGTGGCCCTGATTGAAAATCTCCAGCGAACTGACCTCCACCCGCTGGAAGAAGCGCTCGCTCTCAAACAGTTAGTGACCGAGTTCCACATGACCCACGAGCAGGTTGCGGAAACGGTGGGTCGCTCACGTACAGGGGTCACCAATCTCCTGCGGCTTCTTGACCTGCGTTCAGTTGCCCGCGAGCTTCTGCAGTCAGGCAGACTCGAGATGGGCCACGCCAGGGCATTGCTTTCGGTTACGGGCTCCGCACAGGACGAAGCTGCACGCTACATCGCCGAGAATGCATTCAGTGTGCGGCAGGCGGAACGCTATCTGAGACGCCTCCAAAAACCAGCGCGTGAGGCGGGGACGGGTGGGGCAAAGGTGACCGAAGGAAAATCCCGTGATGCAGATCGCTTGGGGTTGGAACGGGAACTGAGCGAGTACTTGGGACGGCGCGTCGAAATCGAGACATCGGGCGTTCAGGGCAAAGCCGGCCGTCTACTCGTCCATTTCAAGGGATTGGACGATTTCGAAGCCTTGCTGAGCCGGCTGGGATACCATCGCAGGACTTGATCGGATTGGGGGCATTGCCCTAAAATAGACTGATAATCCTGCCTTCTCGGGGCCTCCAAAGGGCAGAGGGAAGGTTTCCTACGACTTGGGTGGGGGAGGGGCATGCGGTCTTGGCTGGTCGGCCGGGCGGGCTTCAATAAGCTCCTTGTTGTCGAACTGGTTCTGAGTCTCGCTGTGGGTTTGACCGCCACGGTATTCTCCGGGATCCATGCCGGGATTGGCTGGTCTGCGGGAGGGCTGGTGCAGGTCATCGGGAATGCCGTGCTCGGGGCTATTTTCTTAGGCGGTACGCCCGGCCCATCACATTTAAGTCGTTGGATTTTTGGAGAAATTTCAAAATGGTTGGTCATGGGCATCCTTGTGATTGGGGCAGTTCAGAGCGGTTTGGCGTCTGGGTTGGCTCTGGCGGGCGGTTTCTGCCTCATGCTGGCGGTCCATGTCATAGGGATCGGACTCCTCCTCGTCCGTATGGAGTCCGCGGTATCGTGAAGAAGGGACGACCGTGACCCGGACGGGATATATCCAGGAACATCTTCGATACTGGTCGGTTGGTCAGGGATTGATGTCCATCCACTTGGATACGGTCATCGTGTCATGGACCCTTGGTCTTTTGATGTGTGGGATCGGCATCTGGCTGGCTCGTCGGGCCACGAGCGGGGTACCAGGGCGGATGCAGAATATGGCTGAACTCTTGGTCACCTTTGTCGACCAGCAAGTCCGCGAGATCCTGCATGGGAGCAATCCCCTGATTGCACCTTTGGGGCTGACCCTTTTTGTCTGGATCTGGCTCATGAACTTCATGGATATCTTGCCGGTCGACCTTGTCCCCCGTCTGGCTTCCTGGTTCGGGGCCCCACATTTCAAACCAGTCCCCACGAATGACGTCAACCTGACATTCGCGCTTTCCACGAGCATTTTCCTGCTCATGATTTTTTTTAGCATCAAGGTCAAGGGCCTCAAAGGCTATGGACGGGAAATTCTGAGCCGGCCTTTCGGATGGTATCTCGCTCCGGTCAATCTCTTTTTTCGCGTGATCGAAGATCTGGCGAAACCCTTATCTCTTTCACTCCGGCTTTTCGGAAACCTGTTTGCCGGGGAAATGATTTTCGTTCTCATTGCCGCACTCCTGCCTTGGTGGATCAGCTGGGTTCCTGCGCTTGGATGGACTCTCTTCCACCTCCTGATCATCACTTTGCAGGCTTTTATTTTCATGATGCTGAGTATTGTTTACCTGGCCATGGCCCACGAAAGCCACTGAAATCGAAACCCGTTTTTAACTGGAGGTCCGTACCGTGTCGATTATCACCCAAGTCGCAGAAATTCAGGGTTTGTCAGCAATTGCCGCTGGACTGATGTTCGGTTTGGCTGCCCTTGGAACCGGCATCGGTTTCGGAATTCTCGGGGGAAGGTTTCTGGAGGGGGTCGCGCGACAGCCGGAACTCACTCCCATGCTGACCATCCGGATGTTCATCATGGCCGGATTGCTTGATGCAGTTGCGATGATTTCAGTGGTTTTCGGCCTACTCATGCTCTTTGCCAATCCCTTCATACCCCAACTTCTAGAGCTGGCGCATCACCTCTGAACGGATTGGCACTCGGCCTCTGCAGGCTCCCCACGGGAGGAATACCATGAACCTAGACCTCACTTTCGCATCTGAAGTCCTGGCTTTCGCCCTGTTTGTCTGGATCACGATGCGCTATATCTGGCCACCGCTGAGCCGGGCCATGGCCGAACGTGAGAAGAAAATTGCAGATGGTCTGGTTGCGGCGGAACGAGCTGTCCGGGACTTGGAATTAGCACAGGACAAGGCGGTCTCCATTCTGCGCGAAGCCCGTCAGGAGGCGTCAACGATCGTCGACGCAGCCCAGCACAGGGCCAGCCAACTCGTGGAACAGGCACAGAAAAGCGCCCAGGATCAGGCGAAGCAGATTTTGGAGCAGGGACATCAGGAGCTGGAACGCGAAGTTTGGCGTGCAACTGAGCGGCTCAAAGATCAGCTGGCCGTGTTGTCCATTGAGATCGCCCAAAAAATCCTGGAGCATGAAATCGATCCCGGGCGCCACTCGGCTCTCCTGAGGGCAGCTGCGGAGCGCCTGCAGTGAGTCGGACGGTTGCGCGACCCTATGCGCGGGCGGTTTTCGAATTCGCGGTGTCTGAAAGTCGGCTGGAGCGTTGGGAGCACCTTTTGGCTGGTCTGGCGACCGCTCTGGAACGGCCGGAAATCAAGTGGATACTCTCGCATCCTCGCGCGAGCGCGGAGGACCGACTCGAAGTGCTGGAATTGGCCCTGGCGCGGCGGCTTGAAATTACCGAGCGCAATTTCCTGAAGCTTCTGATCGTGCATCAACGCTGGAATGAGGTCTGCGATATCGCCGCGCTCTACTCCGAGATGCGACGGACAGCCGCATCCGAAACCGAATGCCAGGTCACCACGGCATTGACAATTGACGAAACGGCACAGACGCGATGGAGGGTCGAGTTCGAAAAAAGGTTGGGCCGGCGAGTCCATTTGGTTTTTCATATTGATCCAATGCTCATCGGAGGGGCCCGGATTCGGATCGGAGACCGGGTCTGGGATGGAACGGTCCGAGGGCGCCTGGATCTCCTTTCCCGAGCTTTGACCCGTCCACTCCAGTATTCCAGAGGTAGATTACATGAGTGATTCTGTCCAGCTTAGCCCTGCCGAAATCAGTTCCCTCCTCCGAGAACGCATCCAACATTTCGAGGCCGGTATTGATGAACGGGAAGTTGGCACGGTCGTGAGCGTCGCCGATGGGATCGTTCGGATTTATGGACTCAGCACGGTCCGTTACGGTGAAATGCTTGAATTCCCCGATGGTGGGACGGGTCTTGCACTCAACTTGGAACGCGATGCCGTTGGTGCTGTGGTTCTCGGTGACTACGAGCAGCTCATCGAAGGACAGGAGGTACGGACGACGGGTCGGATTCTCGAGGTTCCAGTGGGTGCAGAGCTGCTCGGCCGTGTTGTGGATCCGCTCGGCCGGGCCTTGGATGGTGGACCTCCGCTCCCCGAAGTTCATCGGGCTCCAATCGAGAAGGTCGCACCAGGCGTCATTGCCCGCCAATCCGTATCCCAGCCGGTCCAAACCGGGCTCAAAGCGATTGACGCGATGGTGCCGATCGGTCGCGGACAGCGCGAGTTGATTATCGGTGATCGCCAGACCGGAAAAACGGCGTTGGCCATCGATACCATCATCAATCAGCGACACACGGATCTTTTCTGTGTGTACGTGGCAATCGGACAGAAAGCCTCAAGCGTTTCGCAAGTCGTACGAAAGCTGGAGGAACATAATGTCCTCAAGAAAACCATTGTGGTTGCTGCCACAGCGGCAGAGTCGGCTGCACTACAGTTCATCGCGCCCTATGCAGGGTGCACCATGGGTGAGTATTTCCGCGACCAGGGTCAGGATGCGCTCATCATCTATGATGATTTGACCAAACACGCCTGGGCATACCGGCAGATCTCTTTGCTGCTAAAACGGCCGCCTGGCCGCGAAGCCTATCCTGGTGACGTGTTTTATCTGCATTCCCGGCTACTCGAACGGGCTTCGCGCCTCAATGTCCGCGAAGTGGAGCAGCGGACCGGGGGGCGAGTCAAGGGCCGGACCGGGTCGCTTACAGCTTTGCCTATCATTGAGACTCAGGCCGGAGATGTTTCGGCTTTCATTCCGACCAATGTCATCTCCATCACCGATGGCCAGATCTATCTTGAAAATGACTTATTCAACGCGGGTATCCGTCCCGCGATCAATGCCGGGCTCTCCGTTTCCCGTGTTGGCGGTGCCGCGCAGACAAAAATCATCAAGAAGTTGGGCGGTGGGGTGCGTTTTGCTTTGGCCCAATACCGGGAACTGGCAGCCTTTTCGCAGTTTGCATCAGAACTCGACGAAATCACGCGGCGTCAGCTGGAGCGGGGCCAGCGGGTCACTGAGCTTATGAAGCAAAAACAATACAGCCCGCTGTCTATTGCCGAGATGGCCATTTCCCTGTTTGCTGTCAATGAGGGAGACCTCGATGGTATTCCAGTTTCCGAGATTGGTACCTTTGAGGCTGGACTGCATGATTTTTTCCGTGAACAGGAGCCGGCACTTTTCAGCCGGATCAGTGGGTCGGGTGATGATAA
>JAKATI010000083.1 GCA_021828045.1 Pseudomonadota bacterium | reverse complement strand
CGATCTTCCCGAGCGGGGGTTCTGGTAAAATTCCCGGGTCATGCATGACCCACCGGCCTCACCCCCCGCCATACCCCCCCCTCTCCTTCCATGACCCTCGCGCTCATCGGCATCAGTCATGCGAGCGCTCCCCTGCAGCTCCGCGAACCCCTGGCCGTCTCTCCGGAACGGCTGGTTCCGGAACTTCGACGGGCCCGCTCGGATCCCAGCCTGTTGGAAGCCGTCATTCTTTCCACCTGCAACCGGACTGAACTCTACTATCACTCGGACGAGGAGGCTGACCTGGCGCTCGAGTCGGGCCGTCGCTGGCTCGCCGGCCTCCATCCGGAGGCGGCCGATGCGCTCGCCCCGCATGTCTACGGGCATGAGTCACTGGACGTGGTCCACCACCTGCTCCGGGTTGCCTCCGGACTTGACTCCCAGGTGGTGGGAGAGCCGCAGATCCTGGGACAGGTCAAGGAAGCCTATGAACAGGCCCATCAAAACGGCTTCGTCGGGCCGGAACTCAACCGGATGTTCCAGTTCGTCTTTCTCACGGCCAAGCAGGTCCGGCAGGATTCCGGGATCGGCCTCAAACCCGTCTCCGTAGCCTCGCTCGGTGTCCGTCTCGCCGAAGAAATCTTCGATGACTTTCCCTCGCGGACGGCCTTGCTCATCGGCGCCGGGGAAACCATCGAGCTCTCGTTGCAGCATCTCTCCCGCCTGCCGATTTCCCGCTTCATCATTGCCAACCGTTCACTGGAACGGGCCCGGCAGCTGGCCCATCCGCGCGGCGGATACGCCATCACACTCGATGAAATCCCGGATCACCTGGCAGAAGCCGACCTCATCTTCACCGCCGTACAGTCGTCGGTGCCCTTGCTCACAGCCCGGCAGCTCAAGGAGGCGCTCGTCAAGCGACGCCACTCTCCCGTCTTCGTCATGGACCTCGGCCTGCCGCGCAACGTGGAACCGGAGGTTGGCGCCCTTCCCGGCATCTTCCTCTACACCCTCGAGCACCTCGAGTCCCAGGCCCGGCAAAACCGTCGTGAACGGCGCCAGGCGGCGGAAACCGCCGAAGGGGTGATCGACCAGGCGCTCCGCGAATACGCCACGAACCTCAGGGGACGCCAGGCCATCCCCACCATCTGCGCGCTCCGCGAAAAGGCCCAACGGATGCGTCTCGAGACCCTGGCCCAGGCCCGCGGGCTCCTCGAACGGGGCGAGGCACCCGATGCCGTCCTGGAACATCTCGCACACAGCCTGACCAACCGCCTCCTGCACACCCCAACCGTCCAGCTGCGCGAGGCCGCCGAGGAAGGGCGCGATTCGCTCATCCTGGCCGCCCGCGACTTGTTTGGCCTGGGCGAGACTCCCTCTTCCGCGGCGCCCCCCCCGGAAAAATCCGCCCCCTCCTGACATGGACTCCCGGGACCCCCTCCTCGAACGTCTGCGCCCACTCGCGGAACGCCACGCGGAACTTGCCCGCCACCTGGCCCATCGCGAAACCATCGCCGACCGTGAGCAGTTCCAGGCCCTGAGCCAGGAATGGGCACGGCTCGATCCGGTGGTCCGGGCAGGGGCCGAACTCGAACAGCTCCTCCGCGAACGGGAGGAGACCGAACGGCTGGCCCGATCGGAACCGGACCGGGCGCTCGGCCCCCTCGTGCGGGAAGAGCAGGCCCGGCTCGATGGACTGGTCGAAGCCTGCCGTCTCCGCCTGGCCGAGCTCACGACGCCCCGTGATCCGCTCGAGGCGGTCAACTGCTTTCTCGAAATCCGGGCGGCAACGGGCGGACTCGAGGCGGCACTTTTTGCCGGCAGCCTGTTCCGCATGTACAGCCGCTACGCGGAACGACGGGGCTGGACGATTGATCTCCTCGGACAGCATCCCGGAGAACAGGGTGGGTTCAAGGAGATCATCAGCCGCATCGCCGGCCCCGGTGCCTATGCCGCGCTGCGCTACGAAGGCGGAACGCATCGGGTTCAACGGGTTCCCAAGACCGAAGCCCAGGGCCGGATCCACACCTCGACCGCCACGGTGGCTGTCCTGCCCGAGGCTCCGGAGGGCCCGGGGCGGATCGAGATCCCGAGCCAGGAGCTCCGCATCGACACGTTCCGTGCCTCCGGGGCCGGAGGACAACATGTCAACAAGACCGAATCTGCCGTCCGTCTCACCCATCTCCCGACCGGGCTCGTCGTGGAGTGCCAGGACGAACGATCCCAGCACAAGAACCGCGCCCGTGCCCTCTCGCTGCTCACAGCCCGCCTCACGGCCCTCCGGCAGGCCGAGGAAACCCAGCGGGTCCATGCGCAGAGACGGGACATGATCGGCAGCGGGCTACGCGCCGAAAAGATCCGTACCTACAACTTCCCCCAGAACCGGGTGACCGACCACCGCATCGGCCTCAGCCTCCACTCGCTCGAATCCCTGCTTGAGGGCGATCTCGACCCCCTCGTCACTGCGCTGCGCGCGGCCCAGGTCCGCTCAGCCGGGGCGGGAGAGGGTTCCGGCTGAGGGAGTGGCCCCTGCACGCCGGGTCTTGAGATCCCGATAGAGCACCCACAGGTTCGTGATCACATAAAGGACGGCCAGCCCTTCGAGCAGGGGCCCCACGCCCCACTGGTACCAGGCCGGGAGACGGGCCAGGTGCCGGACCCCCTTCATCCAGTGCGCGAACTCCTGTAACCCGCGTTCCACTCCACCCATCGAGGAGCCCACCGAACCGAGCGCGGGCATCCGGTGCCAGCGCTGGCGAACGGCTTGCCAGAGGGAGACGGTGTTCGGGGTCCAATCGATCAGAAACAGGAGGGTATAGGGGACGGTGACGAGCGCCCCGGCCAGCTTCCAGTCGACGCGAGCCAGGTTGAAACTCTCGGTGATCGACGCCACGACACTCTGACCATCCAGGACAGCGGCCAGCCCGAAGAGGACGCCTCCCACACTGATGATGACCAAGGGGGTCAAAAGGAGGCCGATGCCGAGCACCACGGAGAGTGCTCCCGGCCAGCCGGGGACCAGGCCGAGGAGCGCGCCCGCCACAAGGGCGACCAGGAGGGCCACGAGGGAGGCCGCAAGAAGAATGCCGTCCAGCAGGAGGGCCGCCAGGAAATAACGGCCGCTCCGGCCAAGTCCCGTCCTCCAGCCGACCGGCCGTGCCCCCGGTTCGTGCCGGCTGAGGTAGACCAGGACACCCGCATGGTAGGCGCAGGAGAACCACAGGGCGGCCAGCCACCAGAGGAGTCCGGACGGCCAGTGATCCTCGAGCAGGCGGTAGACCCAGGTCGTGAGGAACAGGACCGGGGCCACCCGGAGCCAGAGCCTGCTGGCCTCGGACAGCAGGCGATGGAACGGTGCACTTGCAGTTTTCGTGGAAGAGGAATAATGTATAGACATGCTCGATACGTGTTTTGGCAGCTTTGCTGAACCGTATGGACGAAACTCAGCTGTTGTGATCCGTCTCCATCAATATATCAGACCCCACAGGAGGAATGATTCGATGAAAAAAGCCTTACTGCTCAGCGCAGGGGTGTTGATTCTTGCCTTGGCTGCTTGCAGCAAGACCCCCGCTCCTGCCCCGAAGACCTCATCTGCCGCTTCCAGCACCAGCATGATGGCGCCGGCGGCTCCTGCAATGGCCACTGCGACCAAGACCCCGAGCATGGCCACCAAGTCCAAGGCCACGAAAGCCCCCTCGTCTTCGACCCACATGGGTTCATAAGACGGGCCGGTGATCGGTCGGTCTCAAGGTTCTTGAGATCGTGGGAAAGGCGGGCTTCGGTCCGCCTTTCTTTTTTGCGCAATGCAGCAGCCCGGGGGAAGATTTCCTGTCCTTGCAGGACCAGGCTGAATCCGTTTGATGCAATCCGGGTGGGCGTGCGATGAACCTGGATCCTTGGGGGAACCCGATCCCGGCTGGCGAGTGGAACCCACTCGGAGCCAGCCCCGTCGATTGCGGACATCCAGGGAGGCCCCCGATGTGCAAACGCATCTTCGCCTACGGTTCCAACCTGTGTCCGGGACGGCTTCGCGATCACGGTGTGCATTCCGCGGACATGGGAGTCAAAGCATGGCTGTCCGGGTACCGGCTCCGGTTCAACAAGCGCAGCTCCGACGGGTCCGGCAAGGCGAACCTGGAGCAGCACGAGGGATCAAGAGTGTGGGGAGTGCTCTATTCCATTTCGGATGCCGATCTCGACACCCTTGATCGAGGCGAGGGAGGCTACGATCGGGTTTGCTTGTCCGTTGTGACCCCGGATGGGAAGGAACATCAAGCTCAGGTATATCTCGCCTCGGAGCCAGGCAACGACGCCGATCTGCGTCCCTATACCTGGTACAAGCGATTCCTCGTCGAAGGGGCACTCGAACACGGCCTTCCGTCCGAGTACATTGCGACCCTGGAGAAGATCGAGGCGGTGCAGGACCCCGATCCAGACCGGGATCGGAGAATGCGCACCCTGCCCTGTCCGGTGGGGTGACATCCTCCCGTTGGACGGAACCGGACGGATGCAATCCACGTTGCCTGCATCCGGCAGGGTGGCATCCGCTTGGGGGTGAGCAGTTCGGATGGCGGATAGCACGCCGAACCATGCGATTGAAAAACTCGACAGCACGAGGCCTGCGGAAGAGAAGCGGTTCAGGACGGTGTTCGGAAGCGCCCCGACGCACGAGGACGGCCAGGTCGCCAAGCTGCATTTGGCGGCGGGGGCATCCGGTTCATTCGCAAGGGGCCGGGCGGTTGGCACGGATTGGTGAAGAGTGACGGCGCCGGGAATATGACCGTGCTTCGCCCGCTATGAGGCAGCAGCTTTGAATAGTGACCGGCCCGAATGGCGCCGGCAAGAACACGCTGACGAACGTTACCCGACCGGCCGCGTACCGGTCGTGAATCCCGATACCATCGCCCAGAAACCGCTGGGAAAAGCCTGCCTGGGAAACCAGGCTCTCCCGGCAAGCGCAAACTGGAATCGATGCGCGAAGCCAAAGCGGCTGGCTACAAGGTCACAATGGAATGACCGCACAACTGCCGGTTCCTGAGGGAATCGGTACCGGGGTTCATGGAATCACCCGAATCGCATTTCCTTGATGGGATTTCTTGAGGTTTTCATACCGAATCCACCAGGATCTCCCTCTTCGGACAGACTCCTCCCCGCAAGCCTTTCCACGGACCATGAAAAGTGTGTCCGTGCCGCAGTGACAAAGATCCGGCGGGGCATTCTCTTCGCCAACCCACGGTAGCGAACCTTGACAGATCCGA
>JAKATI010000082.1 GCA_021828045.1 Pseudomonadota bacterium | reverse complement strand
CCCTTTGGCGGCCAGCTTGCTGACCATTCCGGTGGGCAAGGATCCGGGTGCGATCGCAGTTTCTCCCCGTGGATTCACGGTCTATGTGGCCAATACCGGCAGCAACAGCGTTTCCGTGATCAACCGGCACGAAAGAAAGGTAATCACGACGATCCCGGTGGGCAATGACCCGACCGGCTTGGCTCTCTCCCCCAACGGCAGCATTCTTTATGTGTCGAACACTGGGAGCGGGACTCTCACCTTGATCGACACAGCCACCGACAGCGTCGAGAGCACCCTCGATCTGGGCGGCGATCCCGCAGGACTCGCGATCTCACCATCGGGCGCCCATCTCTATGCCGTGGAACCCGGCCAAAACAGCGTACTCGTCATCAGCACCGCAACCCGCTCCGTCACAGAGACTCTCGGCCCCTTCGCCGGACCCGAATCCATCGATGGCTTCGTCGGTCCGGGCGATCTCATTGCCGTTGGCGGGGTCTACAACAGCATTGAAAACACACCGAGCCAAGATACGCTAGGTTGCAGCGATGTTCTGGGACGCGAGCGCGACTTTCAGCTCCTGGTCCCACCGATCCACGGCTCTGTCACGATCGTACCCAGCAGCGGCCTTTTCACCTATGTCCCGGACGCCAGCTTCTCCGGGGAAGATGCCTTCAGCTTCATCTGTGAAACGGTCGCGGGCGGGCCTTCGCCGGTTTCAGCGCCCGCCACGGTCAGCATTTTCGTGTCCTACCAGAACCCCAACGTGAGCAGTTCGAGCGCCCTGGCCCCCCTGACTCTTGCGGGTCTGGCCCTTATCCTGGCCACTCTCGGAATCCGGAAACGGAAGACCGCACCCCTACCTTGAAATCGCAGACCGACGCCCCCATCTAGAAAAACGTAGAGGGTGCCTTCACACCCTGCCCTTTCGTCATTTTATGGAGGTGTCACCATGTGGTTTGATCTCATGAGTCCATTCGAGACCGATTTCCCGTTCTTCAGCGAAATCGGGCCCTTCCGTTCGGCCTTGGAAAGCTGGTTCGCCGATTCGTTCAGCCGGGACCTCCGGGCCAGCCCAGCCGGCCGTTTCCCACTCATCAATATCGGGGAAACAGAACAGGAGTTCCGCGTCTATGTATTCGCCCCGGGAGTTGATCAGAAAGACCTCTCCGTAGAGGTCAAAGACGGCCTGCTCACCATCAGCGGAAAACGGGTCACAACAACCGAGAAGGAAGCCACGGTCTACCGGCAGGAACGCTTCAATGGTGAGTTTCTGCGAACCCTGAGCCTTCCGGACTCCGTTGATCCTGAGGCCATTACGGCCCAGGCCAAAAATGGAGTGCTCACCCTGATTCTTCCGAAAAAGGCCGCACTTCAGCCGAGACGGGTTGAAGTTCGCGCCGCCTGACCGGTATTCAAAGAGGAGGTAAGCAACCATGACCAGCCAGCAACTGAGTGCCCATGTCAAACCCCTGCCAGCCGCCCAAGATCCAGCCCAGGCGACCCGCCGGGAACCCGTGATCCTGCCTCCCGTGGATATCCGCGAGACAGCTGATGCGATCCTGATCGAGGCAGACATGCCCGGAGTATCCCCAGAATCTCTCAAAGTCGAGGTGGCGGATAGCCGACTCACCTTGGAGGGGACACTCGCGATTGACCTGCCCGAAGGCATGAACTCGGTAGATGCGGACCTGCGGGGGTCGCACTATCAACGGCAGTTTACGCTCGGGCAACAGAGCATTGATCCGGAAAAGATACGGGCCGAACTCAAGAACGGAGTGCTCCGTGTTTCGCTGCAGAAGCGCGAGAGCCACCGGACCCGGCGGATTCCGATCACGTCCTGAACAAGGGACCCGCTCGTTTTTCCATGCCCCCCGGATTCCGGGGGGTTTTTTTGGTGCTTGCAATCCCAGACGGGACAGTGGAGCAGGGTCGCCGGCTCTCCCGGGCGGCACCCGCTCGCATGCGGAATCGACTCCCCCTCCTGCCGTGCGAACCTTTCCGGACTGGCCCGGTTGCTGCTGCTTGACACTCTCAGGGGTAGTACACTTGAAACTGAAGCGGGCGGGTCTGCCCGAGGGATTGGGAATCATCAAGCGCAGGAAACGCGAAGGAGATTGCAAAATGAGAATGGCAAACAAATTGTTTGTGATGGTGTTTTTTTATCTTTCATCAATCACTGCATGTCTAGCCTTGGCCCCTCCAAATCCGCAAATGCCCGGGATGCTATCCGGCTTGCTGCCCGGCTTCGGATCGTCGGCACCGCAAACCCGAAATGTCAGCCAGGATCCGAGGGTTGCGGTATACGAATGGAAGATTGGGAGCGAGAGAATATTCCAGATCAACAGTTCCACGGGGGAGATCATCGATGTTTTGACCGTCATGCCGAATGGACGTAGTCCAATGCTGGCTTTCTCCATGCCCGGCACGGCCGCAGCTTCCAACGATCCTCAACCCATGGCGAGCGGGGGGCAATGCCCGTGTTCCACTTCGGTTCTGGCCACAGGACCTTGGGGCGAGGTCATCGGCGTCTTTGGTGCCTCTGGAGACCTCCTGGACGTCATCGTCGTATGCAGCAACAAGGATTCCTGCACAATCCACGGTCAATAACCCCGGAAGGAGGATTATGGCTCCGGACATGAGCGCGAATCCACGCGGATGATCGGGGTCTAGGTCATCCGCTGGCGGAACCGGAGACTCTCGCGCTCGGGCGCCCCCCGGACCAGAAACCCCCAGAGCGCCCACGGATCCTTCCGCCGGAGCGCGCGTGCGAAAAGCTTGGCCAGGAGAAATCCCCGGAAGCCCAGGGTCACCAGGGGCCCGTGATGTTTCCTCAGGTAATAGAGGAACGACAGGTAAAACTCCTTCCGAAGGGCCAACTGCATCGGCATGCTCCCACAGCCCACGTGGCAGAAACACACGTCGGGCACGTAACAGATACGCTGTCCCGCACTCCGCACGCGCCGGGCCAGATCCTCTTCCTCACAATAAAGGAAAAACCGGGTATCGAGCCCCCCCAAGGATTCCAGGAGGCCACCCCGGACGAAAAGGGCGCTCCCCGTGACCATCGGGACATCGAGCGGTTGCGTATAGGAGGCTCGGCGGTCCGGGTAACGCCCCGGGTGGATCCAGCGCAGGATGCCCGATCCGACCATGGCCCGGAGCAGGCTCGGCAGGTAATCGAACGAGGGTCGTGGTTGCCCGTCCGGCCCCAAGCATCGGCCGGTTGCCAATCCGACGTCCGGGTGGGTTTCCATGAAATGGAAAAGGCCCTGCAGGACATCGTTCACAAAATACCCATCGTTGTTGAAGAGGAAATAGTAACGGGCCCGGGCAAACTGCAGGGCGAATTGGTGACCACCGGCAAAGCCGAGGTTGATCCGGCTTGTTACCACCTGGACCCGCGCATCGGCCCACTCTTTGGGATGAACCTGTTCAGACAACCGTGACCCGTTTTCCACGACCACGATCCGGAAATCAAGGGCGGGATCGGTTTTCTCGAGGATCGAGGCGACCGCGGTCCGGGTGTACGCGGCTGAGTTGTAGTTCAGGATCGAGACAGCGACCGCAGGGCGACCCGTGCAGGATTCTGCGCCAACCATGAACCGGACCCACTCCCACCGAAGCGTGTCCCTTACAATAGCAAACATGGATCCGAACCGCCTGCTCCAGTCCCTGAACGAGGCCCAGCGCGAGGCCGTGAGCCAGCCCGAGATCCCGGTACTGGTCTTGGCGGGCGCCGGCAGCGGCAAGACCCGAGTTCTCGTGCACCGGGTGGCTTGGCGCCTTGCAACCGACGGATGCCGATCCGACCAGGTTCTGGCCGTCACCTTCACCAACAAGGCCGCTCGGGAAATGCGCGAACGGATTTTCCAGCTGGCCGGTCCCGAGGCCCGTTCCATGTGGCTGGGAACGTTTCACAGTATCGGCTACCGGATCCTGGTTCGTCATGCGACCCAGGCCAGACTTCCTGCGGACTTTACGATCCTTGATGACGAGGATCAGCGCCGGCTGGTCCGACAGCTCATCCGGGACCGGCAATGGGATGAGCGGAACCACGCGCCCTCCCTCGTTCAGTGGTACATCAACCAGCAGAAGGATGCCGGTCGGCGTGCCGGACAAGTGGCCGAAACTGGTGGAGAAGGGGATGAGGCCCTGCAGATGCTTTATGCCGACTACGAAAAAAAATTGAAGGCGCTCGGGGCCGCTGATTTTCCGGAACTCCTGTTCGGTTGCCTTGAGCTCTGGCAAAACCACCCCCAGATCCGCGACCAGCACCGGGCCCGTTTCGCCGAAATTCTGGTCGACGAATTCCAGGATACCAATCCGCTTCAGTATCTCTGGTTCCGCGAACTGACAGGACCCCGCGGCCGTCCCTTCGTGGTGGGTGACGACGACCAAGCCATTTACGGCTGGCGGGGGGCACGGATCGAGCATATCCTGGCCTTTCCCCGCGATTTTCCCCAATCTCGTATGATCCGCCTCGAGCAGAACTATCGCTCGAGCCGATCCATCCTCCAGGCCGCCAATGCCCTGATCGCGCACAATCCTTCCCGGCTGGGCAAAACCCTCTGGACCGATGGAGCACAAGGCCGACGACCGACTCTTTTCCATGCCGACCATGAACAAGAAGAGGCCGACTATATCGTCTCCGAGATTGAGCGACTGCTGACTGCTGGACGGTCTCCATCCACAATCGCGGTCCTCTACCGTTCGAACAGTCAATCTCGTGTCATTGAGGAAGGACTCGTCCGGCATCGCATCCCTTATCGCGTCTATGGCGGAGTTCGCTTCCTCGAGCGCGCCGAAATCAAGGATGTTCTATCCTACCTCCGGCTGCTCGTGAACCCCGACCACGCCTCGGCATTGGAGCGGGTGCTACAAACCCCACCACGAGGCATTGGAGACAAGACCCTTGAGCGTGCTCGGGATCTGGGCCAAAGTGAATCCCTTTCCCTCAATGCCGCCTTATCCCGGCTGGCCCAAGACGGGGCACTAGCCGGGCGGACCCGTACCGCCCTCGGACAGTGGTTCAGCCTGCTGTCGCGGATGCGGGAGGCGATCGCTGGACACGATCTGCCGCAACAGGTTGAACGGGTCATCGAACTGAGCGGTCTGCCCGAGTTTTACCGCCAAGAGGATCCCTTGCGGGCAGAAAGCCGACTCGAAAGCCTGGGTGAGCTCATCAATGCGGCTGCGACATTCGAACCCGAGGAACCCCCGAATGGGGACTCTTCTTTCCCCCGAATGGCTGCCTTCCTTGCGCAGATGACACTGGCCACCGATCTCGAGTCGAAAGAGACACAACCTGGTGAGGTTCAGCTCATG
>JAKATI010000017.1 GCA_021828045.1 Pseudomonadota bacterium | reverse complement strand
CCATTTCCCTGTTTGCTGTCAATGAGGGAGACCTCGATGGTATTCCAGTTTCCGAGATTGGTACCTTTGAGGCTGGACTGCATGATTTTTTCCGTGAACAGGAGCCGGCACTTTTCAGCCGGATCAATGAGACGGGGGATTATAACGACGAGATAGCTTCCGGTCTCCGTCAGACCATAAACCACTTTCGGAAGGAAACTGGACGCTGACGATGGCCGGCACCAAAGAAATCAGAACGCAAATTCGAAGCATCGAAAGTACCCGCAAGATCACGCGGGCGATGGAAATGGTGGCCGCGAGCAAGATCCGTCGGGTTCAAGCACGGATGCAGGCCAGTCGTCCCTACCTTGTGCGGATTCGCCAAGTGACTGGCCACTTGGCTGTTCTCCGCCCAGAGTTTCCCCATCCTTTCCTGCTGCCAAGAAGCACGATGCGTGGAGTGGGTTTTCTCGTAATCGGAACCGATCGGGGCCTCTGTGGTGGGCTCAACATCAACCTGATCCGGACCGTCTGGAACGAGGTACGGATCCTGAACAAGCAGGGCATTTCCATCCGCTTTGCGGCAATCGGACAAAAGGCATTGACCGGACTCAGGCGTTTGGATGCCACCCTCGTAGCGTCGGTCACGCATTTAGGCGACCGCCCTGCGCCGGAAAACGTGATCGGACCTTTGCGGGCGCTGCTTGAGGATTACCGGCAGGGCCATATCGACCGTTTGGTTCTGGCGTTCAACTACTTTCAGAACACGATGATCCAAAAACCCCACCTGGTGACTCTCCTGCCGATACCGGCCCAACGAGATCCCGGTCTGGCCGACCATTGGGATTACCTTTACGAACCAGATAGCGTCGATCTCATCGATACTTGGCTAACCCGTTATCTAGAGGCTGAGACCTACCAAGGGCTTCTCGAGAACATTGCCTCCGAGCAGGCAGCCCGCATGGTCGCCATGAAGAGCGCATCGGAAAATGCAAGTACCCTGATTGATACCTTGAAACTGGCCTACAACAAGGCCCGTCAAGCGGCTATTACCCGCGAAATTGCCGAAATCGTCGGCGGGGCCGCTGCTGTTTAGTGACTTCATCTGTGAGAGTGACATATGAGTGAAGGTCGGATAATCCAGGTCATCGGTGCCGTGATTGACGCCGAATTCCCGCGTGAGGCGATCCCCCGCGTTTATGATGCCCTTGAAGTCGGAGAGACCGGGCTTGTGCTTGAGGTCCAGCAGGAACTCGGGGATGGTGTGGTCCGTGCCATTGCGATGGGACCCAGTGAAGGTTTGCGACGGGGTTCGGAAGTCCGTAATACCGGTCGGCGGATCTCGGTTCCGGTTGGACAGGCGACGTTAGGGAGGATCATGGATGTGCTCGGCCGGCCGGTCGACGAGGCAGGACCGATCTCGACCGAGACTCGCTGGGAAATTCACCGGACTGCGCCGGGTTTTGAGGAGCAAGCCGGATCGACCGAGCTCCTTGAAACAGGGATCAAGGTCATTGATCTCCTTTGTCCATTTGCCAAAGGGGGGAAGGTTGGCCTGTTTGGAGGCGCCGGTGTGGGCAAAACAGTCAACATGATGGAACTGATCCGCAACATCGCGATCGAGCACGCAGGCTACTCGGTTTTCGCTGGGGTCGGAGAACGGACCCGGGAAGGAAACGACTTCTATCACGAAATGAAGGAATCCAAGGTTCTGGACAAGGTTTCTCTCGTCTACGGGCAGATGAACGAACCCCCTGGGAACCGTTTACGCGTGGCACTGACCGGCTTGACTCTGGCGGAGTACTTTCGGGACGAGGGTCGTGATGTATTACTCTTTGTCGATAATATCTACCGCTTCACCTTGGCGGGCGTCGAAGTATCTGCCCTCCTTGGACGCATGCCTTCGGCGGTGGGTTACCAGCCGACGCTAGCCGAGGAGATGGGGCGTCTGCAGGAACGGATCACGTCCACGAGAAAAGGGTCTATCACCTCCATCCAGGCAGTTTATGTTCCGGCCGACGACCTCACGGATCCTTCCCCGGCGACAACTTTTTCCCACTTGGATGCCACGGTGGTTCTGTCCCGGCAGATTGCCGAATTGGGCATTTATCCGGCGGTCGATCCCTTGGATTCAACAAGCCGGCAACTGGATCCCCAAATCGTCGGGTCTGACCACTACGAAACCGCCCGCTCTATCCAGGCGGTCCTGCAGCGCTATAAGGAGCTCCGGGATATCATCGCCATCTTAGGCATGGATGAGCTTTCGGAGGAAGACAAAGTGACGGTTTCCCGTGCACGAAAGATCCAGCGTTTTCTGTCACAACCCTTCTTTGTTGCGGAAGTTTTTACCGGATCCCCTGGGAAATATGTTCCCCTGAAGGAAACCATCCGGGCCTTCCGCGGTATTGTGCATGGAGAATACGATACTCTGCCCGAACAGGCTTTCTACATGGTGGGGACGATCGATGAGGCCATTCAAAAGGCCAAAGCCGTGTAAACTCGTATGGGTATGGTGATGCAAGTGGATGTTGTCAGCCTTGAATCCCCGATTTACTCAGGGGAGGCCGAGATGGTCTTTGCTCCGGCAGAACTCGGAGAGGTCGGTATCGCGCCACGTCATGCACCCCTGTTGACTCGCCTCAAGGCTGGCGAGTTGCGGATCCAGACTCCAACGGAAACTCTCTCTCTGTTTGTGTCCGGCGGTCTGCTCGAGGTCCAGCCCAATCAGGTTATGGTTCTAGCGAACAGTTTCATACGTACATCTGAGATTGATGAAGCCAAGACACGTGAGGCCAAGTTGGCAGCTGAGGCCTTTCTAGCATCGAGTGCTGAGTCGGTCGATGTGGCGCGTGCTGAAGCCGAGCTGGCTGAGATGACTGAAAGGTTGAGGGTCCTGGATCGCCTGAGGAAACGGGGACAGCTGCGGTGAACGGTGGTTTGGGGCGATCTGGGTTTCCCCAAAAAGCCTGCTCACGACCGTGAAGGCCAGATCCCCTAGGCTTATAGTCGTGGTTTTGGCCGCGGGAGCCGGGACGCGGATGCGCTCCTCTCGCCCCAAGGTGCTTCATGAACTGGCGGGTCGCCCGCTCTTGGAGTGGGTCCTCGAGACCGCGCGGTCACTCGGTCCGGATGAGATCCGGGTGGTGACAGGTGTGGGAGGGGGGGAAATCCGTTCTCGCTTCGGAGAAAGCGGAATCCGGTTTGTGGACCAGCCCGAACCACTCGGTACAGCACATGCATTGGGACTGGCCGTAGTGGATGTGACCGGCGATCCCAGCGTGCTTGTTCTCTACGGAGACGTACCTCTTCTCGAAGCGGATGACTGCAAGCGTCTGCTCGAAGCAGTGGAACAGCCCGCCTTGACACTCTTGACGATGGAAAGAATGGATCCGTGTGGATATGGACGGATCATCCGTGATGAGCATGGTCAGGTCCGTCGCGTAGTCGAAGAGGCGGACCTGTCTGATGATACGATGCGTGCGATCCGTGAGGTTAACACCGGTATACTTGCGTGTTCCGGGCAGCTTTTGACGCGGCTGCTACCGCGGATTGGGAAGCGAAATGCCCAGGGAGAATTTTATCTGACGGATTTGGTTGAAGAAGCATTCCGGGACGGGGTACCGGTTCATACCCGTCTGCTCAGGTGTCCGGAGAAGGCACAGGGGGTGAATTCAGCATCGGATCTCGCGACAGCGGAACGGATTCTGCAGACCCGGCTGGCTGGAGCACTGATGCGCCAAGGTGTCCGCATCCGGGATCCTGCACGGTTTGATCTGCGTGGTTCGGTCGAGGCTGCTTCTGATGTCGAGCTCGATGTCGGAGTGATCCTCGAAGGCCGAATTCGGTTGGGTCCGGGAGTGCGAATTGGCCCCTATTCGATTCTGCGTGATGTGAGCCTGGGAGAAGGGACAGAGGTGTTGTCCCATTGTGTCCTTGAGGGAGTGGAAACCGGGAACCACGTCCGGATCGGGCCATTTGCACGCATCCGTTCGTCAACCCGGCTACACCATCATGTCCGGATTGGTAACTTCGTCGAAGTCAAAAACAGTCGACTCGGGGAGAGTAGTAAGGCAAACCATCTGGCCTACATCGGCGATGCCGAGATCGGGGATGATGTCAATCTAGGAGCAGGGGTTATCACCGTCAACTACGATGGAGCGGAAAAGCACGTAACCGTTATTGAAGATGGTGTTTTCGTCGGCTGTGACAGCCAGTTGATTGCACCGGTGCGGCTCGGGCATGGATCCTTCATTGCTGCCGGGACAACCGTTGTGAGGGACACGCCTCCTGATCAGCTGACCCTGTCCCGTAACGACCAGAAGAATATTCCTCACTGGAAACGGCCCGGGAAGAAATCCTAATCATGTGCGGGATCATCGGAGCGATTTCCAAGGATGATGTCGTCCCGGTTCTTCTGGGTGGATTGAAACGGTTGGAATACCGAGGTTATGATTCGGCAGGTCTTGCCGTGCTGGACGGGGATCGGCAGCTTGTCCGGCACCGCCGACAGGGCAAGGTCGTGCATCTGGTGGAGGAGATCAGTCAGCATCCTTGCGCTGGTTCCGTGGGAATTGCCCATACCCGGTGGGCCACTCATGGAGCGCCCTCAGAGGCCAATGCCCATCCGCACCGTTCGGAAGGGATCGCACTCGTTCATAACGGCATTATCGAAAATCACGAATCCCTGAAGCAACAACTAAAATCCCGGGGCTACCACTTCGTATCAGATACCGATACCGAGACGGTGGTCCACCTCGTTCATGCCATCCGGAAAGAACATCCAGATCTTCGATCCACCATGATTGAAGTCCAGCGTCGCCTGACAGGTGCGTATGCACTTTTAGTTCTGGACGAACAGTCCCCGGACGTGCTGGTCGCATTGCGGATGGGGTGCCCCATGGTGATTGGGTTTGGGGATCGGGCAACCTATGTTGCTTCTGATGTGACTGCCCTTTTACCCCTGACTCAGGATTTCCTGTATCTTGAAGACCACGAGGTTTCCGAGTTGCGGGTTCCCGATGGTGGCCGGTCGCCCTGTCGGATTTGGTCAGGAGCTGGAACTCCAGTCGAGCGTTCCCCAAAGCGGGTCTTATTATCGGCAGATGCGGCCGAGCGGGGTACTTTTCGCCATTTCATGCTGAAAGAAATTCACGAGCAGCCACGTGCGGTCACGGAGACTCTTGAACAGAGGATTTCCGGCGAGCATGTTCTGGAGTCCGCCTTGGGTTACCAGACTCGTGAAATTCTGCCAAAAGTGAAGGCTGTCCATATCGTCGCCTGTGGCTCCAGTTATCATGCCGGTCTAGTGGCCCGTCACTGGATTGAGAGCTTGGCCCAGGTTCCGGTTTCCGTCGAGATTGCGAGCGAATACCGATATCGCCCACTCTGTGTGCAGGCACACACCCTACTTGTTGGGATTTCCCAATCGGGCGAGACGGCAGATACGCTGGCGGCTTTCCGCCGGGCCAAGACACTTCCATACGCCGGTCGATTGGCACTCTGTAATGTTGCTGAAAGTGCCATGATGCGCGAAGCTGAACTCGGTCTCTTGACCCGGGCAGGCCCAGAAATCGGAGTAGCTTCTACCAAGGCGTTTATGACCCAGCTCACTTTGCTTTTTTGGTTAAGTCTAGGACTCGCCAAGTCAAAAGGACTTTTAAAGGAGGAAGTGGAGAAACAGGCTGTGAAGGAGTTGAGACATCTCCCCGCCCTTCTGGAAAAACTGCTTGAAATGGATCCCGTAATAAATGAATGGGCTCGGTTGCTGACCGGATACGATCATGCCTTGTATGTCGCCCGTGGCACGCATGAACCCATTGCGCGGGAAGGAGCACTCAAGCTTAAGGAAATCGCCTATATCCAGGCAGAAAGTTATCCAGCGGGTGAACTGAAGCACGGCCCGCTGGCCTTGATCGATTCAAAGATGGCAGTCGTAGGTCTTGTACCGGCCAACTTGCTTTCGGACAAACTCAAGTCCAATCTTGAGGTCATCCGAGCGCGCAATGGCCATCTGTTCCTGCTGGCGGATCCTGGACTGGCGCTTCCAGCGGGGGAAAATGTCCACGTACTTCGTCTACCCGAGGTCCCGGGCGAGTTTTCGTCCCCTATTGCCTATGCACTACCCCTGCAGTTGCTGGCCTATCATGTGGCCGTCCTGCGTAAACATGATGTCGATCAGCCACGCAACCTGGCAAAGTCGGTGACGGTTGAATAGGTTCTTTGCCCTGTCCAATTGTGTTGTGGAAAGATTGCGGCACCCTGCTAGGCTTACTTCAGTCGTCAAACACATGCCTGAACCATTCCGGACAAAAATGCCATAGAACAATCCACCAGAGTGAGCGAGTGCGTTGGCGCGCAGTTCAGGAATTTCTCTTGGCATGTCTGATTGGGTAATGATGCAAGTGGGCCAGTCTCTTTCATCCCACGACTTGGAGCTGGGCGGCTTGGAAAAGTTTGGAGGCCGGACTACGTTCTTCGTTCGACCGGTTGGGTACGGGTCCCGGAGTCCGATCGGGCAAGACGTTGTGATATTCATGGGTGGATGCAAGCCCTCATGTTGGCCGTCTCCCTCCTTCCTTCTTTACGGGATTTTTACGCTGCACCCTCTCTTTTTTGTATCACATTGGGGAGACGCGGTTTATAGTGGCGCCTGTCCGTTCTAGGAGGGCATTCATGTCGGTTCTCATTTTGACCCGGGTACGTTATTCACTCCATCAATCCGCGCTCACTTATTCAAGGTGGCGTACAAGGCCTCGAAAGGTGTGCCCGTAAATATGGTTGCCATCTACACGGTCGTCCTGCTGGGATTTTTTGCCGTATCCATCGGTATGATCCAAATGCTGGATCAATTGAGGAGAAAAAAATGAAGCTATTTGCCGGGATCAGTCTAGTCGTCGGTATTGGACTCTGCATTTATCTTCTGGTTTTCCTGATTGATCCGGAACGTTTCCTATGATGCAATCAATTGTGTTGACCGCCATGGTACTGGTCATAGCCATCACGCTGGCGATTCCACTTGCGCATTACATGTACCGGGTCTATTCCGGTGAGAAGTTCTGGGCTAGGCAGATACTGGGTCCGGTCGAGAACCTTCTTTACAAGGCATCCAGCATTTGCCCAACAGAGGAAATGGATTGGAAACGTTACGCCATTACCCTCCTAATGTTCAACCTGCTGGGCGGACTTTTCCTGTATGGCTTGCTCCTGTTGCAGGGTGTCCTACCGTTGAATCCAGAGCACTTCCCGGGAGTGCCAGCCGGTTCGGCTTTCAATACCGCCGTCAGTTTTTTGACAAACACCAACTGGCAGGATTATGCCGGTGAATCGACTTTAGGGTACCTCGCCCAGATGATGGGTTTGACCGTCCAGAACTTTCTATCGGCGGCTGTTGGGATCACTTTGGTTCTGCCCATTATTCGCGGTCTTGCCCGTGAGAAGACCGATCGGTTGGGGAACTTCTGGGTCGATCTGACCCGGACCGTCCTTTACGTGCTCTTGCCGTTATCTGTCTTGCTAGGACTCATTTTCATGGAGCAGGGCGTTGTCCAGACGTTGGCGCCTTACATTCATGCCCACTTGATTAATCCGTTTGAGTGGAACGGACGGAAGATTTTTCACCAGGTGATCGCGCTGGGTCCGGTGGCTTCGCAGGAAGCGATTATGGTGCTTGGTAATAATGGAGGCGGGTTTTTCAACGCTAATGCAGCGCACCCCTTTGAAAACCCGACCGCTCTCACCAATTTTCTACAGATGGTAGCAATGATCCTGATTCCAACGGCATTGGTCTTTCTGTTCGGTTACATGGCCCGGTCGAAACGCACCGCGTGGGCCATTCTCGCCGCCATGTTGGTATTGTTCGTCCCGCTGACCTTGGCCAGTGAGCATTTTGAACTTGCTGGCAATCCCCGGTTGGCTGCACTACAGGTGACCCAGTCGAACCAGCCGGCCTTGGCTGGAGGAGGGAACCTGGAGGGCGTGGAAGATCGCTTCGGGGCTGGTGGGTCCGCTCTCTTCGCGAGTATTGCGACCGCAACGTCCACGGGGGCAGCAAACTCCGCCTATGACTCCCTGATGCCGTTGTCCGGCGGGGTCAATCTTTTCTTTATGCAAATGGGGGAGACGGTTTTTGGTGGTGTGGGTACGGGCCTTGCGACCATGTTGGCTTTCATGGTTTTCGCGGTTTTCCTGGGTGGACTGATGGTGGGGCGGACACCGGAGTTCCTCGGTAAGAAAATCGAGTCCTTCGAAACAAAGATGGCCTCTTTGTCGATTCTGGTCATGCCACTCCTGGTCTTGGTGGGAACTGCGATTGCTGCCACTTCAGCAGCCGGTCGTGTCGGAGTGTTTAATCCAGGGGCACATGGGTTCAGTGAGATACTGTATGCGATCACCAGCCCAGCCAACAATAATGGCAGCGCTTTTGGTGGCCTCAGCAGCGATACGAGATTTTACAATCTGCTTACCGCTTGTTGCATGTTGGCCGGTCGCTACTGGTCTTACCTGCCCCTTCTGGCGATGGCCGGCTCCTTGGCCAGAAAGCAAAAAGTGCCGGTCGGTTCGGGTACCCTCATGACCCACACTCCCATTTTCATCAGCTTGCTGGTGGGTGTGATTCTTTTGTTCGGTGCGCTCAATTTCTTTCCTGCTCTGGCTCTAGGGCCTATTGCGGAACAATTGGCGCCAATGGCGTCTCACTTCCTGATTCGATGAGGTTGGTCGATGAATTCAATGCGCACGCATCAGGCTCCACGATTGGGCTGGAAACAGCAGATCCGGGACGCTCTGGGAGATAGCGTTCGGATGCTCACGCCATGGAAACAGTGGCACAACCCAGTCATGTTCGTCGTGTACGTCGGTTCGTGGCTGCTGTTGGCACTTTTCGTCCGCGATCTTGTGAGATATTCCTCTGGAGCCCTGTTTACTGGCATGATCGATCTCTGGTTGTGGTTGACTCTCCTGTTTGCCAATTTTGCCGAGGCCTTGGCCGAACGGCAGGGTCAGGCACAGGCTAACAGTCTGAGGCAGACCCGACAGGAAGTACGGGCCAAGAAGCTCGCTCAACCGGTCTTTGGCGCCGCCAGTCGAGAAGTTGCAGGGGGCAGCCTGAAAAAGGGGGATTTCATCCTGGTCGAGGCAGGTGACATTCTCCCCGCCGATGGAGAAGCTGTGGTCGGTATCGCTGCCGTGGACGAAAGTGCAATCACCGGGGAGAGTGCCCCGGTGATCCGTGAAGGTGGAGGAGATCACAGTGCCGTTACCGGTGGTACTCGTGTGATTTCCGACTGGCTGATCGTCCGGGTGACGGGTGAGGCCGGAAATTCCTTCCTGGACAGAATGATCGCGATGGTGGAGGGAGCTTCGCGCCGCAAGACACCCAATGAGATTGCGCTCAGTATCCTTCTGGCTGTTTTGACCCTCGTATTCCTCGTTGTGACCCTGAGTCTCTATCCCTTCTCTTGGTATAGCGTTCACTATGCGGCCCATTCAGGCCATGTCATCAGTATTACGGTTCTGGTTGCCCTCTTGGTTTGTTTGATCCCAACGACCATCGGTGCTCTACTGCCCGCGATCGGGATTGCCGGTATCATGCGACTCCTACGAGCCAATGTTGTGGCTACATCTGGTCGTTCGATCGAAGCAGCTGGCGACGTCGATGTGCTACTACTCGACAAAACCGGAACGATTACATACGGCAATCGAGAGGCCACCGCGTTCTACCCCGTTGCGGACGTCACTGAAGAGCAGCTGGCCACCGCTGCCAGACGGGCTTCAGTGGCGGATGACACTCCAGAGGGAAAAAGCATCGTGGCTCTGGCGCAAAGACGGTTGGTTGACCGCGAGGATCCGATACCATCTGATGCAAAGCAGATTGCATTCAGCGCTGAAACCCGCATGAGCGGAATGGATTGGGGAGGGATCAGATTGCGCAAGGGAGCGCCGGACTCGATGAGGGAGTGGGTGAGCTTGCAAGGTGGCTCTTGGCCGGATGACCTTGCCTTCACGATAGAGCGAATTGCAGGTCGTGGCGCTACTCCGCTTGTGGTTTGTGAGGACCGACAAACCTTGGGTGTTGTGGAACTCAAGGATATCGTCAAAGGTGATATCAAGGCGCGCTTTTCCGAGTTGCGTGAAATGGGAATCCGTACCATCATGATCACGGGGGATAATCCCCTGACGGCTGCTTCCATCGCCGCTGAAGCCGGTGTGGATGGTTTTCTTGCCGAAGCCAAGCCGGAGACCAAGCTGTCCTGCATCCGAAAGTACCAAGGAGAGGGCTATATGCTGGCCATGACCGGCGATGGGACCAACGACGCGCCAGCGCTGGCCCAAGCCGATGTCGGGTTATGTATGGCCAGTGGAACCCAAGCTGCCCGCGAGGCTGCCAACATGGTGGACTTGGACTCAAACCCGACAAAGCTACTCGAAATTGTCCAGATCGGAAAGCAACTCCTGATGACCCGAGGCGCCCTTACCACCTTCAGTGTGGCAAATGATGTGGCGAAATATTTTGCCATTATCCCGGCCGCATTTGTATCCACCTATCCCCAATTGGAAGCACTCAACATCATGGACCTGAGTTCTCCCCAGAATGCAATCCTCGCTGCAGTGATTTTCAATGCACTCATCATCCCTCTGCTGATCCCTTTGGCGCTCAAGGGAATCAAGTTCAAGGCGGATTCTGCCCAACGCATCCTCCGGCGCAATGTCTGGATCTACGGTCTTGGGGGAATCATTGCTCCGTTTATCGGTATCAAGCTGATTGATGTGCTCTTGACACTCCTCTAAGGAGGGGATCGTCCATGCTAAAAGACTGCAAGTCCTCCCTGCTACTTTTCCTCATCCTCACCTTGCTAACCGGGTGCATCTATCCATTGGCCATGACAGGAATCGGGCAAACTGTCTTTCCCCATCAAGCGAACGGTTCGCTGCTCAAAATCCATGGACAGGTTGTGGGTTCTGTACTGATCGGTCAATATTTTCACGGGCGGCGCTACTTCTGGGGACGACCTTCCGCGACAGCACAATTTCCTGACAACGCGGCAGCTTCAGGTGCGTCCAATCTGGGTCCGGATAACCCCGAGCTTGTAAAGCATGTCGAAAACCGTATCAGGCGACTGCAGAGGGCAGATCCAGGAGTGAAGGGGCCGATTCCCGTTGATCTCGTCACTTCTTCGGGGAGTGGGCTTGATCCAGACATCAGTCTTGCAGCGGCGCTCTATCAGTTGCCCCGAGTTGCGCGTACAGGTGGAGTTTCCCCAAATGTCCTGAGACGACTGATCCGGAGCTCTGTGGTCGAGCCTTTGGGAGGAGTGACCGGTGAGCCGGTCGTGGACCTGATTCGGCTCAATTTGGCCCTATACCGCATTTATCGGAAGCAGCACCACAGCGTGGCAGCTGCCTTATTGGGCAAAGGCTAGGTGGAAGCGCCAAACCTTCAACCATCGTCAGAAGCCGGTTCACAAAAAGTCCGATACGGGAGTTCTAGATGCTCGGATTGCCCCTAAAGGAACCCATGGCCACATCTATCATCAGGCTCAAGCGTTCCCCCGTTTGGTACAAGGCTCTGCCTTTTTTGCTGATCGGACTGATCGGAAACCTGCTTTGGACTCTGCGTTACGTCCAGGCGAGCCCATTACCCATGCCTGCGGTAACTGGTCCCTTGACTTCACTGGCCCCATTCCGGTTTCGCGCGGGCCCGCTAGGTCAGCTCGATATCACGGGTCTCATGAGCGGTTTCGGTGCATGGCAGGATCACCCGGTTCCGGGTGACCGGTCATTTCGCTCCAATATCAGTAATGCCCAGGTTTTTATCCAGAAGACCCACGGGTGGATTCAATTCTTCCTTCAGGCGGGTGCATACAATTTGCCTGCGCTTGGGACACCGTTCATTTCCACGGGGAAAACGGTCAGCGAGTACTACGGAGCTCTTCCACAGGCTTTCCTGAAGATCATCCCTTCCCGGAATTTCTCGATTCAAGCCGGAAAGCTGCCGACTCTGATTGGTGCCGAATACACTTTTACCTTTGAAAACATGAACATTGAGCGTGGCCTGCTCTGGAACCAGGAGAACGCGATCGAACGCGGAGTCCAGTTCAATTACAGCGTGGGGCCCCTCGCCGCGTCACTCCAATGGGGCGACGGGTTTTATTCGAACCGGTACAACTGGGTTTCGGGGGAACTTTCCTACACCATCAATCCGGTGAGTAGCCTGAGCTTTGTCGCGATGGGTCATGTCGGACAGACAGATTATTCCGGTCCGGCGACTCCGTTGGACCAGAACAATAGCGACCTCTATAGCGTGGTGTATACGTATAGCTCGAGATCCTGGATTATCCAGCCTTACTTCCAGTACACGTCCGTCTCGAGGGATCTATCAATCGGTGTCAGCCGGGGAACCTCAACCCGGGGTGTTGCCTTGCTTGCGAGCAACCGGATTGCACCCGGGTTTTTTTTGGCCGCCCGTGTTGAATATATCACGAGCACCGGGAATGTCCGGAATGGGGCCGCGGATCTCCTGTACGGTCCCGGGAGCCGGGCCTGGTCTATGACTCTCACTCCCACCTGGCAGAATGGGGCGTTTTTTGCTCGGGCCGAATTTTCTTTTGTGCGTGTTCTTGATGGAGTGCCAGGTGACATTTTCGGCCCTCACGGAGACAGTGCAAACCAGGCCCGGATCCTTTTTGAGACAGGCTTCATGTTTTAGTTCGCGAAACCCACTAAACGTGGTGGATCTGTGCTCCGGGGAGATTGCCCGCAGCGGTGTGCCAGCTCGTATTCAGAGTGCCTTTCGGAAGGTCAGGTTGAAACGCATGGGTCCGGTCAGGGGATGGTGACCGGAAGCCAGCCGGGCGATGCCGTGAAATGCATACCGAGAGGGGCCTCCCCAAATCAAGACGTCCCCATGGTAGAGGGGGATACGCATCACCGGATCACTTCTCCGCTGACCTCCGAAGAGGAAGGAAGCGGGCAGTCCGAGCGAGACTGAGACGATCGGTGCGGATCCGTCCTTCTCATCACGGTCCTGGTGGAGGGAGAGGTGGCTCCCTGGCCGGTAGCCATTCACGAGACAGACATCGGGACAAAAGCCTGGGAAGCCAGCACGGTGAGCCGCCGTTTGCGCCAAGTCTCGGAAGCTATCTGGTAGAGGTGGCCACGGCTTGCCCGTCAGAGGATCTCGGTCTGCATACCGGTATCCCCGTCGGTCACTGATCCAGCCGGTTGTTCCGCAGTTGCTCATGGTGACCGACATGCACCGCCCCCCAGGTGTTTCCATGCAACGTAACGGGGCTTGCGCCAAGATCACAAGAACCGTTTCCATCAAGAGGTCGCCGAGTTTGACGGCCATACCCGGGAAAAGGACAGCCCCTTCCCCTATGGCAAAAGTATCAGGCCGGACAACACCCAGACCTGGGGAAAGGCTTCCCGTCCGTTGATCGGGGTTCGTGAGGCGAACTCCAGGCAAGTGAACTGGTCAGATGAGGCTCAAAACTCTTCAATGAAGCTTTTCAGGCGCGACGCCCGCGATGGATGCCTGAGTTTCCGGAGAGCCTTGGCTTCGATCTGCCGGATCCGTTCGCGCGTGACGTCAAACTGTCGCCCGACTTCCTCAAGTGTGTGGTCCGTATTCATGTCGATTCCGAAGCGCATCCGGAGGACCTTGGCTTCGCGTGGAGTGAGGGTCGCCAGCACGGAATGGGTGGTATTGCGGAGACTGTCCGTGGTTGCCTGTTCGATCGGGGCAGGCATATTGACGTCCTCAATGAAATCCCCCAGATGGGAGTCCTCGTCGTCACTCACCGGGGTTTCCATGGAGATCGGTTCCTTGGCAATTCGCATCACTTTCCGGACCTTGTCCTCCGGCATATCCATGCGTTTGGCTAATTCTTCTGGAGTCGGTTCGCGCCCTTTTTCCTGGAGTAACTGGCGGGAAATCCGGTTGAGCTTGTTGATCGTCTCAATCATGTGAACGGGGATACGGATGGTCCGGGCCTGGTCCGCGATGGAACGGGTGATGGCCTGACGGATCCACCAAGTCGCGTAGGTCGAGAACTTATAGCCACGTCGATACTCGAACTTGTCGACAGCCTTCATCAATCCGATATTGCCTTCCTGGATCAGATCCAGGAACTGAAGCCCTCGGTTGGTGTACTTCTTTGCGATCGAAATCACGAGGCGCAAGTTGGCCTCGACCATTTCCTTTTTGGCCCGTCTGGCCTTGGTTTCTCCCATCATCATCTGACGGTGAATCTCCTTGATATCAGCGATCTTGAGATGATAAGTCTCTTCCAAGGCGATCAGCAGTTCTTGCAGTTTATGGACTTCCGGGCGGACCACTCGCAACGCCGTCGACCATTTGCGCTTGGCGCGGATATGGGGGTCGATCCAGTTGAGCGCAGTTTCGCGCTGAGGAAACGTCTTTATAAAATCCCGCTTGGGCATTCCAGCCTGGTCGACGCAAAACCGCATGATCTCCCGTTCCAGCTGGCGGATGGTATTGATGGTTTCCCTGAGACTGCGTGTCAAAATATCCATGGTTCTTGGAGTAAGTCGCAAACGCTGTAGTTCAAGTGCGGTTTGGGCGAGTGTCCGCAGGGAGCGTTCATCGCGCTTCTTGGCCAAGGCACGGGAGGATCGGAGATGGGCCTTTTCGATTCGATGGATCATTTCGGCCGCAAGCTCGGGACTGGGGCCGAGGACCGGAAGGTCATCTTCGGAGACAACTGGATCCAGGTCTTCCTCATCCGTCTCATCGCTGGGGCCGGGAGGTTCAATACCGATCTCCATGAGCGGAATAGGCTCCGCATGATCGTCTGACAGGGGAGCCCCACTCACGGGATCCCGGAATCCTTGGATCAGTTCTCCGAGCTTGATCTGGCCTGCCTCAACTTGCCGGTATTCCTCGATGAAGCGGCTGATGGCCCCGGGAAATTTAGCGAGGGCCGCGTATTTCTGGTTCAGCCCTTCCTCGATGCGTTTAGCAATTCCAATCTCCCCCTCGCGAGTCAGGAGATCGACTTGGCCCATCTCGCGCATGTACATGCGAACGGGATCGGTCGTTCGGCCATATGCTGAATCGACCGATGCCAACGCGGCGGCCGCCTCTTCCATGGCCTCGTCGTCCTCGTTGACCTGATGGTCAGAGAGGAGGAGGAGTTCAAGAGCTGCGTCAGGTGGGGAGTCATGAACCATGATTCCCATGTCATTGATAACCGAGATGATTTCATCTAGCTGCTCAGCGTCGACAATGTCCCGGGGTAGGAAATCGTTGACCTCGCTGTAGGTCAGGTAGCCCTGCTCCTTGCCTTTGGCGATGAGCTGGCGGAGCTGGATATTCCGGTCTTCACTCTCACTCATGGGCGGGGATACCTGTGCAAGGTTGAGATGGCTAACCCGGAGGCCGGGTGGAACTGCTAATTATAACCCATCCACCCAGTTCGACTGACCTATAACCCCATGCCCCCCTAAACCAGGGGCTAGGGAGTCTTCAGTTTCGACTCAAGCACCTGAATTTCCTTTTTTTCTTCACTTGAGAGGGTTCTCCCCCGTGACAGGTCGAGGAGGGCCTTCAAGCGCTTCTGGGTTGTGGCTTGTGACCGGATCTTGGCGATCAGTCCCAGTGTTTCGGTTCGGTTGGCTTCGGCATCCAAGAGAGGGCTCTGCCCCAAAAGCCGTTCAATGAGGGCACCGGTCGGGCTGTCCCGGAAAATTTCAAGCAAGCGGCCAGTCGTGAGATTTTCGTGGCTTTTGATGGCCGTTTGGAGGTTTTTCACGTGTTCAAGGCCAGGCAGTTCGATTTCCTCCAGTTCGGCTTCGGCAGGCAGTAGGGCAATGAGGTCGGGTTGGTGCAAGAGATGCAGGAACAGCTGTCGCACAAGTCCTCCGCGTCCGACCGGGACACGCGAGTCCGGTTTTTGGGGCTTGCTCTCGGACCGCGCTTTCACGTCTGGCCGAGGAAGCACTTGGTCTAGTTTGAAGTAACGGGCAAGTTCTTCCCGCAACAGTTCACGATAGACAGGATCTTCAATAAGCAGTAGAAGCCGCTGGGTTTCTGCCACCAAGCTGGCGCGGGTTTCTACTCCCCTTCCCGCGAAGCGTTTCTCGAGCGCGTATCGCACCGATTCCGATAGTTGGTGCCCCCGTTCAAGACGCAATTGGAACCCGTCGGTACCTGCTTCCCGGATAAAACTGTCGGGATCCTGGTTTGCCGGAAGACCGATAAATCGGAAACGACGTCCGGCACGGGCCAGTGGTAGGACGAGTTCGAGGGTCCGGTACGAGGCGCGCCGCCCAGCGTTGTCCCCGTCAAAGCAAAAGATGATTTCGGGAGTATGACGAACCATTTTTTGCAGCTGGTCAGTTGTGAGCGCAGTACCTAGAGTAGCCACTGTTTCAGGGAAACCACCCTGCGATAAGGCAATAGCGTCGAGATAGCCCTCGACCAGAATCAACCGGTCGGGTCGGTCGGGTTTTTGACGGGCTTCATACCATCCATAAAGTTCCCGTCCCTTGTGGAAAAGGAGGGACTCCGGCGTATTCAGGTACTTCGGGGTTTCTTCGCCCAGTGTACGGCCTCCGAAGCCAATAACTTCCCCGCGCAAGTTCCGGATCGGGAACATGAGCCGGTTGCGGAACCGATCCCCGCGTTCGGATATCAGGCCAAGGAGTTTGAGGAGGCGGATTCTCTCGACGTCGGTTTTCCAGCGGTTGAACAGTGGGGAACCGGGGGGAGCGTATCCCAGGCGGAACCGTCGGGCTGTCTCTGGGCGAACCCCACGCTCATTGAGATAGCGACGGGCGTTATCGGAAACGGAAAGTGCGGCTTCGTATTCACGGGTTACCTCTTCGGTCAAAGAGAGTGCAGCCGAACGGTGAGGATCCGTATCCATGGCAGTGCGATCTGGTATTTCGAGGCCTAAACGGGCAGCGAGTGCCTCGACCGCTTCCGGAAAGCTTGAGCGGTCATACGCCATAAGGAATCCAATCGCACTGCCGTGTGCACCGCAACCAAAGCAATGATAGAACTGCTTGGCCGGACTGACTGTGAAGGACGGCGACCTTTCCTCGTGAAACGGGCAGCGGCCCGTGAAATCACGGCCGGTTTTCTTGAGCGTGACCCGCTCCCCCACGAGTGCAACGAGATCGGTCCGCGCCAGCAGATCATCAATGAAAGCCTGAGGGATGCGCCCCGGATTCATTCCCTGAAGTCGATGTTGAGGAAGGTCAGCCGGTCAGCCGGGCTTTAACCTCGGCACTGACGTGGGCTAGGTCTGCTCGGCCGGAAAGCTCCACTTTGAGCCGACCCATCACGCGGCCGATGTCTTGGGGTTTTAGCGCATGGGTTTCGGCGATGACCCGGTCAATCACGGCCAGAAGTTCGGCTTCCTCCAGTCGGGGGGGGAGGTACGTAGAGACCACCCGGATTTCCTCTTCTGCGGCCTGCACATCTCTTTCACGGCCGGCTTTGCGAAAAGCCTCCGCCGATTCTTCATGCTGGTGGACAAGCTTGGTCAGGACCTGGATCACTTCGCTATCCTCGAGGCTCCTCCGTTCATCAACCTCCCGACGGCGGATGGCCGCCAAGGCATAGCGAAGTGTTGCTAGGCGGATGGTATCCCGGGACTTCAGCGCCTTTTTGATATCGTCGGTCAGCTGGGACGCGATGGGCATGCCTGCATTTTTAGTGTGCGCGAAGGGCCCGAACACTATCGCGGGCGTTTTTCTTGATGTAACGCTTGACAGCAGCTGCGCGGCGCCGCTTGCGTTCTTGGGTTGGTTTCTCGTAAAACTCCCGCCGCCGGAGTTCAGAGAGAATCCCGGCCTTTTCGCAGGCTCGTTTGAAACGACGCAGAGCGGCGTCGAAATGCTCGTTTTCTTTGACGCGGATGGTCGGCATGGGGCTCGGCTTCTTTCCTCGTTGGCACTGTCTCAAGGCAACGTGGTATTTTACCCGAGAATATCCATGAAGCCAAGACCCCGTGTACCTGCTTGCCTTGGAAACGTCCTGCGACGAAACCGCCGTCGCACTTTATGGGAATGACGGGCTCAAGGGTCACCTGGTGCACAGCCAAGTGGCCGTACATGCCCGTTATGGCGGAGTAATTCCGGAGTTGGCCTCCAGGAACCACGGCCGATATCTCTTGCCGCTCGTGGAGAGTCTGCTTGGACAGACCGGACTGTCGACAGACGATCTATCGGCTCTGGCAGTCACTCAGGGTCCCGGATTACCGGGTGCCCTTCATGTCGGTCAGGCCTTCGGCCGTGGTTTGGCGTTCGCCTTGGGAATCCCCCTGATTGGTATCCACCATCTCGAAGCCCATCTCTTTTCCGCCGGGCTTGGATCAGATCCACCCGAGCCTCCCTTTGTCGCACTTCTGGTTTCGGGAGGTCATACGGAGCTTGTCCAGGTGGATGGATTGGGTTGCTATGCGCTTCTCGGGGCGACCCGTGATGATGCGGCAGGGGAAGCATTCGACAAGGTCGCCCAACTGCTTGGGCTTCCCTACCCTGGAGGGCCTGCGCTGGCCCGATTGGCCGAGACAGGTTGCCCCACCCGTTTTCGTCTACCACGCCCGATGCTTTCCCAACCCGGTTGCGAGATGAGTTTTAGCGGTCTCAAGACGGCAGTCCTTTACGCACTCCGCCAAGTCGAGGATCCAACCAGCCAGGATCGTGCGGACCTTGCTGCCGCCTTCGAGACCGCCATCACCGAGGTCTTGGTCGAAAAATCATGGCGGGCTCTCGAGAAGACCGGAGCATCGAAGTTGGTCGTGGCGGGAGGAGTCAGCGCCAACCAAAGGCTCCGCAGATCCCTTGTCCAGCGCTCGCAGGGTACCGGAGTCCGCGTATATTTCCCTCCCCTCGAGTTCTGCACCGATAATGCGGCCATGGTTGCACATGTCGCCTGGTTCCGATGGTTGGCCGGGGAACAGACACCAACCGAAGAGCACGTCCGGACACGCTGGCCACTCGAGTCAGTCCGGCCCCCCAGCTGCTCCCCGCAGGTGAGGCAAGCCCATGCCTGACCAAGTGTTTATCCATGGGCTTGCCCTGGAAACCCAGATTGGTATCCATGCCTACGAGAAGCCCCTGCGCCAAAGGCTTGTTCTCCATCTTGAAATGACCACCAAGCTCTCGATTTCAGCCCGAAGCGGGAGGATCGAAGAGACGGTTGACTATCGCTCCGTTACCGAACGCATCCAGGCGATGATCCACAATCGCTCCTTTGCCCTGGTGGAAACCGTGGCGGATGCCGTGGCGACTCTCGTCCTCACGGAATATCCGGTCCAGGCCGTACGGGTGGTGCTTGAAAAGCCCGGTGCAGTACGCGGTGCGGACCGGGTTGGTGTCATCATCGAACGCGAGGCCCGTCGCGAATCAGCCGCCGATGCTCCGTCCTCCGTCGACGGGAATCACCGCACCGGTCACATAGGGGGCATCCCGGACAAGGAATAGCACCGCCTTTGCGATATCGTCGACGGATCCCATGCGCTTCAGTGGTATGCGTGCGAGGATCTTCTGTTGCACGGAATCCGGAACGCCGCTTTCCTGCCACAAGATGGTGCCCGGAGCCACTGCATTGACCCGTACCTCGGGGGCGAGCTCACGTGCAAGGGTACGTGTCAGCATTTCAAGGCCAGCTTTTGCGGCTCCATAGATGAGGTGGTCGCGGAGTGGCTTCCAGGCGTGGATATCGACCAGATTGACAATGGACCCATGCTGCGCCCTGAGGTCGTCTGCCGTCGCACGGATCAGGAAGAGTGGGGCCTTGAGGTTGGTTCCCATGAGATCTTCCCAGGCCTCCTCGGACAGAGATGCCAGTGGAGTTGGATAGAAACTGGAGGCGTTATTGACCAATATGTCCAGGCGAGACCAGAACGACCGAGCGGATGAGGCCAAGTCCTCCAGTTCAGCCGTCTCGAGAAGATTGGCCTGGAGAGTTCGTGCCGAATCTGGTCGGATCCGATTCAAATGAACAGCAAGTTCCCGGGCCTCAGTTCCCGAGCGGTGGTAATGCAGGATGACGCGTACTCCTGCCCTGTGGAGAGTTTGCGCGATGGCGGCACCGATGCGGCGCCCCGCTCCAGTGATCAGGGCAACCTGGCATTCGGTCTGGACGGGTGAGGGGATATCGGGTGACATATGCCGAATGCTAACCAATGCGCGTTAGCATAGCGCATCCTGCTAGATCCGGGTTCCCTCCAATGAAAACCGAGATTGCGATTCCTCTACCCGAACTCACCGAATCACAGGTCCGCCGATGCGCCGGGACTCGGGAAGCCTTGGGGCAGCTGGAGAATGTTGAGGGGGCGGTCTATTTCGATCGTTATATGGACTTCGTGCTTTACGATCCTGGTTTCGGATATTACCAGGCGGCCTCAGAAACAATCGGCCCAGCAGGTGATTTTGTGACCCTCCCTGAATCGACCACGCTCTTCGCACGGACGCTGGCGTCAGTTGCGGCCGACCTGTTCCGTATGGGCCTTCCCCATACGATTATTGAGGTTGGACCGGGCACCGGCCGTTTGTCACTGGCCATGTCCCGCGAATTGTTGCGCTTGGAATGTGTACCGGACCAGCATCTTTTGATTGAACCCAGCCCAATCCAAACGAGAAGACAGGCAGCGCTCTGGTCCCGAGAGAAGAGTTCCGGCATCCGGTTACCTGAATGGAAGGTTCGGCCTCCTGCGGAGGAGTGGTCCGGTTTAATGGTACTCAACGAAATCGTCGATGCCTGGCCGGTTGTCCTCATGGAAAAAGCAGCATCCGGATGGTTTGAGTGGGGTGTCAACGTCAAGGGCCCAACCCTCTCATGGCAGGCATTGCCACTGAGAGCCGGCACTCAACTGATGCTCGAGAACCTGGAATCCCAATATGGACCTTTCCCAGTTCCTTATCGCACAGAATGGAACCCCTCACTCGACACGCGCCTGAAAGCGTTACTCGGAAACTGCCGCGAGGGTTGCGCGATCGTGATTGACTACGGGTACCCCCGTCGCCTTTATTACCATCCAGAGAGATACCGTGGCACACTCGCCTGCTACCTTCAGCACCGCACCCATGCCGATCCTCTCTATGCGCCTGGGGCACAAGACATCACGGCGATGGTTGATTTCACGGCATTGGCAGAGGCATTCGAAGAAGCAGGTTGGACCTTGGACGGTTTTGCCCGGATGGCTCCATTTGTGCTGGCCGCCCGAAACTGGGAAGGAACTCCCTCCGGGCAAGAGCATTGGACGTGGATTCAGGATGTGTTGCGTCTGACCAGTCCTGAGGAAGCGGGCGAACTGTTTCGAGTCATGATACACACAAAGGGGAAGGTCCCATCGTGGGAAGGTTGGGACCAGTGTGATGAAAGCGAGCGGTTATGAACGTTTCATTCAGTGCGGGCGCCACCAGAGATAGGCCAGCAGAACCCCGGACAGTACGAGCAATGCGGGCCCAAGCAGTTTCGGCGACAGGTCAAGGGCAACCCAAGTGAACCCGGATGCCAAAACAAGCCCCGCGACGATGAGACGGATGTGGAAAGGGCGCGGGAGACTCTCCTGGTTTTCCTCCACTGGATCCGCTGGCTGAGGCGAACCAGAAGGTCCATTCCGGGCCATCCGGTGGGTTGCCTCGTCGAGCCACGCTTGCAGACCCCAGGAAAGTGCAGGCCAGTTCTCGATTCCATGACGCAGAAGATTCAGGGGACTCACTTGTTGACGCATCCAGCGTTCCAGCAACGGTTTGGCTGACTTCCAGAGGTCGAGGTCCGGGTCGAGCTGCCGGCCGAGCCCTTCTACGGCAATCAGGGTTTTCTGGAGGAGAACGAGTTCGGGCTTGAGATCGACATTAAAACGGCGGGCGGTCTGGAACAGCCGGATCAAGAGTTGGCCCAGTGAAATCTCCTTGAGGGGGCGGTTGAAGATCGGCTCGCAGACACTCCGGATTGCGGCCTCCAGTTCATCTAGTGGTGTTTGGGGAGGGACCCAGCCGGAGAGCAGGTGAAGGCGGGCAACCTGGCGGTAGTCACGGTTGAAAAAAGCCAGAAAGTTGGCTGCGAGGTAGTGGCGGTCTTCCTCGGTCAGTGTACCCATGATGCCGAAGTCCACTGCCTGGTAGCGGGGATGAAGCGGATCTCGGAGATCGACGAACAGATTGCCGGGATGCATGTCGGCGTGAAAAAAATTATCACGGAAGACTTGGGTAAAGAAGATGGAGACCCCACGTTGTGCCAGCTCCCTGAAATCTACCCCGTGCGCCCGGAGCAAGGAAAAGTCATGAATGGGTATCCCGTAGATCCGTTCCATGACCATGATCCGCTCACGGGTGAGTTCCCAGATGATCTCGGGAATTTCGAGAAAGGGACTGTCTTTGAAATTGCGCCGGAGCTGGCTTGCGTGTCCAGCTTCCTGAAGCAGGTTGAGTTCATCATGCAGAGTCTGCGCAAACTTGGCGACGATGGCACGCGGATGAAGATGAACACCAGGCCCCCAATAACGCTCGACCCAGTAAGCCAGGTGATCAAGCAGGATGAGATCCCTCTTGATAAGTCGGTCAATTCCAGGACGGATGATTTTGATCACGACATCGCGTCCATCGTGGAGACGGGCGGCATGAACTTGTGCAATCGAGGCTGACGCAAGGGGGGTTTCGTCAAAAGCTGCAAGGTGGCGATCGAGGGGTTCCTTCCAGGCTGCTTCGATGGCATTTCGGGCCAGCGTACCGGGGAATGGTGGAACTTGGTCTTGGAGCTTCGTCAGCTCGTCGATGAAGTCGCGGGGCAGAAGGTCGCGGCGGGTGGAGAGAAGCTGACCGAACTTCACGTAGAGCGGACCGAGCTCCTCGAGGGCCAATCGGAGCCGGATGGCAAGTGGTGTCTTTCGAAGTTTCCAGTGCCAAGGCAAAAGCCGTCGCAGGGGTCGTACATGGCGCAGGGGTGTCCACTCAAACAAAAGGTCGTCGAGCCCATGCTTGATGAGGATCCATTGGATCCAGATGAGTCTGAGCCAGTTTCTGGGACTCATGGGGGAGGGGTCCTCGCCCACTGACTGGCGCGGGTCAAGCTTTCCAGAGTGTCGAGTTGCGTCTTGAGTTCCTCGAGTGTCGATTGCCAGGCTGAGAAGTGTGTCAGGCTGACCCCGAATCCAATCCGCTTGAGCCCCATCCGTGTGAAGCCCGCAAGTTGCGCTGCATTTTTTTGGAAGATTGGTGCACCCTTCTCGAGGGTGCGGGACAGCCAGCGACCCAGGGGAGCACCCAGCAGGGCCCTCAGCCAAATGTCGTGTTCCCGTGGCAGCTGTTGGACCAACTCCCCGAGCAGGTGGGCAAATCCGAGATCACCTTCAAACTGGAGTGTGGATTCCGAGAGCCCTCGGATCTGTCCTAGGAACGCACCCAGCGTACCCCTCAAGACGAGGTTGCCTTGTTTCCCGGACCCCGTGTTCAGACGGACCCCGAGATGGTGAAAGGAGATTAAAAACGAGCAGTCGAGATCCGTGATTTCGACTAAGAGGCTACGCCCAGCAAGCTGGTGCTGCAGTTTGGACCCGGCAAAAACAGGGTCCAGGATCCGGTCAGCCAGGAACTCGATGGGACGAAAGCTTTGTTGGAGCAGATTCACAGGCGGTAGCCCCGATGCAGCGCCACAACACCACGACACAGGTTGAAGTACTCCACCCGGGCCAGTCCGGATTCCTGCATCATGGACTTCAGAGCCTCTTGATCCGGATGGCGACGAATCGATTCGGCAAGATAACGATAACTGGCTTCGTCTTGGGCGATCCAGCGGCCCAGACGTGGCAAGATCCCAAAGGAGTATGCATCGTAGAGTTGCTGGAAAACCCGGCCACGCGGATGGGAAAATTCGAGAATCAGGGTCATTCCACCGGTCCGGAGAACGCGATGAATTTCAGCGAGTGCCTTGTCGGGGTGGGTCATGTTGCGCAGGCCAAACGCCAGTGTGACGAGATCAAAGTAGCCTGAGGGGAATGGGAGCTGCTCAGCATCGGCTTGCACATAGAGGCTGGCCGCGGATCGAGTGTGAGCCTGTCTCCCTTCTCGACCCTGAGCCAGCATGAAAGGATTGATGTCAGACGCAATAAGCTCCACGCCGGGTCCGTAGCGGTGTCGTAAAACTCGCACGAGGTCGCCGGTTCCGGACGCCAAATCCAGGATCCGTGGAGCCGGATAATTCGGGCTCATGGCTCCGAGAAACGACTTCCAGACCCGGTGCAGACCAAGGGACATGAGATCGTTCATGACATCATAGCGGGGAGCCACGGATTCAAAAACCTGCCTCACCCGGCGAGTCTTTTCTTCCGGAGTGACCGTTTCAAATCCAAAATGGGTCGGGGGATCAGCGGAGTTCATGTTGAACCCTCACGCGAAGTGGCTTGTGCTGATTCCAGATGGTGCAGATAACGGGACCAGCGTTCGGCCTGGGTTTCGCCAAGCTCGCGGAGAAAGTCGTAAGCATAAATCCCGCTGTCATGGCCGTCCTCGAAGACGATGCGAATCGCATAACGGCCCACTGCCTCGACAGAACGGATACACAAGGTCGCGGGAACCCGGATCCAAAGCTGGGGGTCTCGGCCAACGGCAGCTCCCGTTTCCGCTGAGGGGCTGAAGACACGGAGGTAATCACTGGGGAAATTGAAGGTGTGCCCGTCGCCAAACCGGACCGACAGGCATGTCCGCTGATGATCCAGACGGATTTCGGTCGGCCAAGTCCGTGGGGTATTCATAGTTCCAGCTCGGCCCAGACCGGGACATGATCAGAGGGACGGACATGATGGCGGATATCGGTATCAATTCCCGCTGCTCGAAGATGGGGGGCAAGAGCTCGGGACAATAAAATGAGGTCGATCCGGAGACCTTCATTGCGCCGTAGGGCTGCCCCCCGGTAATCCCACCAAGAGAAAACCGACTCCGTCGGATGGAGGATCCGGAAGGCATCCTGGAAACCCAGACGCTCGAGGGCCCGGAGCGCGTCTCTCGCCCGATTGTCGGTCAAGACCGAGTCCTGCCAGGTTTCAGGGTCATGGACATCGAGGTCAGTAGGTGCGACATTAAAATCGCCGACCAAGGCAATTTTGGGATGGTTCGGGAGCAGGTGTTCGAGATGGGCGATCAACCGTTCGTACCAAGTGAGCTTGTAGGAAAACTTTGGTGAGTGCAGCGATTCTCCATTCGGTGCGTAAATGTCAATGAGGTGAAAACTCTCAGGGATTTCGGCAGAGAGGTAACGGCAGTCCAGTGGAAAGGGGTCGATCACGGTCTCGAGGGGGCCCATCAGGGGGCATCGGCTAAGGAGAGCAACCCCATTGTAGGAGGGTTGGCCCGAGGAGAGGGCGATGGTGTAGCCGAGTGATCCAAAAATCTCACGAGGGAAATCGGCATCGACCACCTTCGTTTCTTGTAGCGCCAGGATGTCAACCGGACGCAGGTGTACCCAGTCTTTGATTTGTTCCAAGCGGGCACGAACCGAATTGACATTCCAACTGGCCAAAGTGATTGACATTCGCGGGTTAGGCTGTGGAGTACAAGGCAGGCCATTCTAGCCCGTCCTGCCATGCAGAGCCTGGGGTCGGGTCTAGGCTCGGAGACCGGTTTTTTCGCCAGTTCTGGTAGACTAGTAAAATAGCCCAAGTCGGGCAAGCCTGTGGAACCATAGGTTCCCTGGGCGGGCCTGGGTTCACAGTCCTTAAAATCCACGATATCCCGCGACAGCTGGAGTATTGAAGTCCATGCGTACCGTGCGTCAGACCACCATCATTGTTGCCCTGATCGCTGGCTTGGGGGTTGGGGTGTCCACCCTGCATCCTGCCGAAGCCCAATCCGAGAAGATCGGTGTCATCAACCTTCTCTATATCGTTTCCCAATCTACCGAAGGCCAAGCGGCCTCGCGAGAACTTAAGAGCTACGTAAAGAGCCAAGCAGCAGCTTTCAAACGGGCACAGGACCGGCTTCATCTCGAAGAAACGCTCCTGCGCAAGAATCTTCCGCATGAGACGAAAGCACAGCAGAAGAAGAATATTGCCGCGTACCAGCGGGGTGAGCTGGCGCTCCGGAATCTCTACGAGAAAACCCATTCGCGGATCGAGGCTAAGCGTGTGGCGCTCTTGAATCCCATTCGCACCCGTCTTTTGGCCATGATCAAAAAGTATGCCCAAGCTCATGGCTTTTCAATCATTTTCGACACGGCTGAGGGAACCGTCTATGCGGAGCCACAGTATGACCTGACGCCGTTGATCCTCAAGGACTTCAATCAAAAGGCACCCGGCTGATCATCCTTGGACCGGGCATCACCCCCGGTCCCTAGCGACCGCCCTGCGAACGGACAAAGATGGCTGGCCCGAGGTCTGCACAGTGCTTTCGAAGTATGGGGGCAAGGTCTTGGACCAGGGCCTTTCCGTGGATTCTGACGGCACGGTCCGGCCAGTGGATCGATAGTGAAACCAGCCGGATGCATGAGGTACCGAGACCAGGTAGCCCTTCGGGCTGGGTGTCTACTTCGTAGGCTTTCCCCGGTTCAAAAGGGCCTGGGACACGCAACACAAGCGCCAAAGGAAGATTGTTCTGGGGATCGCGACGAAGTATCCCGAGACTGTCATAGGCGAGATAGACGAACCGGATTTTGTTGATCGGCTTCCGGCTGGTATTGATGAAGGTCACATCGACGGGGACAACGAGCTGGTGCTCGGGGTTTCGAAGCACCCCCGGCAGGGTAACCTGATAGATCCAGATAGGGCTTTCCCGAACCCGTGCAGATTGAATCTCGGGGTGAAAGGCGCGGAACGGACTCACGGCACAACCCGCTGAGAAAGCCACTCCTCCGGAGAGGATTATCGCGCCTGCAATCTGCCAACCCTGTTTACGCGTGGGGGCGAGCACTCCTGATCGCTTTTTATCATAATGATGCAGAATCTCTTGTCAAGCAAGGCCCCCCGTTTGGGGAACCCGTTTTATGCTGATTGACTACCATCGCCGCTTGGCGGCTGACCGTGTCCGGAACGAGGTGTTCTGCCGGGCCTTGAGATTGGCAATCCAACCAGGGGTAACCCGCGTGGCGGACTTGGGTTCCGGAACCGGATGGCTGGGATTCATGGCTGATGCCTTGGGAGCGAGTTCGACCAGACTTTATGAGCGGGAAATTTCACTGGCGAAACTCTCGGAATTCCTTGTGCGTCGCAACCGCCTTTCACGGATCGGGGTTTTCGCAGAGGATTCGAGGGCGATTCTGGATCCGGAGCCGGTTGATCTCGTAGTATCCGAGACCTTGGGCAATTTAGGGCTTGAGGAGGGGATCGGAGAGATCCTGTGGGATGCACGACGGTTTCTGGTACCGGGCGGAATCCGTATACCGAATGCGCTGACCCTGTATGTCCGGCCGGTCGGGAGCGCTTTTTTCTGGACTGAACTCGACCCTTGGGGGGCGAATGAAATGGATCTGGACTTGACGGCTCTCAGCCATTTGAGCCGCCAGAATCTCTACGTTCGAACTTTCCAGCCAGCCGATTTCACAGCAATCCCGCCTGCTCGAGTCTGGGACCGGATTGATTTTGGTGCGCGCTATCAGAGCCGAAGACGGTGCCGGGTGGATTGGCGGTTCGAACAAGCCGGATGGGTATTTGGGTTTGCACTGTGGTGGACTGCCGATTTGATCGACGGAGTTGTCCTCTCGACTGCACCCGATTCCCCCCCCACCCATTGGGAACAGATTTTCGCACCCGTTCTGGAGCCCCTCCAAATCGCCCCGGGTGAGGAGTTGGGACTCGAGATTAATGCCCGCTTTTCAGAACAGAGCGGCGTCGACTTTGAGTGGGCGACCCACATGCGGGGGGGGGTTCAACGTTAGTT
>JAKATI010000016.1:10485-27825 GCA_021828045.1 Pseudomonadota bacterium | reverse complement strand
CCCGGGTAATCGCCCGGCAGTCCTGTTGTGCGGTTCCACGCTGACCCGCCTGTGGCAGGGGACATCATCCGGCTGGACGAGAAGACTGGACGGCGGCTCGATGCGCTCGCAGCCCCCACGGGCCGGACCAAGGCCTATTACCTCTTCGAGCTTATCACGAGCGGTCTCGATGAGCTCGAAGAGGTGTACCTCGCCGCTGCCACCCTGGAGCGAGTGCGTTCGGGTCGGGAGAAGATCTGCACGGCCGGGCAGGTGAGGACCGAGCTTGGTCTGGACGATTAGCTACACCGAGACGGCCCTCAAGCAGCTACCCAAGCTCGATCGTCCGGTTGCGCGGCGCCTCCTTGATTTCATGGATGAACGGATCGCTCCACTGCCGGATCCACGCAGCCAGGGCAAGGTGCTCTCGGGACCGACCTTTGCGACGTTGTGGCGTTACCGGGTTGGGGTCTACCGGGTGGTGTGCGAGATCCAGGACGCGTCCGTAGTTGTGCCGGTGGTGAATATCGGGCATTGTCGAGAGGTGGATCGCTGAGAGCTGTCCGGCGTCGCTGCCCATCGTTCTCAGTCTGGCGTTACGGAACCGGAAGTGCTCCTGGAGGTTTCAACGCGCACCCCCTCCAGCTCCAAAAGGAACTTCTTGAGCACCAATCCTCCGCCGAACCCCACGAGGTCTCCATGGGCGCCGATGACGCGGTGGCAGGGGATGATGATGGGGATCGGATTGTTGCCGTTGGCGGCCCCGACCGCCCGCATGGCCAGGGGTCGCCGGATGGCCCGTGCCACGTCACGGTAAGAGCGGGTTTCCCCGTAGGGGATTTTCCCGAGTGCGGACCAGACGGCCATCTGGAAGGGTGTGCCGCCCAGCCGGAGGGAAAGCGAGAACCGTCGGCGCTTGCGCGCGAAATATTCAGTCAACTGGTGGATGACCTCGGAAAAGCCGGCCCGATCCCGGATCCATCCCGGTTCGGGTTCAGCTGCCTCACCGTCCACGGGAAAACCAAGGCCCCAGAGTGACCGGTCGGTTCCGCAAAGCAGGAGAGGTCCCAGAGGACTTCCCCAATGGCGGTAATGGAGGGGCGGATCCTGGATTTTGGGAGTGGCCACGGTCATGATGGATCTCCGGTACGTGTCTGCTCTTCGGTCTCGCACGGTTTCCAGTCTATCTTGGAGATTTCTTCCGGACATGCCGTTTCCGGACCTCAGTGCTCGCCCTCACGACGGCGGAAAGAGCGGGTGCCCGATCACGATCCGGCGGATCCACGCCCGGGACAGGGGATTTCGAGCAGGTGACTTTCCCCGTCGAGGCGCATGGCGCGCAGAGTCCCGCCCCAGAGACAGCCCCCATCCAGGGGGTAGACATGGGGGACGCGGGTCTCTCCCAAGGTCGACCAGTGTCCGAAGACGATATGGAGGTCCTGGTTGCGCCGGTTCGGGATCTCGAACCACGGATAGAGTCCCTCCGGCTGGGTGCCCGGCGGGCCCTTGTGCCGGAAGTCCAGCTTTCCGGTGGAGGTGACGTAGCGCATGCGGGTCAGGGCGTTCACCGTGAAACGGTGCGCCTGGACGGATGGGAGTCCCTCCTGCCAGACATCCGGTTCGTTCCCGAAGAGGGTGGGGAGAGCTTCTTTCCAGAGGTCGCCCCCCAGCACCGCCTCGACATCCTGGGCTCGTGCCATTGATTGCTCGAGGTTCCAAAATGGTGGGAGCCCAGCGTGCACCAGGGTAAAGCCGAGGACCGGGTCATGATGGAGGAGAGGTTGATGACGCAACCACTCCAAAAGCTCGTCACGGTCCGGGGCTTCGAGGATCGGCAGGAGGGAGGGATCCACGGTGGGTGCCAGATCGGGGTTGGCCACCACCCGGAGCAGGTAAAGATCATGGTTGCCAAGAACGATCGTGGCCCGTGAGCCCAGGCGGTAGACGAAGCGCAACACCTCAAGGGAGTCCGGTCCCCGGTTCACGAGATCTCCGCAGAACCAGAGGCGGTCTCCCTCCGGATCGAATCCGATGCGATCCAGCAGACGCACGAGCATGCTGTGCAGGCCCTGCAGGTCACCGATCGCGAACGTTCTCATCGACCGAAGGCGTCCGGATCGAAGGGCACGCGGGCACGGTTGTTCGTTCGGATGTATTGGGGAGAGGTCACCCAGGCGCTCAGGGTCGGAACAGGACTCGGCATGACCCATTTTAGCCTGTGGGTCCGGTCGGTCGTGACCGGATCCCGTCTTTTGTTTGTGCTAGGATGGGCCGCACCTATGGATCTGTCGAATTGGACCCCGAGGCCTGAATCCGGAGCTTGCCCATGGCCGAATGGTATGTTCCCCTGAGCTTGGCCTTTGTCCTTTTCATCTTCGAGATCCCGACCCGTACTTTTTATCTGGCAGCTCTCGGTCTGTCCCTGCTCCTCGTGAGCCTGATTGACCTGCTCGCCGCACCGAGCGGGCTCGGGGCTATCGGCTGGTTTGCCCTTTTTGCAGTGCTCCTCCTGCCGGTGGCCGAGTATGTCCGGCGGGCGCTGCGCAACCGGGCTTCCACGGATGCCACGAACATTGACAGCGGACAGCGTGTGGTCGTGGTCCGGGTGACCCCGAATACGCTCGAGGTCCGCTACCGGGATACCCTCTGGCAGGCCGAGTTGACCGAACCGGTCCCCGTTGAGCCCGGCCGTGAACTCCAGATCGTTTCCCGGGTCGGCAACCGCCTGCGGGTAGCCCCCTTTTCTCCCACTTCCCACTGAGGATCCGCCATGTCGATTGTTGTTGTCATCATCATAGTCCTGGCCATTGTGATCGTGGCCAGCGGGGTCCGGGTGGTCCCGCAGCAGCATTCCTGGATCGTCGAGCGCATCGGCCGCTATCTCCGCACGCTCGAGCCCGGGCTCAACGTCATTGTCCCGTTCATGGATCTCGTCCGCTACCGTTTCGATCTCCGGGAGACCCCGATGGAGGTGCCGGCCCAGGTCTGTATCACCAAGGACAATACGCAGGTGTCCGTGGATGGAATCATGTACATCCAGGTCACGGACGCGAAGCTCGCCGCCTATGGCTCGTCCAATCCCATCATGGCGGTGGTGCAACTGGCGCAGACCACCATGCGGGCCGAGATCGGCAAGCTTCACTTGGACGAGTGCTTGAGTTCCCGCCAGCAGCTCAACGCGGCGGTGGTTTCCGTGCTGGATGAGGCGGGTGCAACGTGGGGGATCAAGGTCCTGCGGTACGAGATCAAGGACATCACCCCACCGAATGAGATCCTGAGGGCGATGGAGCTCCAGATCACGGCGGATCGCGAGCGGCGTGCGGTGGTGGCCCGTTCGGAAGGCGAGCGGCAGCAGCAGATCAACGTCTCCGAAGGACAGAGGCAGCAGGCCATCAACGTGGCCGAAGGGCAAAGACAGTCGGAGATCCTGCGGGCCGAAGGCCAGGCGCAGGCCATCCAGCTCGTGGCCGAGGCCACGGCCCGTGCCATTGCCACGATCGGCCAGGCCACCGTCCAGCCCGGGGGTGTTGAGGCCCTTCAACTGCAGGTGGCCCGCGATTTCATCAATCAGTGGGGCAATCTGGCCAAGCAGTCCACCACGGTTCTCATCCCCGCGGAAATGGGGAACATCGGCTCCTTCATTGCGACTGCGCTCGAGATCATCCGGTCCCGTGAGCCGGCCGGGAGTGGGCCGGCCGCGTCGTTGCCGCCCAAAAATCCGTCTGTCCGCTGAGGGCCTGGGCAAGCCGGGCGTAGGCTTCCGGCGCAAGGGTTTCCGGACGGGCCGAGGGGTCGATGCGCGCAACCTCCCAGAGGCGGGGGGGCACGGCTCCGCCCAAGGCGTTGCGGATCATCTTGCGGCGACGGTGGAAGGCCCTGGAGACGAGTTCGAAGAACTGTTGTGCATTGAGCCCGGGGAACGGTGTCTGGGGACGGGGCTCGAGCCTGATCACGACGGATTCGACCTGGGGAGGGGGCGAGAAGGCTCCCCGTCCCACCGGAAACAGGCGTTCGGCCCTGAAATGATAGGCCGTGAAAATCGCGAGGCGGCCGTAGGCGGATTCGCCCGGCCGGGCCATCATTCGTTCTCCCACCTCACGTTGCACCATGAGGTGGAGATCCCGGATGCGGTCCTTGGCTTCGGCCAGCCGTCCGATCAGCGGGGTCGCGATGTTGTAGGGCAGATTGCCGACGACCCGGAAGGGGGAATGATCAGGCCAGGAGCCAAAATCGAGCTTCAGGGCATCTCCCTCGTGGAGGGTCAGGCGCGATCCATGGCGGAGCCGTAGTTCAGCCGCCAGATCCCGGTCGATCTCGACCGCCCAGAGGTGCTCTACACATGCCAGGAGTCCATCGGTCAGGGCCCCATGTCCCGGACCGATCTCCACGATGACTTCCGGTGGGCGAGGGGCCACAGCCTCGATGATGCGCGATCGGATCTTCGGATCATGCAGAAAATGCTGTCCGAAGCGCTTCCGGGGCCTAGTGGAGGGGGGCATGGCGGATCGCGTGATCCAACGCGCACCGGAGTGAATGGACCTGGGCCTTTCCGCTGCCAGCCAGCTCCAGGGCGGTTCCATGATCGACCGAGGTGCGGAGAAAGGGCAGGCCCAAAGTGACGTTCACGGCGGTCTCGAAGAAGGCATACTTGATGACGGGAAGCGTCTGGTCGTGGTACAGCGAAATCCAGGCGTCCGGATTGGCAGCCGTGTGGGGGGTGAGGGCCGTATCCGCCGGCCAGGGCCCGCTGACCTTGAGGCCTTGGAGACGGTGGGCCTCGAGGACCGGCCGGATGATCCGTTCTTCCTCGTCACCGAAAAGACCTCCTTCACCGGCATGTGGATTGAGGCCGAGGACACCAATTTCGGGATCCGGGATCCCATACCGCTCGCGCAGGGCGCGGGCGACGGTCACCAGGGTGGAATCGAGGCGCCCGGCATCCACGAGGCGGGGGACATCCCTCAGGGCCACGTGGGTCGTGACGAGTGCGACCCGAAGGCTCGGGGTCACGAACATCATGACCGGCTCTGGACTCCCGGTTTTCCGTCCGAGATATTCGGTATGCCCCTCGAAGGGGAGTCCGGCATTTTTGAGATGGGCCTTGTGGACCGGTCCCGTGACGAGGGCCCGGAACTCGCCGGACAGGCAGCCCGCGATTCCCCGGTCGATCGTCTCGAGGACATAGGGGGCATTGGCGGGTTCGAGATGGCCGGGCCGGACGACGGCTGCCAGGGGGAGATCCAGCAGCGAGAGTCCGTCCGCCGGGGCTGAGCCGGGAACATAGGGGGGAGGGGCAAAAGAGCGGCCGAGTCGGTGGGCCCGTTCTTCGAGAAGCTTGCGGTTCCCGATGAGCACCACGGCGGTTCCCGCCAAAGTGGCAGAATCCATCTGGACCGCCAGATCCGGACCAATTCCCGCGGGTTCCCCGGTCGTGAGTGCGATGGGGGATCTTAGTGAGCCCACGGGACGAGATAGTGGACGAACGCCTCGGCGATCAGGTTATGCAGGAAATGGGCTGCCTCATGACGGAGACGGCGTTCGAAGAGGATGGCATAGGCCCTCTGGGTGAGGACCCGCCGGGTGACATTGTGCCGGCGGACCCCGAGCACCTGCGCGATGACCCAACCGTTGTCCGTGAGGAACGGCCGACTGATGTGCCGGACAGCGAGATGGGACAGGATTTGGGGGTATGGGGTGGGCAGCGATTTGGGGAGTACCCACCCGAGCAGCCCGCCCGTGAGCTGCACCGTGGGCTCGTCCGAGTTGGCCTTGGCCACAGTCGCCCAGTGGGCACCGTGCATCAACTGCAGACGGAGCTGAAGCAGACGATGGCGGACAGCGGAGGCGGGCAATGCCGGTGTGGGACGGATGACAATCTGGCGGACCCGGTACTCCCGTGCGAAGATCGGGTGTGTTTCGGTGACTTTCCGGTCGAGCAGCTTCAGGATGACAAATCCTCGGCGGGTCTCGATGGGTGCCGTGATTCCATCCGGGGGCAGGTTCTTCAAGGCCGCGCGCCAGGAGGCGGGCAGGACCGCCGCCGCTTTCCAGCCCATTTCCCCTCCCTTGAGGGCGTTGCGTCCCGCCGAGTCCGCCACCGCGATGTTCGAGAAGGAGTGGCCCAGTTTGAGCTCCGTGACCAAGGCTTCTGCCTGGTTTTTGGCCGCTCGGACTGTGAGCGGGTTGCGGGCGGTCGGAATGTTGATCCGGATATCCTTGAGATGGTAGCTCACCTGGCTGCCCAGGGGATGGTTTCGGATCCAGGCCTTGACCTCGCCTTTGGTGACGTTGACGTTGGGGACCACGGCCGTCGAAATCATTCGGTGGATGATGAGTTCATTCCGGATGAAATTCCGGAAGGCCATGTAGTTGATGTGTTCCTGGAGCAGCTTTTCCGGAAACTGGGCAAAGGGAACCTTGTCCCGCTCGGCAATCTCGGCGAGCACCCCACTCACGTGTTGGTCGGAGACGGTGATCCCGTGCAGGTGGGCCGCTTCGAGTTCAATCTTCTGCTGGACCATGCGGGCCAGCACCTGTCGCCGGAAGATTTTGCGGGGGGGTACCGAAAAATGCCGGGCCATGAGTTCATGGCCGAGGAGGTGCATTTCACGATCCAGGCTGCTTTGGAGAATGGGTGAGCCGTTCACAACGGCGATGACCCGGTCCAGAAGAATTCCCTTGAGGGGGGGTGAGGGAGGGCCGGATCGTGGCGATGGGGGGGGGGTTGGACGAGATCGGGTCGGGGGAGGGGGAGTGACCGGGGGAGGGGTCGAGGCGCATCCGCCGAGGAGCATGGCGAGACCCACGGCCGCGGGAACCACGATTTTCTGCCAGGATGGGATTTTTTCAGTCGGTTTCATTGCTCACCATAGCCTAGGATGTCGTTTTGGAGGAAGGTGTCGAGCGGCCGGCCCAGGCTGCCCAACCCCTTGAACGACAGTTGGAAGTAAATACCCGAATTGGGTTGGCCCACACTGCCGATTGTGGTCCCCGGCGTTACAAAACGCCGGGCGATCAGCCGGAAGATCCAGCAACAGGTATCGTACTGGATTCCGGCGAAGGTTTCGAGTGTGGCGTGGTCCAGAGCCGAGTAGTCCCAGCTGCCAACCACGCTCAGTTGGCGGGTAATGGGCCAAACCATCGAGATTTCCGTCTGGTTCAGGAAATTCCGGTCATAGCGGTAACCTAGGTCGACCACCTGGCCTCCCGAGGCCCGATACTCGAGTTCGACGGTGGCCTGGTTCCACTGCTTGAGGTAGGGGTCCCATTCGAGCCCGGCTTCGCTGAACCAGTGATGATCAAAGGTGACGGATCCCGCACCGACGTAGTTGGACCGGGCCTGGGTGATCGGGGTCTGTCCGGGCAGGGTCACCAGTTCGTTTGCGAAATAGAAGATTTCGCCCAGGGTGAAGGATGCCAGTTGGGCGCCGGTTTGATTGTTCAGGATATCCGAGGTGACTGCGGCCGTGAGCTGGTTGGCATCGCCCAGCCGGTCGATGCCAAGATACCGGTTCGTGGCAAAAAGTTCCTCGGTGCTGAAGGGGGGCAGGGTGGTGTCAAAAACCGGAAAATCGCTTTGGTTCCGGTAGGGAATGTAGAGGTAGAACAGTTCTGGCTCAATGATCTGGAGCAGTCTCCCATCCGCCCACGTCCGCGAGAAATGCAGTCGCCCACGCAGGCTGGCGATGGGTGCAAAGCGGTTGAGGCTCGTGGGACCGCCGGTTACGGCGGGTGCGCTCAATAGGTAACGGGTTTCACTGAGGCCGATGCGCGGGGTCAAAGACGCCGTGGAGTTGCCCAGGGTGTAGCTCAGGCGGGGTTCGAGGTCGAGTCGGTCACCGGTGAGTTCCGTGGTGCTGGTGCTCACGTAGCGGACGAACTGGGCGCGCCAGTGGAAGTCCAGGCGGGTCTGGTCGCGCAGCCAGCGTCCATCGAACAGCAGGTCCGGCAGGCTGGCATACGGGCGGTCGGCCTCCGGGATGGTGGGGTCGACCGTCTGGATGTCCTGGACGAGGCTTTCGATGTGCCAGTCCGGTTCGGCGTAGGTCAAAGCGAGGGTCCGGTACTCGTAGGGTTGGGCGGCTTCGACCAGGCTGGTTCCGAAATCCTGGAAATAGCTTGGATCACTCACGTAGTTGATGTTGGTGGACAGGTTCCAGTGGGAATTGAACTGGGTCGTGTCGAGATAGCTGAATTGGGCGCGACGGCTGTTCGTGACCCGGTCGTGGGGCAGATAATGTCCCACGACTTCGCCGTGGCTCGTCGCCGTCAGGTAGCGGAAGTCGAGGCCGGTCAGGAGGCCACGATGGCTCAAAAACCGCGGGGTCAGGGTGAGGTCCATATTGGGGGCGATATTCCAGTAGTAGGGAACTGAGAGATCGAGCCCGTTCAGGCTGTTGTCGCCGATCGTGGGAGCCAGCAAGCCGGATTTCCGCTGGCTGGTCAGGGGAAAGCTGAGATAGGGGGTCCAAAAGATCGGAACCCCGTAAAAATTGAGCCAGACATCGTGGGCGACCCCGACATCTTCGCGGGGATACAGCGTGGCCGATCCGGCATGCAATGCCCACTCGGCCTGACCGATCGGGCAGGTGGTGTACCGGACACTCTGCAGTCGGGCTTTCCGGTTTCCGTCAACGACGATCCGGCTCGCTGATCCATGCCCATGACGTTCGGGGATTTCGTAGCGAGTGTCATAGAAAAGACCCTGTCCGGTCGTGAAATTGTAGGTACCGTGACTGCCCAGCAGGTCGAAGCCGGGTTCAGCGAACCGCAGGTTGCCACTGCCGGAGACGATGTTCCGGGCCCGGTCGTAGCGGGCCTCGTCCACCCAGAGACGCCGTTCTCCCTCGGTCAGGGTCACATTGCCGAAGAGGTGAGAGATGCCTTTCCGGACCAGCTGGGCCCGACGGGAGCGTGCGATGACCATCCCCGGGACCGGATGATGGGGAAGGGCGGCGGATGGCAAAGGAGGACAGTTGCGGAAGAGGTAGAGTGGCCGGGCCAGCCCCGGTCCTGCGAGACCGGCCAGCAGGACTGTGGCCCAGAACCGTCGGGTTGGGATTCTCACGAGGGACGCAGGGTCGGTCCGCGGCAGGGTTCGCGGGCGGAAGGAGCTGCCGTTTCCGCTATCATGGACGGCCGACGGCAGATGAGGAGCACGGTTGAATCGTCAGGACAGAATGAGACAATGGATCACCGATGCCATCGGGGCCTTTACGGAACTCCGGCCCGCATCCCAGGATGCTTCGTTTCGCCGCTATTTCCGCATTATATATCCGGATCGGACCTTGATCGTCATGGATGCCCCGCCGGATCGGGAGCCGCTCGGAGCCTGGCTTGAGGTGCGGACACTTCTCGAGGCGGCGGGTATCCATGTTCCCGCCCTGATCGCGTTGTCGCGAGAGGAGGGCTTTGTCGCCATGGAAGACCTGGGCTCGGTCACGTATGAAATCGCCCGCCAGCAAGGCATCGATCCCGGGCGGCTGTTTTCGGAGGCCTGGTCCGCCTTGGTCCCTCTCGCCGCCGTGCGTCCCCCAAACGCCTGGCCACACTATGACGCGCAGCGCCTCGGGCAGGAAATGGACCTGTTCTGGACCTGGCTGGTCGGACGTCACTTGGGCCTGGATGCGTCGAGCTTGCGCGACCGTTTTGCCGGCGTCTTCCCGGCGTTGATTGATCGTGCCCTGGGGCAGGGGCAAGTCTGGGTCCACCGGGACTACCACTCGCGAAACCTGCTTTTTTTGCCGGAACGCTCACCGGGCGTGATTGATTTCCAGGATGCCGTGGTCGGACCCGCGAGTTACGACGCGGTTTCGCTCCTGCGGGACTGTTACATCGAGTGGCCTGACCCCGCGGTTCTCGACTGGTTGAAGGACTACCATGCCCAGGCCCGGGCCGCCGGCCTGCCGCTTCCGCCCTGGCCCGACTGGCGCGTCGACTTTGACTGGATGGGAGTCCAGCGCCATCTCAAGGCCGCAGGGATTTTTGCCCGTCTGTGGCATCGCGACGGGAAGCCGGGCTATCTTGGGGATATTCCCAGGACCTTGGGTTACGTGGTCCGGGCTTGTTCTCCGTATTCCTTGTTGGCACCGTTTGGGGATTGGATCGAGGGCGAAATCCTGCCTGCGCTGGTCTTCCGGAAACCATGAAGGCTCTCCTCCTCGCGGCCGGTCGGGGGACGCGTTTGCGTCCCTGGACGGATCGGATTCCCAAACCGCTCCTCAAGGTCGGTGGTCAGTCCCTGATTGTGCGTCAAATCCGGGCTCTTGCGGCGGCCGGTTTCCGGGACCTGGTCATCAACCTGTCGTACCGGGGGGATCAGATCCGGGCAGCCCTCGGGGATGGGGAAGACTGGGGCGTTCGGATCCACTATTCCGAGGAGGGTCCCGAACCGCTTGAAACCGCCGGCGGAATCCGGCGGGCGTTGCCTTGGCTTGGTCCCGCCTCCTTTCTCGTGGTCAATGCCGATCTCATGACCGACTTTCCATATGCGAAGCTCGTTGATCTCGAGCCGGATGAAGAAGCGCGGATCGTTCTCGTCCCGAATCCCCCGCACCATCCGGAGGGGGATTTCACTTTATCCGGAGGGCGGGTCGGAACCGGAGACGGCCCCCGGCTCACTTTTTCCGGAATCGGCCTTTACCGGCCGGCGCTTTTTGAGCCCCTGGAGGCGGATTGTCCGCTTCCACTGGCCCCCTCGCTCATGCGGTGGGCCTCAGAGGGAGTGCTGGGTGGGGAGTTCTACGACGGTTTGTGGCGGGATATGGGCATTCCCGATTCCTGGAAGAATGCCCCGCCTCTCCCATGAGCGACCAACCGAAGCCACGGGCTCCAATCGGTCCGGGTTGCCTGCGGTGCCCGGTGGGAAGGGACAGGCGGTGATCGTCATGCTGTTCCGTCGTCGAGCGCCGCCGCTTCCGCTTGCAACAAGGACACCGGCGACCGTTGCTGCCACCGCTGTCGGCAGGGATCGACCGACAGCGGAACTTCGGATCGCAGTCCCGTTGTTGCCACCCGGTCGGGAGGTTCCGCACGGCAGGCTCAGCCGTGGCGTGCCCATCTCTTCAGGGGGTTTCCGGTTGCTGCCAGGGTCGTCCACAACTCTGTCTTGTACGTCCAACCGGAGAAGCCCATGGAGAGTCCCAACGCCGGATTTCTTCGGGAGAAAGGTGTACCCTGATAAGCATTCGGCTATTCAGGAGATCATTACGATGAAAAAAATAGCTGTGAAAAGAAGTGTTTTACTGCGTGCTCTTTTCCCTCTCGCGGTGATTGTATTGACCGGTTGCGCATCGACCTCGTCCCTCCCGGGAAACGAGTCTGTCGCCTCTGCGAACAAGGAGAAGATGGTTTGTTTCCCGCACATGTCGATCGGGAGCCATATTGCGCACACGATTTGTCTCACGCCGCGCCAGTACCAGGAGCGTGAGAGAGCGCATATCGCGGCTCAGCAATCGCTCTCCAATGACTGCACAGGGCCCAATTGCTAGTCGCCCGTCTGACCGAGGAACTTCAGGATGGCCAGACGCCGGGCGGGGGAGCAAGGGTGCGCGGTTGGGTGGTTGGACGAAGGTAAATCCTGAGTTACCGGAAGCGGTCTGGACCTGACATTCGGATGCAACTGCGACCCGGGGTGTTTTTCCTCGGAGAGGCGGAGAACGTGCGGTTGCCGCTGGCGGCGGTTCCGGAGGTTGTGCACGGTGCGCAAGGGGTTCCGGGAGGTGCACGGGCAGTGTGGCTGATGTGGCTTGTTCCATCGGGACCGGGTTCCGGATTGGGAAGTAGAGGGCGATCCCGCGAGCGGGGTGGGCAGGCCTTGAGCCCCGCGAACCAAGGATTGCCTGTGTCGGCAAGGGCCCGGACTCGCCCCGTGAGCCCCGAACCGCTTGGCGTCCTGGTCCTTGCACGCGACGATCAAAATCCCGTACGCCGAAGGAGCTCGGGTATCCGGCCGAACCTCCATCGGAGGTGCCGGATTGGGTTTCCTCCCAGTCCTCCCGTTGCGGCCGGGAAGGTTGGCTGCAACCCTGTCTTGCCCATCCAGACGGAGAACCGCAACGTCGGATTGCTGTTGGAAGTAGACCTTGGCGAACGGTTCAGTAATGTACTACCGGCCTCCGAGCCCCAGCGGGGAGCGGGTGACGGCGATGGCCACGATATCGGCAAAGACCAGGAATGCAAGCACGAAGAGAACCAGGCGCCATGGACGAGGACCCTGCAGTCGGAACGCCAGGATTCCAAGCACGATATAGACAACCACGAGCAGCAGCTTGACGCCGAGCCAGGAAGCGCGTAGAGGATCGATCGAGAGGCTCCAGGCGAGCGTGATTCCGGTTGCGAGCAAGAGCGTATCCACCACGTGAGGTGCGATCCGGAAAAACCGTCCTCTCAAGGGTCGGTCGAACACCAGGTTGGGAACGCCCCGGACCAGGAACAGGAGAATGCTTGAAAACGCGCAGGAGATATGAAGGACAAGGAGGAACGGGAGAAACCCCATGGCAGCATCCGGGGACGAGGAGTGGACTAGGATAACGGTTCTGGTGTCCGGCCGTTTTTTCCATGGTAGGGAGTCGGGCTCCCGTTTGTGGAGGGGTGCTCGTACGGAAGGGTGATGCGTGCTTCCAGTCCACCGTCCGGGTGATTGCGCAGGACCAGCCGTCCACCGTGGGTTTCCGCAATGTTGCGGGCAATGCTGAGACCAAGTCCGAATCCGCCGCGTTCATGTCCGCGGGAGGGATCGAGACGATAGTAGGGCTCAAGAACTTTCTCGAGCCGGTCGATGGGGATGCCGGGCCCATGATCTCGGATGCGGATCTCGACCTGCCGGTCACCCGGGTGGATGCCGATCTCCACACCCCCACCGTACGCCAGTGCGTTCTGGATCAGGTTCTCGAATAGCCGGCGGAGGAGCGAGGGCCGGCCCGGCAGGGGGGGGTCCAGCGAACCGCTCAGGGAAACCGTGAGCCCTTGTTCCCCCAGATCCGCCACGATCGTCTCCAGGAGGGCGGTCAGGTCAATCGGTTGCTCCTCTTCCGCGGTGTCCAGGCCCTGCAGGAAGTCGAGCGTCTGGCGGGTCATGGCCTCCATCTCGGACAGGTCTCGAATGAATTTCGCTTTGAGCCCGGAATCATCCAGCAGTTCACTCCGGAGACGCATTCTCGTGATCGGGGTTCTCAAGTCGTGGGAGATGGCGGTGAGCAATCGGGTCCGTCCCTCGATGAACTGGATCAGGCGGTTTTGCATGTCATTAAAGGCGCGAGCAGCACGCCTGACCTCGATGGGCCCCTTTTCCGGCATCGATGGACGACGAATGTTCCGCCCCAGATCTTCGGCGGCATTGGCGAGGTCCCGGAGAGGACGTGTCGCGAGGTGAACCGCCCAGAGTGAAAGCAGGAGGATGCCAACACCCAATACGCCCAGGTAGACAATCAGGGGATACGGCCACTCGGTGACGGCCAAGGGTCGGAGATAGTTGAATCGAACCCATCCGGAAGGGTCCAGCTGGACCTGGAACAGGCTGCGGGTTCGGTAGCCGTACTCGAAGGGAAACAGGCGGTCGGCGGCGGGAACCGGTTCTCTCAGGAGATAGCCGCTGATGCGATGGTGGGGGAGCAGCTTCCGGAGCAGTTGCTGGAATCGCCGGGCCCTCCGATCCTGAGGCAGGGCATGGGGAGCGGGGGGGGGGCGATGGGGAAACAGGCGGATCTTGACCCGGGGAGAGGTCCGGATCGAGGCCACGAGCCTCTGTTCCGAAGGAGGCAGGCGGTCCAGTAGGCTGACCAGGTCGGCATCCTGTTCTGCCCACTGGCGGTCAGAGAAGTAGACCAGAGCCTGGTTTCTTTCATAAAAGCTGAGGCTCGCAGCCAAAATCTGCGCGACGACCAGGCCCGTGAGGAGGATCAGGACGAGGCGTCCGAACAGGGATTGCGGGAGCCAGCGGATCATCGGGACGGTTGCGCCGCAAGGGTAAACAGGTAGCCCTCCCCGCGGACCGTGCGGATGAGTTTGGGTTCGCGCCCATCATCACGTAGACGATGCCGGAGTCGGCTGACCTGGATGTCGAGACTGCGATCCGTAGGCGACTGGGGGCTGCGGCTCCACAGCATTTCGGTCAGGACTTCGCGTTGAATGACCGTTTGGGCGCGTTCGAGGAAAATGCGCAGGAGCCGGTATTCGGCTCCTGAAAGGGCGATCCGTACGTTTTGCGGATCAATGAGCTCGCGGCTGCCGATGAGAAGCCGCCACTCCCCGAAGCGGAACTCGCGGATGGATTCGCTGTCCAATGCATCAGGGAAGGCACGGGTTCTCCTCAGCACGCTGCGGATCCGGGCCAAGAGTTCCTCCGGATGGAAGGGCTTGGGGAGGTAGTCGTCGGCACCCGTCTCCAGCCCGACAATCCGGTCGGTTTCCGATCCTCGCGCCGTGAGCATGAGAACGGGAATGGGGGAACGCTCGCGCAACCACTGGCACCAGCTGAGTCCGTCCATGTTGGGAAGCATGAGGTCCAGGATGATGAGATCGGGGGACTGGCCCGGTGTTTCGATCGCCGATTCCAGGAACGATCCATCGGGAACTGCCCTGACTCGATACCCATGACGGGTCAAAAACAGCTGCAGGAGGTCCCGGATTTCCGGATCATCATCTACGACCAGAATCAAATCGTTCCGTGCCAAGGCGAATCGTCCCGTACTGCGAGAAGTCCGATGCCATTGTAAGTCTGAAGTGGGCCGGGTTCTGTAACAAATTGTAACGACCCCACGCTTCCGGGGTGGGTTCGTGGGAAAATGGTCCGTCACCGACTGGGATCCATCGTGCTGCACAGATCCACTCGATCGTTCAAGGGCCGCCTGATTGGGAGTCTTGTGCTTCTGAGCCTGGTGGGCATCACCGTCTGGCGCATTCGCGCTGAGGAGAACTCCGGAAAACCCAAGGCCGATGCACCCCTGGTCGTGGCCACGGCAGAGGTTCGGCTGGCGACGGTTCCGGTTGAACTGCGGGCCACGGGAGAAGTGGTCTCTCGGCACAGTGTGAGCGTCATGCCACAGGTGAGTGGTTTGCTGCAGTCGGTCAATTTCCATGAAGGCCAGATGGTGGCTCGCAACCAGCTGCTTTTCCGGATCGATCCGGCTCCGTTTCAGGCAGCCTTGGCATCGGCAAACGCGGCTTGGAAGCTGGATGAGTCCATCGTCCATCGGGACAGCGCGCTTCTGCCCCACGGCTACATCTCCCCGGAAGCCTATGAGACGGCAGTTGCCACGGCACAGCAGGCGAAGGCGGCGCTCCGCCAGGCCCGCATCAATCTGTCCTATACGACGATCCGGGCGCCGATTTCCGGGCTGACCGGCGCCATTTCCGTGCGTTCGGGGAATCTTGTTTCCTCCAGCATGACGACTCCTTTGGTCACGATCAACCAGATGGCACCCATTTTGGTCGAATTCAACCTGCCGCAAAGCGACCTGGATACCGTGCTTCACTACCGTGACCAGGGTCCGGTCGGCGTGGAGGTCAGCCGGGAGGGCGGCAATCACGTGCTGGGTACCGGACCCTTGGTGTTCATTGACAACACGGTCAACAGCCAGACGGGAACAGTGCTTTACCGGGCACGGCTGCCGAACCATCCGCTCAGGCTCTGGCCCGGTCAGTACGTGCGAGTCCGAGTGGTTTTGTCCATCCAGAAGGATGCCCGGGTGATACCGCAGACGGCCGTGCAGGATGGACAGAAAGGATATTTCGTCTACGAGGTCGTGCACGGGGTGGCCCGGATCGTTCCGGTTTCGGTTGCACGCGAGGTCGGCGGCGTGGCCGTGATCCGGTCCGGTCTCCCGGTCGGCGCAATGGTGGTGACTGAAGTCCCCGAGACGCTGCGGAACAACATGCGGGTGACGCCTCGCAACCGTTTACCAGTGGCCCCCAAGCGCCGGCTCGCATGAAAGTCAATCCGTCGTCCGTCTTTATCCACCGTCCGGTCATGACGACGGTTATCATGGCCGCCCTCCTGATTTTCGGGCTTGTATCCTATTTCAGCCTGCCCGTGAGCGAGCTGCCACCGGTCGAATTTCCGACGATCAACGTCTATGCCAATCTCCCCGGGGCCAATCCCGAAACCATGGCCTCCTCGGTGGCAACTCCCCTGGAACGACAGTTCTCGACCATTGATGGGCTGAGGACCATGAGCTCGGTCAATACGACCGGCAACACCTCGATCACGCTCCAGTTCCGCCTGTCGAAAAACATCAACAGTGCGGCCATGCTCGTCCAGGCTGCCATTTCCCAGGCACTTGGGCAACTCCCTCCCGAGATGCCGCAGCCGCCGGTCCTGCATGAAGCCAATCCAACCGCTTCCCCGATCATTTTCCTGACGATGACGGCCCGGCATCTGCCCATGACTACACTGGACAACTACGCCGAAACGCGTGTGGCCGAACAGATCTCGATGTTGTCGGGTGTTTCCGAAGTCAATGTGTTTGGCGGGGAGAAATACGCGGTCCGTCTGGAACTTAACCCCTACGAACTGAACGCACGTCATCTGGCACTGACCCAGGTGATTCAGGCGGTGCAAAGCGGAAATACCAACCTGCCGGCCGGAACGCTTTACGGCTCGACCCGAACCTACATGGTGCAGGCCCAGGGCCAGTTGCGGAATGCGAAGGCCTATAACGGACTGGTGGTGACTTACCAGAACGGCGCACCCGTCAAACTGTCCAGCATCGGCCGTGCCGTGAACAGTGTCGAAGCCAACAAGCAGGTCACCTATTTCATCAACAAGGCCTTCGACCATGGGCGCAGGATGCACTCGATCATGCTGGCAGTCCAGCGCCAGCCCGGATCCAACGCCGTCACCATCTCCAAGGAACTGCACAAGGTGATCGCCACACTGTCGAAAGAGGCACCAGGCGATGCGAAACTGCAGATTTTCCATGATCATGCCGAGTTCGTGAACCTTTCGATCCGGGAAGTCAAGCTGACGCTCCTGCTCTCGATCCTGTTTGTCACGCTGGTCATCTTCGTGTTCCTGCGCAATCTCCGGGCCACCCTGATCGCCGCGCTCGCCCTTCCCACTTCGATCATCGGAACCTTTGCATTCATGAAGCTCATGGGCTTCGGGCTCGACAACCTGTCGCTCATGGGACTCACATTGGCGGTGGGTTTCGTCGTGGACGATGCCATCGTGGTTCTGGAGAACATCATCCGCCACCGGGAAATGGGAGAACCCGTGTTCCGGGCAGCGCTTCTCGGTACCCAGGAGATTGGTTTCACGGTGGTTTCGATGACCCTGTCCCTGGCGGCGGTTTTCCTGCCGATCCTGCTCATGGGAGGCATCCTGGGCCGGTTGTTCCGCGAGTTTGCCATCACGGTCGCGAT
>JAKATI010000016.1:0-10475 GCA_021828045.1 Pseudomonadota bacterium | reverse complement strand
CCGATCTCTCCCATGTTGTGCAGTCGCTTTCTCAAGGAAGCCGTGACCACCAACCGCTTCCAGCGGCTGTTTGAGGTGGGATTCGAGCGAGTCCGGGCATTCTATGAGAGCACGTTGACTTGGGCCGTGGAGCACTGGCGCACCATGCTGGCTGTTGCCGCGGCCATGCTGGTCCTCACCTTCTACTTTTTTGCCATCGTGCCGAAGGGGTTTATTCCGCAGGAGGACACGGGTCTCGTGCTTGCGGCGACCCAGGCGCCGGAAGGGATCACCTTTCACCAATTGCAACACCTGCAGGAGCGGGTCGTCCGGATCGTCCAGGCCAACCCCTATGTTGCCCGCATCATTTCCAGCGTGGGCCAGGGGGAGGGCGGAACGGCCGGGGGCAACATCGGCCGCTTCTTCTTCATGCTGAAAAGCCAGCGCAGCGTGAGTGCGAACCAGGTGATCCAGCAGCTCCGGCGGGCCGCGCGGCAGGTGCATCGCTTGCAGGTTTTCTTCCGCATCCCGCCAGCCATCAGCATCGGGTCATTGGGCGGAAACGGATCTTACGACTATGTGCTGCAGGGCCTGAGTGTACGGGCCTTGAACCGCGCTGCGACCCGCTTCCTTCCTGAATTGCGGCAGGTTCCCGGCATCCAGAGCGTGAGCTCGAGCCTTCAGCTCAACAACCCGGAAATCGACATCCATATCCTCCGGCAGCGGGCCTCCCTGCTCGGCGTAACCGCTCAAGCCATCCAGGAGACCCTGGATGATGCTTTTGGAGGCAATCAGGTCAGCTTGATTTACGGGGCCTCAAACGAGTATCCCGTGATTGCGGAGCTGGCTCCACCCTACCAGCGCAACATCCAGGCCCTCAATATCCTGAATGTGCCCGGTGCGAACGGGACCCTGGTGCCACTGCCCGCCGTGGCCCGCATCCGTGCCGGTATCGGACCGCTTGAAGTCGATCACTACGAACAGCTGCCCTCGGTGACCTTCTCCTTCAACCTGGCACCGGGAACCTCACTCGGCCAGGCCACCCGGCGCATCGGGGCATTGGCCAAAGCCCGGCTCCCGTCCGGGATTACCGGGGTTTTCGCCGGCAGTGCGCAGACCTTCCAGAAATCACTGGTTGACCTGCCCGTGCTGCTCCTGGTCACGATTCTCGTGATTTACATGGTGCTGGCGATTCTCTATGAGCACTTCATTCACCCCATCACGATCCTGACCGCCCTGCCCCTCGCCATGGTGGGGGCACTCCTGAGCTTGATCCTGTTCAACCAGCAGCTCAACATTTACAGCTTTGTCGGGCTCATTATGCTGGTCGGACTGGTCAAGAAGAACGGAATCATCATGATCGACTTTGCAATCGATCGCCGTCGGGCCGGAGCGAGCGCGCCGGAGGCCATCATTGAAGCCTGTGTTGTGCGATTCCGGCCCATTCTGATGACAACGCTGGCTGCCATTCTGGGCACCCTGCCGATCGCGATCGGGTTTGGCCCCGGCGGGGCTTCCCGGCGCCCTCTCGGGGTCGCCGTGGTTGGCGGACTCCTGTTTTCGCAGGCGCTCACGCTCTATATCACCCCGGCCTTTTATGTCGCCATGGACCGGCTTTCCGCCCGGCTTCATCCGGCGGCGGGTGCCGCACAGCCGGCCGCGAGTTACCCGGCTCCCTCCGTTTGATTCCAGGAGGGGCCCGATGACAGGCGGGCTCAGTGTGAATAGGTGCCGCTCCGGACTTTTCCCCGGAAGACGAGATACTGGTATCCGTTGTAGACGAGCATGATCGGAAGCAGGAGTCCGATCCCGGCCAGCATGAAAACCAGGGTCAGGGGGGAGGCTGCGGCTGCCTGGAGGGTGAGGGCGGGAGGGACCAATGCCGGATAGAGACTGGTGGCCAGACCGGCAAAGGAGGTGAGGAAGATCACCATGGTGGCCGCGAAGGGCAAGATCTCCCGTTTCCGGTGCAGCGCCCGCAGCAGGATCCAGAAGGCGCAGAGGGCCAGGATCGGCAGCGGGGCGATGAAATAGAGGGAGGGGGTCGTAAACCACTTCTGGGCTACGCGAGGATAGATGATCGGGGTCCAGACGGTCACGACGGCCGCGACGAAAAGCGTAAGCATCGCGAGCCAAAAGGCAGCCCGGCGAGCCCTTGCCTGGATGATGCCCTCGGTTCTCAGGACAAGGTAGGTGGCTCCGAGTAGGGCGTAGCCGGCCGTGACTCCAAGAGCCACAATGGCCGGGAAGGGTGCCCACCAGATCCAGACCGATCCCGTGAAATGACCGTCCTCGGAGGGGATGCCGCCGAGCAGGCTGCCCAGGGCGAGTCCTTGGGAAACCGCAATCAGGAGGCTCGAACCGGCGAAGGCTGCGTTCCAGAAGCGCTTGTTCCGCGCATGTTCCCGGAACTCGAAGGCGGAAGCACGGAGGATCATGCCGAACAGCATGAATATGACCGGCAGGTAGAGGGCATGGAGCAGCAGGGCATAAGCCGCGGGGAAGGCGCCAAAAAGGGCACCACCCAATAAAACCAGCCATGTTTCGTTGGCGTCCCAGACGCTACCCAGTGTCCCCATGAGGATGGCACGCCGCTCTTCCGTGGGCGAGAACAGCGACAGCATGCCGACGCCGAGGGTAAAGCCGTCCAGCGTGACATAGAGGGCCAGGATGACCCCGATCAAGCCGAACCAGATGTTTTCGAGCAGCGCCGTGGCCGCGCTCATGTTCAGGGCTCATCCAGTGGATGGGGTGGGGTTGGGGATGCGTTTGCGTCAATCGGGTTGGCCGGGTGGAGCGGTGGCGGGGTCATCCCGAGATCAGGCCCCTCGCGGATGATGCGCCGGAAGAACACGCCGAAGCTGGCCAACAGCACCCCATACAACAGAAGATAGCCCAGCAGGGAAAAGGTCACGGTGCCCGGGGCGAGACGGGAGACGCCTGCCGAGGTCCGGAGGATGCCATTCACGATCCACGGCTGGCGTCCGACCTCGCGGACGATCCATCCGCATTCCACGGCGATGTACCCGAGAGGGAGCGCGGCGATCCAGGCCTTGAGCCAGAGACGGTGACGGTCCAGCTGATCGGGATGAAGTGCCTTGCGCCACCAGAGCCAGAGGCTCCAGAGGATGAGGCCGAAAACGTAGAATCCGATCAGAACCATCAGGCGAAAGGCATAGAACAGGAGGGGCAGAAGCGGAGGCTGGTTTCGCCGTGGGATGGATCTCAGTCCGATCACCCGTCCCGTGATGCGGTGCGTTGCGAGCAGGCTCAAAACGTCCGGGATCTGGATGGCCCACAGGTTTTTTTGAGCCTGCTGGCTGGGCCAGGCAACCAACGCCCAAGGGGCTCCCTGTCCCCGTGGATTGGTTTTCCAGTGTCCTTCCAGAGCCGCTCCCTTGGCCGGCTGGTAATGGAAAACGACCCGGCCACTCCCGTCTCCCAGAAAGATTTGAAGCGGGGCCACGACCAGTCCGGCGAGAATCACGAGCTTGAGCGATTTCAGGAAAAACCCGCGGGCCTGGCCACGGTGGATGTAGTAGGCCGAAATGGCTCCGATCACAAGGAGCGAGGTTTCGAGACAGGCAAACCACATGTGACCGACGGACCACAAGGTATAGGGATTGAAGATGGCCCGTGTATAGCTGGTCACGATGAAGCGGCCCCCGCGCATGATTCCCCCGGCCGGGGACTGCATCCAGCTGTTGGCGACCATGATCCAGAATGCGGAGAAGGAGGCCCCCAAGGCGACCATGAGGGTGGCAAACAGGTGGATCTTGGGAGCCACGCGCCGCCAGCCGAAGAGCATGATCCCCAGGAACCCGGCTTCCAGCATGAATGCCATGGCTCCTTCGAAACCCAGGATATTGCCAAAAAAATTGCCCATCGCCCGGGCAAAGGGGGCCCAGTTGGTCCCGAACTCGAACTCGAGGGGAACACCGGAGGCCACCCCGATCCCGAAGTTCAGGATGAAAAGCTTGGCCCAGAAACGGGCATGCCGATAGTAGTCGGGATCACCGGTCCGGAGCCACAGCGTTTCGTTGAGTACCAGGAAAAGGGACAGGCCGATCGTGAGAACCGGCCACAGGATGTGGAACATCGCGGTCAGGGCGAATTGCAACCGTGACAGGACAAGTGTACTCATCGATCAGGGCTCTCGTGACCCCCGCATCACCGCGTTTCACAATAGTATACGGCCCTTTGGGCAGCCGCCGTGCCGTGGCTTTGCGCCGTATCCGCACTGACACGCCCGGATCGGGATCAGTGCCAGTACCAGCGATCGGTGAGAAGTGTCAGGACGCGATGCGCATAATCGATGCCATCCATTTGGCCGTAGTAGTTCTGGAGCGCGAGCGAGTAGTCGCCATGGGCACGGTGGAGGTAGTAGTGCAGGATGGCACACCCGATCCGGAGGTTCGTGCGCATCCGGAACAGGTTGTCCCCGGGGTGGCCGATTTGACGGAGCCAGAACGGCATGATTTGCATGAGTCCCTGTGCCCCGGTGGAAGAAACCGCAAAACGGTGAAAGTCGCTTTCCACATTGATGATGGCAAGTACCAGTTCGGGGGAGACCTCCGCTTCTGCGGCAGCCGTATGGACGGCTAGCAAAAGCCGGGTGCGGGCGCGGGGATTGGCCACGTAGGGCTCAAGACGCCGGGACATGACCCTGAGCCAGACCCGGGCCACGATCGGGCTGTGAAATCCGGATTGGTGTCCGGCCAGCGCCTGGCGAAGGTATCGGTCCAGTGCCGGGTCGTGCCGGGGTGCGGGTCCCGCCTGTGCCCCACCGGCGAGAAGCGCGAGGGCCAGTCCGCCGTACCGGAGGAAGCGAATGGACATCTCAGATGGAAGGAGCCATCCTGCCGAGGACGATTTCGCACACTTCTTGTGGGCTGATCATCTGGGTGGTACGACTCTTCCGGTCCCGCCATTCCACCCGACCCTCCCCGAGTCCTCGTTCCGAAACCACGATCCGTTGCGGAATACCGATGAGATCCAGATCGGCAAACATCGAACCCGGACGGAGATCCCGGTCGTCCAACAGGGTTTGGCATCCTTTGGATTCCAGTTCCGCTTCTAGGGAGCAGGCGGTCTCCCAGACCCGGGGCGAGCTTCTTCCCCCGATCGGGGCGATGGCGGCCGTGAAGGGCGCGAGCGGTTCGGGCCAGGCGATTCCCCACTCGTCGTGATGCTGCTCGATCGCGGCAGCCACGATGCGGCTGACCCCAATGCCGTAGCAACCCATCCACAAAGGCTTCTCGCCGCGAGACTCATCCTGGAAATAAGCATGGAGGCGCTCGCTGTACTCTGTCCCGAGCTGGAAAATGTGGCCGACCTCAATTCCCCGTACAAGCCGCAGTCGACCCCTTCCATCCGGGCTCGGGTCTCCGTTGGTGACTACCCGGAAATCATGGGCAGGAGGCTCCGGGCAGTCGCGGCCCCAGTTCACTCCCCGCCAAAGCTGGTCCGGCGTGTTCGCCCAAGCCGAGAAATCCGCAAGGTGCGCCGCAGCACGATCCGCCACGAGCGGGCAGGGCAGGTCCAGCGGTCCGAGATGGCTTGCATCAAGCGGGTAGCGTTCGTTCCACTCGGCGGGTGGAACCGGTTCCGCATACCCCAAGACGTGGGCCACTTTCACCGGGTTGAGTGTGTGACCGGCACAGAGGGCGATGGCGTGAAATTCACCGGCCGGGCTTTTGACGAGTTCGATCCGGATCTGTGCCTCCTCGCCGGTAGCCGAGGCGGATTTCCGTGAGGAGGGGGAGCCGATCCGGACCTTTTCAAGCGGTTGTTGTGCCGGTGGTCGCGAACCCTCGGGCGGGAGGGCTTCGGCCAGTTCCACGTTTGCCGCATAGGATCCTCCGTCTGAAAGTGCCAGGAGGTCCTCCCCGGCGTCGGCCAGCACGTGAAACTCGTGTGAAAAGCGTCCCCCGATCGCACCGGAGTCGGCAGCCACCGCACGGGCCTCGAGCCCGAGCCTCTGAAAGATCCGGTGATAGGCGTCCTGCATGCGGCCATAGCCTTCCCGAAGGGAGGACTCCGAGGCATGAAAGGAGTAGGCATCCTTCATGATGAACTCGCGGGCGCGCATGACCCCGAACCGAGGGCGGATCTCATCGCGGAATTTGGTCTGGATCTGGTAGAAAATGAGGGGGAGTTCCCGGTACGAGCGGATTTCGCGGCGGGCGAGGTCCGTGATCACCTCCTCGTGGGTGGGGCCGAAACAGAAAAGCCGGTGATGCCGGTCCGAGAGGCGGAGCAGTTCGGGTCCGTACTTGGTCCAGCGATTCGATTCCTGCCAGAGTTCGGCGGGCTGGATGGCCGGCATGAGCAGTTCGACGGCACCCGCCCGGTTCATCTCCTCGCGGACGGCCTCCTCCACACGGCGCAAGACCCTGAGCCCAAGTGGAAGCCAGGTGTAAATGCCGGCCGCAACCGGACGGATCATTCCGGCGCGCAACATGAGACGATGGCTGGCCAGCTCAGCTTCAGCCGGGGTTTCCTTGAGCGTGAAAAGACCAAGGGCGCTTGTTCGCATTGGGAACCGGAATGGGACAAGGATCGGAAATTCGGTTCAATTTAACATGAAGCGTCGTCTGGACCACCCCGTTCCGGCGCGGGATCGAGCCGGCGGGAGTCGTCTGGACTATGATTGGAGGCATGGCCATCGTGATTCCGGCAGCCAGGTCAGCTCCCTTTGTGCATCCTGGATGCCGGGGTTGACCGAATGACCCGGCCCACCATGCCGCAAGACAGCCCTTCCACCCCGGTCGGCAGCTCCTGTGGTTTGGGCGATGTCGGCATCCTGGGTTATGGTTCGCAGGGGCGGGCCCAGGCCCTGAATTTGCGGGATTCTGGGGTCGCAGTCCAGGTTGGCTTGCGGGAGGATTCGGCGAGCCGTGCGCACGTCCTCCGGGACGGCTTGGTGTCCTGTTCGCTCGACAAGCTCGCCCGAGAAATGGACTGGATCGCTTTTCTGATCCCCGATGAGGCCCAACCTGCGGTTTATGCCCGGCTGGAACCCCTGCTCCGGCCCGGGACCGCACTCGTGTTTGCCCACGGCTTCAATATCCATTACCAGAAAATCATTCCCCGGGATGACCTGGATGTGCTCCTCGTGGCACCGCTTGCCGTGGGTGAGAAAGTCCGCGCTCTGTACGAGTCGGGAGGAGGGCCGCCTTGCGTCATTGCCTGTGCCCGAGATGCCAGCGGCCAGGCGCTTTTGCGTGCGTATCGCTACGCGCAGGCGCTGAACCGCAAGCCGGTCCGCGTGTTCGAATCGAGCTTTGCCGAGGAAACGGAGACGGATCTCTTTGCCGAGCAGGCGATTCTCTGCGGAGGGCTGAACCACCTGATCGCGGCGGGCTTCGAAACACTCGTTGCGGCCGGTTACCAGCCTGAAATTGCCTACTTCTGTTGCCTGGAAGAGGTCAAGTACATGGCGGATCTGATTTCTGCACGCGGGTTGGCCGGCATGCGGGAAGCCATCTCGACCACTGCCGAGTATGGGGACTTTACCCGGGGACCGCGGGTCATCGGGGAAGCCACCCGGGCCGCCATGTCGGATCTGCTGGCCGAGATTCGCTCGGGAGCCTTCGCCCGGGAGCTTGACCAGGAGCTTCAGCAGGGGGGGGCGCGGCTCGCCGAATTCCGCCGCCGGGCGCATGAGCAGGACATCGAGACCGTGCGGCAGCGCGTGCTGGGCCACTCCCGGAAAGCAGTGGGCCCAGGGGATTCCTGATCGTGGTGGATACCTCTCCTCCCTCGTCTTCCGGAACGGAACCCAACCTGAGGCGCAAACGCCGGATCTACCTTTTGCCGAACCTGTTCACCACCGCCGCACTCTTCGGCGGGTTCTACGCGATCATTGCCGCCCTCAATGTCCACTATATCCACGCGGCGGTGGCTATTTTTTTTGCTGCTGTGATGGATGGCCTCGATGGACGGGTCGCTCGCTGGACACGGACGGCCACGGAGTTTGGCAAGGAGTATGACAGCCTGTCGGATGTCGTGGCATTCGGTCTGGCACCGGCCATCGTGATGTATCGGTGGGCTTTTGTCCCGTTTCTCCACGAGACCGGAAACGTGGCCCGCTGGGGATGGCTTGCGGCGTTCTTTTATACCGCGGCGGCGGCTCTCCGTCTGGCCCGGTTCAATGTCCGTTCCCAGGCATTGGACAAGCGCTATTTCCAGGGACTGCCCTCTCCGGCGGCAGCCGGACTCATGGCCAGTCTGGTCTGGCTGCTGGTTTCCTGGTCGAACGAGCCCTGGACGATGATTCCGGCCTGGCTCGCCACCATGGGATGCGGGGTGCTCATGGTGAGTCCCATTCCCTACTACAGCTTCAAGGACCTGAGCCTCTCGGAGCATGTTCGTTTCCGCTGGGCGATCGTGATCCCGCTCCTCCTGATCGTGATAGCGATCAGTCCGCCCAAGATGCTCTTTGCATCTTTGTTCTGCTATGCCCTGTCCGGACCGGCCATCGGCCTGTGGCGACGCTGGTTCCGCCATCGCCGGAGCGGGTTCATCCCATGAGTGCGGGAAAGGAGGTCGAGGTGCTGGATTTTCTGGGCATCCCGCTCTGGGAACATCGGGGCGATGGGCGCGTGCCGGAAACCAGCGGTCGTTCTCAGGACCGGGCGGAAACGCCACTGGATCCTGGAGTTCCGCCGCCTGTGACTGAGCTTGGCTGGGAGGATCTGGCCCGGCGGGTTGCCGGCTGTGAACTGTGCGGCCTGTGCCGCACCCGCCAGCAGACGGTCTTCGGAGCAGGATCCCGGCCGGCGGATTGGATGTTCATTGGGGAAGCGCCGGGAGCAGACGAGGACCGGGAGGGACAACCCTTTGTCGGTCGGGCCGGACAGCTGCTCACCTCCATGATCGAGGCCATGGGACTCGAACGCCCCAAAGTCTACATTGCCAACGTGCTCAAATGCCGTCCGCCGAAAAACCGGGATCCCGAACCCGGGGAGATCGCCTCCTGCCGGCCGTTTCTGGAACGGCAGGTGGAGTTGGTGGCCCCCCGGATCCTGGTCGCGCTCGGACGCATTGCCGCACAGAGCCTGCTCGGTACCGAGCAGCCGATCTCCCGCTTGCGTGGCACGGTTCATACCCTGGGCGGGAAGATTCCGGTGATTGTCACCTATCACCCGGCCTATCTCCTGCGCAATCCGGTGGCCAAACGGGAGGTTTGGCGGGATCTCTGCCTGGCCTTGGACCAGGCCGGATCCTAGGGGGCAAAATGGCACTTGCCGTGTTTCCCCCGCGCTCCTTCCACCGGATGAAGGTGCGGGATCTGCCGGAAATCCTCCAGATCGAGCAGGCCGCTTACCGCCAGTGCTGGACGGAGCAAATTTTCCGTGATTGCCTGAAAGTGGGCTATGACGGATGGGTGCTCCTGGAAGGCCGTGGAATTGTCGGTTACGGGATCGTTGCCATCGCCGTCGGGGAAGCCCATCTGCTCAATCTCTGCGTCTCTCCTCCCCATCAGGGTCGCGGATTCGGTCGCGCACTTCTCGACTATCTCATTGATTGGTCGATCCAGTGTGGAGCCGAGGTCATGTTCCTCGAGGTCCGGGTATCGAATGCCCGGGCGCAGTCGCTGTACCGGAGTTGTGGTTTCAAGTTGATCGGCGAACGGCCGGGGTACTATCCGGCCGAGCCCCCACTGATTCGGGAGGATGCCTGGGTGTTCCGCCTGGATCTGTCCTGAGCGGATCCGTTTGGTGGGGATGATCTCGCAGCGGGGGATCAGGACCCGGTCACCCGAGTAGACCTGTGCGGATGGCAGATCCCGGAGGATCGTTGCCATGGGCGTGCCCGCTGCACCAACGCGGTCCAGGTCAGGTGACGGCAGTTATCCGTCACAAAATCCGCAGATGCCCCTGCGGGACTACCCTCCAGGCTCCGGATCTGTCGAAGAAGCCGGGGTAAAACCACGGACACCCTGTGCTACAGTGGAAGGAACCGCGACAAATAGAGAATCGGGGAGTCATCATGCCGCGTCGATCCGGGCTCTCGATCGTGCTCTCGGTTTTGGTCATCGCCACGAACGTCTACGCGAGTTGGGCGGGCTTCCAGCCGGATCAACAACTTCCATTCATGGTGCGCTGGGCAAATGCGAACCAGGCGGTCATCGTGCCGATTCCCGGTCTCACGCCTGCCAGTTTGCATGCGGGGGACCGGCTGGATCTGGTCCAGCAATCACTTCCGACGCGCATTGCGCTGATCGCGAGCAGAATTGACTCTCTTCCAGCTTCGGCGAGTTATCCACTGGTGCTCGGACGGGGCCCGGCGCGAGTCAAGGTGATCGTGCACGCAGTGGAGAGCAACCACAGTCGGCTGAACAGATGGGCCACGTGGATCTTCCTCTACGATATGATCTTGTACGCGTCCGTCGCCCTGTTGGCGCTGTGGCGCGGACATGACCGCGCGGCGTTGGGCATAGCCGTATGGGCAATGGCCGAAGGTCCGCTCGCGGGTGCCTTTTCGTCCAT
>JAKATI010000081.1 GCA_021828045.1 Pseudomonadota bacterium | reverse complement strand
GACACAATCAACGCGCAGGTCAAAGGAGGTGACGAGTACGCCGTGCAGCTCTGGACGGAAGGCAAACGGCTCGGCCATTCCTGCACCTGCCCGGTCGGCGACGGCGGTATCTCCTGCAAGCACGGCGTGGCCGCGGGACTCGCTTGGCTGGCGGGCCAGAAGGCCGTGCTGCCCGCGCGGCGCGGCAAGGACGGCTGGCTGGGATCCGTGAGTGGCTGTCCGCCGAATCGCGCGGGCAGATTGAAAAATTGCTCCTTGAACAGGTGTTCAACGATCCCGCTCTGCGCGCTTTCCATGCGCTGGCCGAGAAGGAATGGAAGAAAGTCCCCGCACGCGGCCCCAAGGATGCCGAGGCGAGGATGCACACGTCGTACTACCGCATGACTTCCATCCTGGAGTCGCTGGCACGACAGGCCGGAGACGTGGACGCGCTCGTCGCGATCAAGAGCCGCGACCTTACGAGCCCCTATCGTTTTCTGGAAATCGCCGAAATCCTCGCGCAGACCGGCCGCCGCGACGGAGCGCTCGCCTGGGCCGAGCGCGGCCACGAGATGTTTTCCGAGCGGCCGGACTCGCGGCTCATTGAATTCCTCGCCCAGGAGTACGGCCGCCGCGGCCGGCCGGCACGACAAAGCCCTCGCGCTCGCCTGGGAGGAATTCACGCGCCATCCCGCGCTGGCTTCCTATAAACACCTCAAGATCTGCGCCAACCGCGCGAAGGCATGGGATACGTGGCTCACCAAAACGCTCGCCTGGCTGCGGGAGGATTTCTCGAAAGCGCAGAAACGCGACCGTAACCGCGGGTCATGGACGCCCGGTGGCCATTCGCTGCTCGTGGAAATCTTTTGTTACGCACTGATTAGTTTTATTACCGCCTCCTGACGTAGCGCTCCCCCGCTCAGTCTCGCACTCTCTGCGGGAGATCAGTTACCATGGGGCCGACCAACCTGAAGAATCCTCGGGAGGATCCCCCCATGCTGGAACGAATCAGCCGGATGGCCCGGATTTCCGGTCTGTCGGTCGTTGCGGCGAGCCTCGTGCTCGCGGCCATCACTTCCCTTCCCGTGCAGGCGAAGACGCCGGCCCCGTTCCTGGGCCCCGTGCCCAACCCCGTCTGCCAGCCGGGAGACCGGACCGAAAGTGGAGTGGATGGCCAACTCACCCGGGCGGAGCGAACCAGCGGGGCCTCGACCCGACCCTACAACTGCAACCTGGCCATCGTCGGTGAATACCAGGGCCAGGGAGCGGGTCACCAGCTCCTCTGGTACCGCCACTGCGCCTACGTCACCACCGATGGCTACGAGGCCGGGCAGAGGGGGGTTCCTCCGCTCCTGGATCCCGGCATCCAGGTGCTGGATGTGTCGAACCCCCACCACCCCCGGTACGTCACCCATCTGGACAATCCGGCGGCCCTCTACGACTGGGAAGACCCGTCGGTCAATTCCCGGCGCGCGCTTCTGGGTACCGCCGAGAGCTGGATGGGCGCCGGTCCGCAACCCGCGGTTGCCTTCTACAGCCTGTCCCACTGTGCACACCCCAAGCTCCTGTCCAGCGTCCAGCTGCCGGACCCGCATCTCCAGGCGCATGCCGGGAATTTCACCTATGACGGGAAGACCTACTGGATCACCTCGTTCAACCAGCGACGCCTCTTCGCCATCGGCGTCACCCATCCGAGGCACCCCAGGGAAATCATCGACTGGGACTTTCCTCATGACCAGCCCGGCGGGGCCGGTGCCCACCAGATCTGCCACCGGATCTCGCTCAACCAGTTCACGGTCGATGGCCATCCGCCCGGTACGCTCCTCTTCTGCGGTGTGGTCGGCCAGCTGGTCCGTCCCGGGGTCTACAAATCGGGCAACGGACTTGTCATCTATGATGTGAGCCAGGTGCAGGACCGCCTGCCCCACCCGGTCATCAAGGTGATCAGCTCGCTCTACTGGGTGAACGGCAATATCGGCATCGAGCCCGACCTGGCGTTCATCGGCGGGAAGCCCTACCTCGGGGTCGGGGACGAGTGCGGCTCGGGCGGCTGCAACTACCCGCAAGGGGCCATCGCCGCGTGCCGGGCGGGACTCCCGCCCTTCGGCATGGAACGGCTCATCAACATCAGCAATCTCAAGAAGCCGAAACTCGCGGCCCTGTTGATGATTGGTGTAGACAACCCCAAGAACTGTGCACTCACGGAACATGACATCACGGCCACGATGGGTGGCTATGGCTACAGCGTGCACGACTGCACCTTCGACAACCCGCGTGATGCGACGCTCCTGGCTTGTTCCAGCCACCAGGCAGGAGTGCGGGTCTTTGACATCAAGGATCCGTACAAGCCCAGGGAAATCGCCTATTTCGTGGGTCCGGCACCGCCCGTCCCGACCGAGATCGATCCGGGCTCATTGCTGAACGTTTTCCAGGGGGTTTCCCCGCCGATCAACTTTGCCTGGTCGAAGGCGCACAGCCGCTTCGTCTGGCGGCATGGCCAGCTCTATCTCTGGGTCACCTCGAGCCACGGCGGCTTCTACGTCCTCAAGTTCGAGAACCAGGCCGAGATCGCGAAGTTGAAGCCGGTGCCGACTCCGGGGAACGAAGACTACCAGGACTAGCTCCTTCCACGACGCCGAGAGGGCCCGGGGTCTGGTTCCTTCCCGGGCCCGAAGGACCGGTCGACTCCCCTCGGGATCCTGAGCCCGGGCGGCCGGCGCACCGGAAGTCCGCCTCAGGTCGTGACGGACTCCCACCGGGCTTGCGAAAACTCAGGACCAGACCAGGCTGATCACTCCCGGATGACCGTTGGCTGCCGCACCGGCGTTGTAGGTGCCGAATCCGGGCGAGGCCGGTCCATTCTGTCCGGCCGGATTGACCTTTCCATGACCCGCACCTCCCTTCCCGCCGCCGCAGCGGCCGGATTGACCGGAGGCCTTGCCTCCGGCCTTCACGAATCCCGGTGTGGGATCCGGTCTCATGGGCAGGGCGTTGCCGCCGTGGCCGCCCGTTGCCAGACAATTCGTCCCCCCCAGGGCTCCGGCCCCACCGCCTCCACCGAAACCACCACTGCCGCCGGCTCCGCCGGTGAGGTTCCAGCGACAGGAGGCCCCGCCACCACCCCCGCCACCGTAGGTTCCGCCGCTTTGCCCATTGGAGGAGCAGCGATTCCCTCCTGCTCCACCCCGTCCGCCGAAACCCATGCCGCCGGTTCCGCCATCGGCTCCGAGTGCTCCCTCCCCTCCGGCACCCACCGTGAGCGTGAGGGTCTCGCCGGCATAGACGCAGGGGCCGGGACAGGAACGTTCTTCGGTGGCATTGGCCACGATGGGCAGAAAGGTCGAGAGAGTGGCCTGGCCGAATCCGCCGAATCCGCCATCGGCATCCTCGCCGTGGTTGTTGCCTCCTCCACCGCCCCCTCCGCCATCCGCGACGAGCAGGACCCTTCCTCCTCCGACGATCGCGGAGGCCCCGCCGCCCCCGCCGCCCCCGCCACCGCAGTCGTGCTGGAACTGACAGGTGTAGGCGGCTCCTTCAAAGGGGGTTCGCACCCAGCCGGCATTCCCTCCCCCGCCCCCTCCGCCTGCGATCTCGACCTCGATCATTCCACCCGTGTCCGCGGCGGGAACCGTCCAGCGGTAGACCCCGGGCTGCATCCAGGTATGCATGCCGGAGACGGTGGCCGGCCGGTCCGGGCTCGGCGGGCTTGCAGTCGCCCGGGCCCGGTCATGGCCGCAGGCCGCGAGTGCCAGGCAGGACAGGGTCAGGGCAAAAAACGCTCTCCGGTATCGTCGGCTCGGTCGGTTTTGCATGGTCTGGCTCCCAATATCCGGGGGAAGCAAGGCTGGGCTCCCCTCCAATGCGTCCAGTATACAGACCCTCCTTCCGGTTTCCGGGAACGGGGCGGATCGCCGGGGCGCAATCCCGACGCGCATCGACAAGGGAGGTGGGGTTGGTTAGGATAGCCGCAACGCCGGAGTCGTCACCCGGCGCAAGCCGGGGAACCCCCCTGTCTTGCCTGAGGGAGTGCAGCATGAAGAAGGTCGAGAGTGGTTTCACATTGATCGAACTCGTGATGGTGATCGTGATCCTGGGCTCCTTGGCCAACCAGGCCGCATTGGCCGGGGTCGTCGGAGCAGTGGGGTCGGCCAGCGAAATCAGCTATGCCGCGGTGGTCGCGGGCAATCCCTCCGCGGTCTCCACCGCCGGAGCCAGCTGCGCACTCATCCGGACCGGTCCGCCGGGCGGCATTCTCGGGCAGCCCTTGGATGAGAGCCGGTACACGGTGACCGGCACGATTGGAACCACGAACGGAGTTGCCTCGGCCTGCACGATCACGCAGCTCGCGACCAATACAGTCACGTCGGCCCAGATCATCGCGGTCGACGTTCCCTAGACCGGGATCGGAGCCGTGTTGCGTGACCTGCTCCGGATCGCTCTTTTCGGCGCTTCCGGCCGGATGGGCACCCGGGTTCTCTCGGCTTCCGCCGGAAGGAACGGGGTCGAGGTTGGACTTGCGCTGGTCCGGCCGGACAACCCGAATCTGGGCCTGCCCTGTCCCCAGGCATCCGGGAAGGGGAGAGGAGGGCTTTCTTTCGAGACGGCATCCAAGGCCTCCTGGGAAGGAATCGGTGCCGTCGTTGATTTTTCCTCGCCAGAGGGACTTCGGGAAGCCATCGACTACTGCGGGCGTTACCGGATTCCCCTGGTTTCCGGAACGACGCCCCTCACGGACGGACTCGATCGTCTCCTCGACGATCTGGCGGTTCAGGTTCCTGTCCTTCACGCGGCCAATTTCAGCCGGGCGGTCACCGCCCTCACCCAGATTCTGCCCAAGCTCCGCGCCTGGCTGGATGACTCTTTCGATGCCGGTGTCCTGGATGTCCACCACGCGACCAAGAAGGATGCTCCCTCCGGGACGGCGCGTGCACTCGCAGCCGCGTGGGAGGGCCAGCCTCAGGGCCAGCGGGTGGCCACCGTCTCCCTGCGCTTGGGCCGTGCCCTCGGTGACCATGCCCTCTGGATCGAGGGACAAGGGGAACGGATCGAGATCTGGCACCGGGTCCAGGACCGACGGGTCTTTGCCGAAGGGGCCCTGGATGCGGTACTGGCCCTATCAGGCCGCCCTCCCGGCCGCTACACCCTGGACTCGCTTTGGGGACCGGGGTCGGACTTCTGATGCGCAAGGGAGAAAAGAGGGAATTCTGTGTTTAGAAAACAACAACAAGACGGATATCCATGGGGAGAGCGGATTTTGATTTGTAGGCTTCCCGACCGGATTGAAATCCAATAAATTTCGATTTCAAAGAAGATCAAGATTTTGAAACGGTATCCATGGATGGTTTCAAATGTAGTTGATCCAGTATCCATTGTTACATCTTTAAAAAATTTGAAAAATCGG
>JAKATI010000015.1 GCA_021828045.1 Pseudomonadota bacterium | reverse complement strand
ATGAGGGCTGGATGGACCAGGCCCTGGACTGGGCGAGACGCGCCGGATCGGCGGGCGAGGTGCCCGTCGGCGCTGTCCTCGTCCGCGCGGGGGAATGCCTCGCTGCAGCCGGCAATGCCCCGATCCGCCAGACCGATCCCACCGCGCATGCCGAGATCGGAGTGCTTCGCGAGGCGGCGCGCCGGGTTGGCAACTACCGGCTCGGGGGGACCACGCTCTACGTCACGCTCGAACCCTGCGTCATGTGTCTGGGTGCGCTCATGCTGGCCCGGATCGAGCGTCTCGTCTACGGCGCATCCGATCCCCGCTTCGGTGCCCTCGAACGGCTTGCTCCCGGCCAGCTCGGTTGGGTCTTCAACCATCATCTGGCAGTCACAGGCGGGGTCCGGGCCGATCCTTCCCGTCTGCTTCTCCAGGAGTTCTTTGCCATCCGGCGGGGTGGAGGGAGTATGCTGGACAGGGAAGGAGAGACGGGTAGATGAAGACCAATTCCCACGAACCCCGGATCGGGTCAAAAGCGGTCTGGCGGATTGCACTGGGTTACCTGGGCCTGGGTTTCGTCTGGCTGGTTCTGGCCGGGATCATCGTCCATACCCTGTTCGGTCCCCGCACCTACGAACCGGCCGTCGAAACCCTGGCCGGCTTCATGGCCCTTTTCATCCTGCTTTCGACCCTGATCGTCGTGCAACAGGAACAGCGCTTCCTGGTCGACCTGAGACGGCGGGAACGGATCCGCCGCGTCCAGCAGGAACAGTCCCTCAAGTTCCGGCTGATCGCCGAGAACTCGGTGGATCTCATCAGCATGGCGAGCCTCGATGGCCAGATGGAGTACCTGAGTCCCTCGCACCGGACGCTCCTCGGTTTCGAGCTCGAGGCTTTGCGCAACCGCCATCCGGGATCCCTGATCCACCCGGTCGACCTTGAACGGATCGGGGACTGGCAGCGTTATCCCCTGAGCGAGTTTCGTCTGGCCACGGCCGATGGCGGGTGGCGCTGGGTCCAGGGGTACCGTTACCTCATCCAGTGGGAAGGACGCGATTACAGCGTCGGGATTGCGCGGGATGTGACGGCGCTCCGGACCGTGCAGAAAGCCGTGATCGAATACGCCGAACGCCTTCGGCTTTTGTCGCGCAAGCTCCTCGTGACCCAGGAAAACGAGCGTCGCCATTTGGCACGCGAACTCCACGACGAGGTGGGCCAGACCCTCACCGCGACCAAGCTCGGACTCCATGCCATGTCCGACCTGTTCCAGCTGAGCCGGCGTGAAAAGCTCTACGAGGAGCTCGTAGCCAACCTGGACCGGGTCCTCACCCAGGTCCGCAGCCTGTCGCTCAACCTGCATCCATCACTGCTTGATGACCTGGGTCTCGTGGCGGCCCTCCGGGGTCTGGGCAGCCGGATGGCCACGTTGTCGGGCATCAAGCTGGGCCTGGATTTGCCCACCGGTGATCCGCGTTTCCCTCCGCTCGTCGAAATTACCTGTTACCGCGTGGTCCAGGAAGCGCTCAACAACATCGCCCGACATGCGGGAGCCATCAAGGTTGAGCTCGCGCTCCGGGCCGAGGGCGACGAACTCCGCGTCACGATCCGGGACGATGGCCGCGGCTTTGATGTCGAGGCCATGCGCCGCAAGGTCCAGGGAGGTTCGAGCCTGGGATTGGTGGGCATGGAGGAGCGGGTCCAGCTCGCGGGTGGGCATTTCGACCTGGTGAGTGCCCCCGGACGGGGTACGACCATTGCCATGGTCTTTGCGCTCGCCAAGGCCACGGCTGAGGATCGGGAAGAAGCGGTGGGATCCGAAGAAGCGTCCGTTTCCGAAAATCCAAAGGAAATCTCTGGACTTAGCGGTCCAGTCATGGCCGATGACCCGGCGCAAGCCCGATACATGGCTGACTAATCCGTGAAAATCGTATACGATCAAAGGTCTGGAAGAAGGAGTAGGCTTGGATGAGTCGGCTCAAAGTTCTGGTAGCGGACGACCACCCGCTCTTCGTCGAGTCGGTGGCGAGCCTGCTGGCTGCCCAGCCGGGGGTTCAGGTCGTGGGACTGGCCCGTTCCGGGGAGGAGGCGCTCACCTTGTGCGAGTCGCTGCGGCCGGATGTCGTGCTCCTGGACGTGGCCATGCCGGGCATCGGCGGGCTGGGTGCGGCGGAGGCGCTCAAGCAGAAGGCGGATTCCCCGAAGGTGGTTCTGATCACGCTCTACGATGATCCCGAGTATCGCGAACGGGCACAGGAAATCGGGGTCGATGGTTTCGTCAACAAGATTGAATTTGCCGCGGTCATCGGCCCGATCCTGGGCGAGATGGCCGCATCCATCTCGCCTTGAGGCCGTAGCCGGCCAGGCGTCTGGTGCCCGGGGAGTGCCCCGGGCCTTGTGAGTGAGGTCCGTACCCGGCGGGTGCGGTCCATGGGAGCGAACGGATGGGGGAAATCGGAATCGGCGTGGCCGCACTGGGCGGCTTTCTCCTGGGCCTGATCCTGATCCGGCGCAGCCTGCCTGGAGGGGGCCGTTTCCCGTTTGGCCGGATGCACCCGGGACGCCGTCATTCGCGCGGCCGGCAGATCGCGGGAGCCTCCCTCGCCGGTTGCCTTCCGGCCTTCGGGCATCGACTCTCCGGCACATCCGCCCCGACCCGGACACTCCGCGTGGGCGGCATCCGGATTCCGCCCGCGCTCGAGCCCTACCACCTCCTCTGCGCAGGAAGTCCCGGCTCCGGCAAGAGCGTGGCCCTGGCCGACTGTCTCGAGACGCTCCGGCGGCGGGGTGACCGCGTTCTCGTGGCCGATTGCGGTGGCGATTTCCTGTCCCGCTTCCACCAGAGGGGAGACCGGATCCTCAATCCGGTGGATGAACGCTCGGTCGACTGGGCGCCGCTCGCGGAGATGAGCGCAGCCTGGGACGCCGAACGCCTGGCCCGGAGTCTCGTCCCGACGCGGGGCGGGGCCGAGGCCGAATGGCACCATTACGCGCAGTCGCTCGTGGCGGCCGTGCTCGGGCGGCTGTGGGAGACGGGCCGGACCGCGACCGGGACGCTCGTCGACATCCTCGCGCGTTCCCCGAACGGGGAGCTTTCCGCCCACGTCGCCGGACATCCGGCGCAAACCCTGTTCGAGGAGGGTGCCGAACGCATGCTGGGCTCCGTCCGGGCCATCGTCGGGACCTATCTTGCCCCCTACCGCTTTCTGGATCCCACAACCGACGCCAACGGGTTTTCCGTGCGCCGATGGGCAACCGGCGGGGAGGGGGGATGGCTGTTTTTGCCCTACCGGGACGACCAGCTCGCGGTGATGCGACCCCTGCTTGCGGCCTGGATCGACCTTGCCGTGGGTGCCCTCCTGTCCCAGCCCCCCGACAGCAGGCGCCGCTTCTGGCTGGTTTTGGATGAACTCGGAGCCCTGGGGACGATCCCGGTCCTCACCGATGCCCTGACCCGCGGCCGCAAGTACGGACTGGCGTGCCTGGCCGGCGTGCAGTCGGTGAGCCAGCTCGATGAGGCCTACGGCAGCGCCTCCGCCCGCATCCTCCGGTCCTGCTTCGGCTCGCTCCTCGTCCTCCGCACGCAGGAGGCCGGCACCGCCGAGGCCCTGAGCCGGGAACTCGGCGAGCGCGAGATCGTGATGCGCGAGTGGTCCCACGGACGGGGCGGTGCGTCGCATACCGACCGGCGGCAGTTCGAGCGTCTGATCCTGCCGGGTGAAATCCAGGCCCTTCCCGACTGCAGGGGTTATCTGGCCCTGGCCGGGAATCATCCCATCCGGCCGGTCCGGCTCAAGCCCCGTGCGCGGCCGGAGGTGACCGAACCCTTCCGTGCGCGGACGCCCTCCGGGGCGACGGGTCTCCCGCTTGTGGACACGGGGGTGCCCTGGTGAATCCGGCGGAGCGCGGGAGCAGGGGATGCTGAGCCTCCGCACGATCCGCGATGCAGCCCATGTCCAGCACTATTTTGCGATCGACGACCTCACGGTCGACTCGCGCCTGTCGAGCGGCTGGGAAGGGGAATGGGCGTGCGCCTGGAAGCTCACCCCACCGGTCGATCCCAAGGTTTTCCGGGAACTTCTGGAAGGCCGCCTGCCCGGCGGAACCCGGGGACCCCCCGGGGTCACCGTGCGCGGCGTGGATGCCACCTTCAGCGCGCCCAAATCGGTTTCGGTCGCCGCTCTCGTGTGGGGAGACCGCCGCCTGGTCGATGCCCACGACCAGGCCGTCCGCGAGACCCTGTCCTGGATCGAGGCGGAACACTGCTATTTCCAGAGGCATCTCGGCCGGAGCACGGAGGCGGTCGCGGGCGGGGGACTCTTGACCGCCACCTTCCGGCATGGGTTGTCGCGCCTGGCCGACCCCCAGCTCCATACCCACAGCGTCATCCTCAACTTCACGGCCACCCCGGACGGAAACTTCCGGGCTCTCCACCGCATTTTCCTCTTCAACGCCGCGAAACTCCTCGGGAGCTACTACCGGCTCGATCTGGCGGCACGCGCGGCCGGACTCGGCTATACGATCCGGCCCACCGCGCACGCCTTCGAGATCGGGGAAATTCCGCCCCGCCTGCTCGCGCTCTGGTCCAAGCGCAGCCATGCAGTTGAAGCGGCACTCGGCCGTTCAGAGACCTGCCGGGATCTTGCGAGCGGAGCGGAAAAGCGGTATCTGACCCTCCTCACACGCCCCCCCAAGACCGCCGCCTCCTGGGGGGTGATCGCGAGCCGCTGGCGCGAGGAATATGCCCGGATCCAGCCCGAGCGGTCACTGGCCGCACCGTGGCGGCCCCCGGGTGAAGCGGCCCTGGATCCTGCGCTCGATCTCGGCCGCTTCGTTGCCGAGACCGTCCAGGAACTCGGTGCCGAATACGGAGCCTTCCGCCGGATCGAGATTTACGGACGGCTCTTTTCCCGTGCGATCGGCCGGACGGATGCGGCCCGTCTGCGGATGGCCCTGCCCGGGCTTCTTCAGGGGCTCACGGTACCGGCCCCGGCCCCGGATCCGGGAGGATGGAATTCCTGTTTCGGAAACGACTGGCACGAATGTCACGCCCCGTGTTTTGCAGGCGGTGGCACACCGGCGACCGGCCGGATCCTCTATCTTTGCTGGGGCAATGCGCGTGATCTCCTGACCCGGTTCGGGCCCTTGGGCCTGAGGCCAGGTCTGGCCCCGATCCGGCCGGAGCGTCTCCGGGTTCCCTGGGCCTTTCTCGGGAAAGAATCCGGGGGCTTCCCCGATTCCCAAGCTCCCGCACTGCTCTTTTTCCTGCCGCGGGGGATGCCACTCGCCGTGCTCGATGCCGTCCGGATGTGGGCAGCCGAGCAAGGGTTGGGGCTTGTTCTGGTCGAATGGCCCCGACGGGAATATGGATTGCTCCGCCTGCGCGGGCTTGACCATCTCAGGCGCAGCGGGGTGACCGTTTCCTGGCTCCGGCACGCGGATCGTGACGCCTATGTGGCCTCGCACGACTGGCAGCCAGTCCCGGGTCACGAACTCGAACGGATCACCGGACTGCATCCTGCGCATGAAAAATGCAAGCGGAGATGCGTAGGAGACGATTCACCAACTCACAAGATCCCCTCGGGCAGTCTCACCCGTTGAACCGATTGCCGGATCCCTCACGGATCAAGGAACAAAAAGTGCCGAGACGCCCAAACCCGGCAGTGAGACAACCCCTGTTCCGGGAACCGTCGGGTCCCCGATCCCCGAATCCCGGGAGGTCGGGTGCTGTCTGCCGACCCCGAACCCCCGATGGGGAACGCCCACGCCGAACGTTTCAACCGCACTCTCCAGGAGTCCTTTGTGGACGATCACGACGACCTGCGGTTCGCCGATCTCGTCCGGTCCAGGCGGAAACGGGCCGGCGGGCTCGTCTTCCATAACGCCCGGCGACCCCACCCTCGACTCGAAAAAACACCCGGATCCTTCCTCCTCGAACAGCTGACCGAGGAGTGCTCCTCGGGGCGGACGCAGATGGACCTTGAAATCGAATGATCGCTTCTCTACAATGACTGTCTCTCGAGTCTTTCCCTTTCCTCCAACTTTTTTGCTGGTGGTCCGGCATGAAGCTTTACTACTCACCTGGTGCCTGTTCGCTCTCCCCGCACATCGTCTGTCGGGAGGCGGGACTTCCCGTCAGCCTGGAGCGGGTTGACCTCAAAACCCGGACGACCGGAACCGGACGGAATTTTCTCGAGATCAATCCGAAAGGGTACGTCCCGGCCCTCGAACTCGACGACGGGGCGATCCTGACGGAGGGACCGGCCATCGTCCAGTACCTGGCCGACCGCAAACCCGAGAGCGGGTTGGCCCCGCGTTCCGGGACCTTCGAGCGCACCCGTCTCCAGGAATGGCTGAACTTCGTGGGCACGGAACTCCACAAGCAGTATTCGCCGCTCTTCAACCCGCAGGTTCCCGAGGAGATCAAGAAAATCTTTGCCGGGAATCTCGAACGTCGTTACGCATTCGTCTCCGAGACACTGGCCCGGCAACCCTTTCTCATGGGCAGCACCTTCACCGTGGCGGATGCCTACTGCTTCACCGTGACCAACTGGTCGAAGACCGTCGGTTTTGATCTCTCGCGCTGGCCGGCCCTGGTCGATTACCAGAAGCGGATCGCAAGCCGTCCGGCCGTTCAGCAGGCCTTCGCCGCCGAGGGACTCAAGGCCTGAGACCGATCGCCCGTCCACCCCGGTAGCCCTGTCCCGAGGGAGGGCGATAACCCGGGGCGGCGGGTGTCTAGGCCGCCTTCAGGGTGGCTCCACGCTCTCTCTCCGGCGCGAATCCCCCAAGAGGCTGTACGCTCTTCAAGGCCTGTGCTTTTCTGTTCATGCCGGGATTGTAAGCGGCTTGAGGAAGCTGTGCAGGCTTGCCTCCATTTGAGGCTGTACCATCGTCGCCGTCATCGAGTCGGGTCTGTAAGACAGTGTGGTTCCCTCAGCCCCTACTCATTCAAGACGGCTCCGCGAGCAGACTACTTCCGTCAATCTCGGAATCGCCCAAGCAGGCTTGGGTGTGATCCGCCGACCCTGACCCCCTCTCCGCAGGCGGAACAATAATGTGACATTGACGAAAGAAGTCCTTTTGTAGTAACGTTTATACGAAACTGGTTTTTCCCCTGCAAACAGGAGTGCTGTCCATGACCATCACCACCCTCTCCAGCCGGGAATTCAATCAGGACACCAGCCGGGCCAAGAAAGCCGCCTCAACGGGGCCGGTATTCATCACCGACCGGGGGAAGCCGGCCCATGTCCTGCTCAGCATTGAGGAATATCAGCGCATCACGGGAAAGCAGCGGAGCATTGTTGATGTCCTGGGATGCCCGGCCGGAGTCGAGGACATCGAAATTGAATTTCCTCGCTCTCGTGAACTCGCCCGCCCGGTCGATCTTTGCTGATGTTTCTGCTCGATACGAACGTCGTCTCCGAACTGCGGAAAGCCAAGGCGGGAAAAGCCCATCCCAACGTCGCCGCATGGGTCGGGACGGTTCATGAGAGCAGCCTTTTCCTTTCCGTGGTCGTGGTTCAGGAGCTGGAAATCGGGGTTTTGCAGCTGGAACGCAAAGATCCCACGCAGGGCGCAATCTTGCGTCGCTGGCTTGATGAGCATGTCTTGCCGGCTTTTGCGGATCGCATCCTGCCGGTTGATACAGCGGTTGCCCGACGCAGCGCACACCTGCATGTTCCCGACCCGCGGCCCTATCGGGATGGGCTGATTGCGGCGACGGCACTCGTCCATGGCATGACGATTGTGACTCGCAACGTCGCGGACTTCGAGGTCACCGGCGCGCGGCGCTTGAACCCGTGGGAGGCCTCCCCATCGCCTTGAGGGCTCTGCTGGCTTCAGCCGGGCAATCTGGTCCCCGGCACGAAACGGACACCCGGATCCCTGTGCTCGCCGAGGGGGCAGGCCTTTCCCATTCCCGGGTCCCTCCCGGGCGCAAAGCCGGTCCCCCTCCTTATCCCTGCGCGTGGAGTTGCCTGTCCTGGCTTGAGGGCCGATCCTGTTTTCAGAGCGTGGAAGAGGCATCGAGCGGGGCAAAGGCGTTGAACAGGGAGAGCATCAGGAAGAAAAAACGAGGATGCAGAGCGTGAGGGCGGCTGTAATCCAGAGGATCGTCGAGTGGAGATCGGAAGGAAGATCCAGGTTGATCCAGCCAGCCAGCAGGAAAAGCAGGCCGGGCAGGAGAAAGAACGGGAGCAGACTGCCAGGTAGGGCAGGGTCAGTTGGAGTGGCCCGCCAGCCGGCTGCGCCGGATGCCGTAACCGAAATAGACGAGGATTCCGAGCCCGATCCAGACCGCAAAACCCCAGTCGGTCGAGGCCGGCAGGCCCGTGATCAGCCAGGCTGAAAATCCCATCCCGATCAACGGAACGACGGGGACCCAGGGGGTGCGGAAGCGCCGTGGCAGCTCCGGGCGGGTATAGCGCAGGACCAGGATCGATCCCGAAATCACGATGAAGGCCGAGAGAAAGCCGATGTTGACGAGGCGGGCCACCGTGGTCAGCGGAAACAGCCCGGCGACGAGGGCGATCAGGATGCCGAGTGGGAGCGTCGTCCGATACGGGGTTTTGAAGCGAGGGTGCACGCGGGCAAACCAGGCGGGCAGGAGACCGTCCCGGGACAGGGCGAAGCCGATGCGCGCGCCGGCCAGGAGGTTCGCGAAGAGCACGCTCGTGATGCCGGCGATTGCGGCCAGCGAGATCACGATCATGACCCAGGGCAGGCCGATCGCCGAGAAGGCATTGGCGACGGGCGCGGCGTTGTCGAGGGTGGTGTAGGGGACGATCCCGGTGAGAACGAGGCAGACGGCGAGATAGAGTGCCATCGAGATGGCGAGCGAGAGGACCACCGCCCACGGCAGGTCGCGCTGGGGGTTTTTGGCCTCCTCGGCCGCGGTCGTGAGTGTGTCGTAGCCGAAGACCGCGAAGAAGACCACGGCCGCTCCCACGAGGACCCCGTGGAAGCCGAAGGGCATGAATGGGTGCCAGTTCGATGGATGGATGAAGAACAGGCCGACCGCGATCACGAGGAGGAGGCCTGCGATCTTGATCGTGACGATGGTCGAGTTGAAGCGTGCCCCCCACTCGGTGCGCAGGGTCAGGAGGAGGGCGATCGCGAGGGAGACCCCGGCGGCGATCACGTCGAACACGTGTCCCGGCGCGCTCCCCAAGGCCCCCTGTGCCCAGAGCGGAAGGGTGAGACCGGCCGAACCCAGAAGCGCCTGGACGTAACCGGACCAGCCGGCCGCGACCACCGCCACGATGAGCGGATACTCGAGCAGGAAGTCCCAGCCGATGAGCCAGGCGGGAAACTCGCCCAGGACGGCATAGGTATAGGCGTAGGTGCTCCCGGTCACGGGGAGCATGCCCGCGAACTCGGCATAGCACAAGGCCGCCGCGGCGCTCGCCGTGCCGGCGATCACGAAGGAGAGGATGATGGCCGGCCCTGAATCCCGGGCGGCCACGATCCCGGTCAGCACGAAGATGCCGACGCCGATGATCCCGCCGAGTCCGATGGCAGTGAGGTGCCCCAACCCGAGCACTCGCTGGAATGCCCGGCTTTCGCCGGCCTCCCTCTGGATCTCCTCGACCGATTTGTGACGGGTCAGGTTTTGCCAGATCGCCATGGTTTGCTCTCTTGTTCTGGGATGCTCGGGTCCATCATAGCAAGGTCGGCTCCGTGCCGGATGCCCTCAGTCGATATTCCCCTCGGTCCACATGCCGTCGACCAGCCGCCAGAGTCCCGGAGTCGGGTTGGGGTTGCCGAGTTCGGCCGGGAGATGCCCGGGCCGGACGCCGTCGTAGCAGTGAAGCGCGGTGAGACGCCGGATCGCGCCCGGGAGTCCCACGGACGTGAAGCCGGGCTGGTTCGTGGCCGGAAACGGCCCTCCATGGTTCATCGCCGGGGAAACCAAAACGCCCGTCGGCATCTTGTCGTTGAGCAGCCGGCCGGCCCGAGTCCGGAGCACGGTGGCCAGGGGTCGATAGCAGTCCTCGTCCGAGCCATCATGGGCGGAAAGGAGGGTCGCCGTCAGCTGGCCTTCCAGTCCGAGGGCAACCCCGGGCATCTCGCCGGGATCGATCCCGGAGACCACGAGGGCAGCCGGGCCGAAGGCCTCGGTTTCGAGTGCGTCCCGGTGGGCGAGGAAGGTCTGGATGTCGACCGAAAAAAGGGCGGGCTGGGCCCGGAAGCCGGCCTCGGTGACCGGCCGGGCGGCGATGGTGAGACGCCGGGCCCCGGCCCGCTCCCAGGCTTCAAGAGCGGACTCGAAACGGTCCCGGACGCCGGCTGCGAGCAGGACGGCTTCCGGCGCAGCAGCGAAATGACCGGCCAGTGTCCCGGTCCACTGCTCCGCGAGGGAACCGGAAGGCAGGAAGAGGAGTCCGGGCTTGGTGCAGAACTGGCCGGATCCCAGAAGACAGGAGGCGGCGACTTCGGAGGCCAGGGCCTCACCGCGCTCGGCCAGTGCCCCGGGAAGGATGAAGACAGGATTGGTCGAGGACATCTCGCCAAAGAACGGGATGCCGGCGGAGTCGGCACGGGCCTTGAGGGCGAGCCCGGCCGGGCGGCTTCCCGTGAAACAGACGGCGCCGACCCGGGGGTCGCCCACCAGCGCGAAACCCGAGGATTCCTCGAGCCCGTAACAGAGCTGGATGGATCCCGGCGGGAGACCCGCCGCGTCCAGGCTTTCCTGGGCCAGGTGGGCGAGCGCCTCGGTCACATGGGGATGGCCGGGATGACCTTTGGCCACAACCGGGTTCTGCGCCACCCAGGCGCTCACGAAGTCGCTGCCGGACAAGGCGTTGAAGGCGAAGGGGAAGTTGTTGGGCCCGAAGATCACGACCGGCTTGCCAAGCGGCCCGCGCTGGGTACGAAGGTTGGCGGCCGTGTCGATCACCGGTTCCCGCCAGTTCCGGCTGCGGGCGATCCGGGCACCTTCGCGAAGCTGCTTCAAGGTGCGGGGCAACTCCACCTCGAAGAGGCGCGGACGGACCGGGAGGGCCGTCTCCTCATGGGCGAGGCCGGACAGGGCCACGGCATGGGATTCGATGCGGGCCGCGTAGCCCTCGAGAAAACGGGCGATCGTTTCGGGGGATGCTTCGGCCAGGAGGGGGGCCGCCCCGGTCGCTGCCGTGAGAAGGGCCTCGAGATCACGCCGCCCGGAGATCGGGTATTCGCCCAGGATCGGCCGGCCGGTTGCCGGATTCCAGGCGGAAAACCCGGCACCCTCGTCCGCGGATGGTCGGAAGGATCCCGCGATCCAGAGTGGAGCCGTGCTCATGGCAGCCGCGTCGCCAAGGCCTTCTCGATCACGGCCAGGACCCCTTCGCGCTCGGCTCCGGAGAGTGGCCGGCGTGGCGGGCGGACCCGTTCGCTTCCGAGCCCGGTCCGCTCTTGGGCGAGCTTGATGCACTGGACGAATCGCGGACCGGTATCCAGGCGCAGGAGCGGCAGGAACCAGCGGTAGAGCCGCTCGCATTCCGCCCGGGATCCGGCGAGCGCCAGGCGATACAGCGCCACCGACTCTTCCGGAAAGGCGTTCGCGAGTCCCGCGATCCAGCCCCGGGCACCGGCGGCGATGCCCTCCACCACGAGGTCGTCCACGCCGACCGATAGGAGGAGCCGTTCCTCCGTGAGCGCCCGCAGGGCCGTGATGCGACGGACATCGCCCGAGGATTCCTTGACGGCAACGAGATTCGGGTGGGCCTGGGCCAGCCTCCGGACCGACTCCGGCAGGAAGTCCGTGCCATAGGCAATGGGATTGTTGTAGAGCATGCAGGGCAGGGGCGTCGCGGAAAAGATCTCCGACATGTGCGACTCCATCTCCGCCTCCGTGCCGGTATAGGCGTAGGGGGGGAGAACCATGAGTCCGCATACGCCGAGATCCGAGGCGGTGCGGGCAAAGGCCACCGCCTGATCCGTGGCCACGGCCGAGACCGCGGCCGCCACTGCGATCCGGCGCCCGACCAGGGTTTTCACGACCGCCCGTTTTTCCGGGAGCGAAAGGGTTCCCCCCTCGCCGAGCGAGCCCAAGGCCACGAGTCCGTGGACACCGGCCTCGAGCAACCGGTCGGCATGCTCGGCCAGGGCCTCGTGGTCGACATGGCCGGATCCGTCGAAGGGGGTGGTGATGGCCGGCCAGACACCGGCGAAGGGGGGCGATGGGTTCATGGGGATCTCACATCAGGTTTCAGGGCAGCGGGCCCCTCTCGGGACCGGCAAGGGTCTCGAGACGGGCGGGAAAAAGGGGGGGACGGGGACGGGTGAGCCAGTCCGGGAGAAAGGGCTCCGGCCGGGTTTCGGCCAGGGCATGCAGGCAGATCCGGCCCTGGCAGGGACCCATGCCGATCCGTGTGAGGAGCCGGAGACTGCGCGAATCGTCCCCCGGGATTTCGGCAATCCGGGCGAGCGGCACCTCTTCGCAGCGGCAGAGAATGGTTTCCGGCCGGGCGAGGTGGCGGACCGGCTCGCCCAGCCGGAAATGGCGGGCCAAGTGCCGGCCGTAGGCTTCGGCATGACGGCTGCGGCCGAGCAGGCGGTCGGCCTGACGGCGGTCGCCCACCGCAGCAGCCCCGGCGAGAGCACCCTGAAGACGGGCCCGTCCGGCCCCGCCGATCCCGGTGATTTCGCCGGCTGCGTAGAGGCCGGGGCGGCTTGTCTCACCCCGGGATCCCACCCGGACTGCGGGATGAGGACCGGCGGTGAGCTCGCAGCCGAGCAGATTCGCAGCCTCGATGTTCGGGACGAGCCCGTACCCCGTTCCCAAGAGCTCGCAGGGGAGGACGGATTCCCGCCGTCCATCCGTGATCACGATTTCCTGGAGCCCCTCCCGTCCCCGTGCCTCGGTGACCCAGGATCCGCGCCAATAGGGCACGCGGAACAGCCGTCGCAGGAGGGCGAGGGCGGCCAGGGTCTGGAGGGGCCAGCGCGGGAGGAGGGCCAGGAATCCCAAAAGATCCGTGGTGGGAGCCTGCTCGAGGATGCCCTCGATGCGTGCCCCGTGGCGGAGGAGCGTGGCGGCCGAAGCCAGAAGGAGGGGGCCCGATCCCGCGAGGACCACCCGCCGTCCGGCCACGGGCCATCCGCCCTTGGCGAGTGCCTGGAGTCCTCCGGCCCCGTAGATTCCGGGCAGCGTCCAGCCGGGAAAGGGCAGAAAAAGCTCGCGTGCCCCGGTGGCGAGGAGGAGGCACTCGCCCCGGATGCGTTGCGCGCCCGTCGCGGATTCGAGGACGAGTGTCGGTCCGGACTCGAAGGCGACCAGGCGATGGCCCGGGAAGAGACGGGTCGCCTCGTGCGACTGGAGGTCGGAGAGGAGCCTCCGGAGGGGGCGGGCTGCCCGCCCCGTGGGGTCATGGCGCCAGATCTGCCCGCCGGGTCGGGGATTGTCGTCGATCACGGCGACCTTCCGGCCCGCTCTTGAGGCGGAGCGGGCGGCCTCGAGTCCGGCCGGCCCGGCTCCCACGATCACGAGATCAAAACCATCAACCATCCGTTTCCACCCGGAGTCCCGGCGAGAGGGGTGTCTGGCAGCCCAGTCGGAGTACGCCATCGACCCGCAGGCGACACCCGCCACAGTATCCCATGCCGCAGAATGGTCCGTGCGGCGACCCGCCCGGCCGGGGGCGGAAGAAGCCGGTCACGGAGGCGACGGCGGCCGCCACGGTGGAGCCCTCGGGCAGGGTCACGGCCCGGCCGTTGACGAAGACCGTGACCGATGGGGGGTTCATCCCAGGCATCGGGCGGGATCGTAGGGTGCGGGGTCGAGGATGCTTTTCCGGCCGAGGATCCCGTCGACCAGGAGCTCGGCGGTCGCGGGAGCGGTCGTGATGCCGAGCCCTTCATGGCCCAAGGCGGCCCAGACTCCCCTGCGTCCGGGAACGCGGCCGATGTAGGGCAGGCCATCCGGGGTGGCCGGCCGAAGTCCGGTCCAGGTGCGAAGGGCGGAAAGCCGGCCCAGGCCGGGCAGGAAACGGAGCACCCGTCCGAGCATGGCGGCGAGCACCTCCGGCGAAACCTCGGAATCCGACAGGCCGCTCTCGCGCGATGAGCCGATCAGGAGCTGGCCTGTGGGTCTTGGCTGGACGTTCATCGCGACGCTGAGCCCGTCCGGGGCATGAAGGCCCCGGGTGTAGCCGGCTTCGACGATCTGGTGCCGGGGTGGGGATGCGGTGGCCTCCGTGATGACGAGGTGGCCCTTGCGCGGGACAAGCGGGAGCTCGGGCAGGAGTTCGGGTCCGGAAGGACCGGTCGCGATCACGACCTCCCCGGAAAGTCGCAGGTTGCCCTCGAGAACCACGCCATCTCCGGTCAGTGCCGTCGCCCGCTGGCCGGTCCGGATCCGCGCGCCCAGTGCCAGCGCGCAGGACAGGATCTGGTGCACGGCCTTCGGCGGATAGACGATGCCGTCACCTGCGAGAAGGAGCCCGCCCGCGAGATCGGAGGCGAGGGCTGGTTCCTCCCGGGCCAGGCCGGCTGCATCCCTGAGCTCGGATGGAACGCCTGCGGCCCGGAGCCGGTCCTGGCTGCGGGCGAGGGCGGCCAGCTCCGTCCCGTTTTCGGCGACCCAGAGGGTGCCCGTCCGCCGGTATTCGGAAAGCCCGGGTTCCCTCTCGAGGAGTTCCCGCCAGAGCTCGAGGGAACGGGCGGAAAGGGCGAGTTCCGCCCCGTCGAGCACGACCAGGTGTCCCATGCCGGCGGCGCTCACCCCGGTACCGGGGAAAGCGGCTTCCACGAGTTCGGTGCGGAGTCCTGCCCGTTGCGCCGCCAGGGCGATCGACGCTCCCACGATGCCGCATCCCACGACGATCAGGTCACGGGTCATCGGGGTTGCGGGCGAATGCACCCGAAACTGGATCGTCCGGCTCGAAAAGGAGCCGGGCCCGGGCGGTGAGGTGGGCCCGGCCGCGGATCCGCGGCCGGATGCCGCGCGTCCCGGGCTGGTAGGAGGCTTCGAACCGGCTCCCGGTAAAACCCTCCTGGCGGTAGGTCTCGCCCGGCGCGAGCATGCCTTCGGCGGCGAGACAGGCCAGGCGGGCGCTGGTTCCGGTTCCGCAGGGCGAACGGTCGTAGGTCAGGGTCGGGCACAGCACGAAGTTGCGGGAGTTCGCGTCCCCGTGCGGGGAGGGCGCGTGCAGCTCGATGTGGTCGATGGGCGCTCCCCCTTCTCCCGTGATGCCCGCCTCCTCGAGCGCCCGCCGGATCGCCCGGGTGTAGGCCTCGAGCGTCTCGCGGTGGCCGGTCTCGAGCGGGGATGGGGTTGCCCCGGTGATGAAGAACCAGTTGCCGCCCCAGGCGAGGTCGCCCGTCACCGGGCCGTGACCCGGAAGGTTGACGGTCACCCCCTTGCGGAACCGGTAACTTTCGACATTGTCAATCGATACCGACCCGTCGCCCTCGAGTTCGGCATCGACCCGGCCTACCGGAGTCTCGATCGTATGGCGGCCCGCCCGGATCCGGCGCAGCGCGGCCAGGGTATGGACCAGCCCGATCGTTCCATGTCCACACATGCCGAGCGAGCCGCCACTGTCGGCATAGAGGACGCCGGTTGCGAAGGCCGGGTCGGTAGGTGGTGTCAGGACGGCCAGGACGGTCGCCACGGGAGCGCGGGGTTCGGTCGTGAGGGCCCGGAGGAGGTTCCCGAACTCGCAATCGAGCCGTACCCGGCGCTCGGAGAGCGGTCCCTTGCCGAGATCCGGAAACCCGGACAGCACGACGCGGGTCGGTTCACCACCGGTATGGGAGTCCACGACCTCGATTTCCCTCATCCCGCGAGCATATCGCGGTCCGGGAGGAAAGGCTTGGCCGGAGTCGGCAGGTCCCCTGCCGATTCCGGCATAATCACCCGGTGGCTGTGCAGCAGGTTCCCCTCGCGGATCTCGAGCGCCTGTTCGATGCGTTCCCGGATGTCGTGTTTTTCGTGAAGGACCGGGCGGGACGCTACCGGTATGCCAACCAGACCCTCGTCCGGAGGCTCCGGCGGGAGCGGCGGGAGGACATCATCGGCCGCCGGGCATCCGAACTGTTCCCGGTCCTCCTCGCCCTCAGCTACGAGGCCCAGGACCAGGCGGTCCTCGCGGGACGCGTCATCACCGACGAGCTCGAGCTCCACCTCTATCCCGACCATGCGCCGGGCTGGTGCCTCAGCACGAAGCGGCCCCTCCGGACGAATGGCGAGATCGGGGGCCTCATCGGCGTCTCCCGCGATCTCGGCCGGCCGGATGTGCGCCATCCCGGGTACGGGAGACTCCAACGCATGGTGGGCTGGCTGTCCGAGCATTACGGAGAGCCCATCGTTTTCGGACGGCTCGCGGACGAGGTCGGCTTGAGCCTGGGGCAGCTCGAACGGCTGTGCCGCCGGGTGTTCAACCTGTCTCCGCGCATGCTGCTAGCCAAGATCCGGATTGACCAGTCCATGGTGGCTCTCGGGCAGGGATGGTCCGTGGCGGAGGTGGCCCAGGCCTCGGGGTATGGGGATCAGAGTGCCTTCTCCCGCCGCTTCCGGGCCTTCGTCGGGCTGGCCCCGCGCGATTTCCAGAAACTGGCCGTCCGGAAGGAGCGGCTCCGGCCGCTCCCCAAGGGAATGGCCCCACCGTCCCGGAGCCGGTCGTGATCGAAAAACTGGCGGTGCTCTGCGCCGGCAACATCTGCAGGAGCCCCATGGCGTTTGGTCTTCTGGGCGCGGAGCCGGCCCTGGCCGGGATCGGATTGAGCTCGGCCGGGCTCATGGCGGAAGTCGGAGCCCCGCCCTCGACCGAGGCGATCCGCCTTCTGGCCTCGCGTGGCATCGACATCGGGAGCCATCGCGCACGCCAGGCGACCGCTGAGCTCTTGGGCAGCCAGGACCTCATCCTCGTCATGGAGCACTGGCAACGGGCGTGGATCGGCAGTAGGTGGCCCTTCCTGATCGGCCGGGTGTTTTTGGTCGGTCACTGGGGCGGTTACGAGATCGCGGATCCCTACGGGGGTTCCGCCCGGGATTACGAGCGCGCGCTCGGGGGGATCGAGCAAGGGATCCGGGAGTGGGTTCCGCGACTCACCCTGCCCGGTGCCCGTGCGGCGTCCCGCCCTGGGGACCGGTCGGAGACGGACTGAACGCGGCAGGCCGGGGCCGGCCACGGGTCAGAACCCGTGCCACAGGCTGACTGCCAGCACGCCCAGGACGACCGCGAGGAGCAGGAGGCCGTAGAGGATGCCGATCAGGGTATAGGCGGCCACGGCCCGGATCGGGCGCTGGCCGTAGACCCGCTTCTGCATGAGTCCGGGGTAGATGAAGAGCCAGAGCCCGGCGGGCATAGCCAGGCCGGAAAAAATGACCGGGAGGAGAGGCAGGTTCGCCGTCCAGGAGGCAAGCGTCGACAGGCAGACCAGCACGATGAGATCCAGAAAGACAAAGGCGTGGCTGTGGAGGGCCACGATCAGGTGCTCGACATAGGATCGGCGGGGCATGAAGAGCTTGAGGAGCAGGGCAAAGAGGGGAAGAAGAACCAGCATGGCGATGGGCAGGAGCCGGAGCGTCGCGTCGATCCACTCGCGCGGATGGTCCAGTCCGGCCAGGAAAGGGGCCGAGACCCCGGCGATGCCGACTCCGGTCCGACCCCGGGCCAGCTGGGCCAGGCGATGCCGGGCGAAATAGTCGATCGTGGCACGCGCAGATGCGAGGTCCCGTTTCCGAACCTCCCTCGCCAGGGGGGCCTGGTCCAGCTGGCGCGTGACCGTGCGGATTTCCCGGGCGCGGACCCGCCGGACGGCTTGGGGTGTCTTGGCGCTTGCGAAGTGGACGAGGTCGAGGCCGTTGACCCCGGGGGGCGGTCCTGTGACCGAGACGGTGATGCGGACCAGGAAGAACGCCACCACGGCGAGGAAGAACATGAGCTTGAAGGGTGCCACGTAGCGCACCCGATGGCCCCGGAAATATTCGGCCGTGAGGAATCCCGGACGCAGGAAGAGCGGGACAAGGGTGCGCCAGACCCGGTTGTCGAAATGCAGGGTATCGTCGAGGAGGGTGTGCAGTGCGGTCCCGAACTCTCCCAGGGGGTCGCGTGCTTCCTGGCCGCAGTGGTGGCACCAGGGACCGAGGAGGGAGGTTCCGCAGTTGGGGCAACGGCCCTCGGGCGGTTGCGGGGCCAGAGGCGGGCTTGTGGTTTCGTCTGCCGGAGGCGGGGATTCCAAGGTCGGCCGCGGAAAGTGGGGGGGAGGGATCCAGCCTGTCCGAAGCCAGGGTCGAAGTCAAGGTTGCGGACGGCGCCCCGTCGAGGTCCAGCGCCAGGCGTCCCGGCAGATGGCATCGAGTCCCCGTTCGCTCTGCCACCCCAGAAGCTCCCGTGCCCGATCCACGGCCGCCCAGCAGGCGGCAATGTCTCCGGACCGGCGCGGGCCGATGCGGCGGGGGAGGGTCCGGCCGATGACACGCTCGAAGGCATGGACCAGATCGAGGACGGAAGATCCCCGTCCCGTACCGAGATTGATGGCGACGAAACCGGAATGGGTATTGAGATAATCGAGGGCGGCGAGATGGCCCTGGGCGAGATCCATGACGTGGATGTAATCCCGGATTCCGGTGCCATCCGGGGTCGGGTAGTCGTTGCCATGCACGATGAGTTCGGGTCGTTCGCCACTTGCGACCTGGCAGAGATAGGGCATGAGGTTATTGGGAATCCCCCTCGGACGTTCGCCCAGTGCGCCCGACTCATGTGCCCCCGCCGGGTTGAAGTAGCGGAGGGAGGCGATGCGCCAGCGGGAATCGGTGGCCGCAAGGTCCCCGAGCAGGGTTTCGATCATGAGCTTGGAGCGGCCATAGGGTTGGGCCGGATCCAGGGGGGAGGATTCGGTGAGCGGGAGGGTGTCGGAGTCCCCGTAGACGGTCGCCGAGGAGCTGAAGACCAGGGTATGGAGGCCGGCTTCCGCCATCTCTCGGCAGAGGACGATCACGCCGCCGACATTGTTCGCATAGTAGTCGAGGGGAGACACGAGGGATTCGGCGACGGATTTGAGGCCCGCAAAGTGGAAGACGGCCGCGATTGCCGAGCGGGCAAAGAGGCGTGCCAGAAGGGCCCCGTCCCGGACGTCGCCACAGACGAAATCCGGACGCCGGCCGGCCACGGTCTCGATCGCTCCCACCACATCGGCCGTGCTGTTCGAGAGGTTGTCCACGATGAGGACGTCGTAGCCGGCTGCGAGCAGCAGGACCGTCGTGTGCGATCCGATGAAACCGGTGCCCCCCGTCACGAGAACGCGGGGGCGGGGGGCTTCCGGGAGACTCATTTCAGGCGTTGGCATGGTCCCGAACCGGCTACGCCACGATCCCATCCGGATGGGTCTGCCGGAGTGGCGGTCTCCGCGCGATCCCGCCCGCGGGAAGGGCGCTGGCTGCTTCAGGACGAGGGCGGGTACAGGATCGAACCGAAGCGCTCATCCGGGTTTTCGATCATGAGGTCGATGATGATCGGCATGAGTTCGAGGAGGATCGAGGCACCGTCCTTGACCTGGCTCCGGTTGATCTGGCTGTTCCAGGTGGCCCCGCCATGGAGGAGCTGGTTGCGCAACACGTAGAGACGGTCGAACACCACGGACAGGACTTCCCGGACCTCATGGTCCAGCAGGGCCTGGATCGCCTTCCGGGCGCTCGCATGGAACGATTCCTTCCAACGGTCGCTCGAATCATGCTCGCGCATCGCGCGCCAGAACGGCTCGTAGACATAGCGGTTCTCGAGGAGGGTACGGATCGGTCCCGAATATTTCTGGAGGAGGAGCGATTGGATCCGGCGCTCCTGGTCGAGCGACAGCAAGAGGTTGAAAAACCCCCGGAGCTGCTTGCGGGTTTCCTCGTCGGGTTCGAATTCCTGGGCGTAGGCCGCATTGAAGGCGATCCAGAGAAAGATGAACTGGCTGTCCGCGTCACCGGATTCCCGTTCCGCCCGGGCGAGCCAGCTGATGGCCCGGTGCAGGCGGATGTAGGTCGGGGAGTCGTGGCTTTCGCCCCGCTCGTGGAGTTTTTCCTTGAGGATCGTCGAAACCATCCCGTCGTCCGTTGCCATCATGGTGAAAATCTGTAGGTGGAGTGGGCGTTATTATGATCCTTTGGGAGGATTTCGGCGAGCGCCCCCCGGGGGACCTGCCGCTAAACCCTTGGGCTCCGGTTTGCATCTAAAGCGGTATGGAGCAACCGTGGAAATGACGATTTCCCTGCCGGCCCGGGCCGTGATGCCGGAGAACCCGACCCGTGCGGAGCCGGCCGTGGTTGTCCTTGTGGAACGGGCCCGACGGGGCGAGCTTCCGGCCTTCGAGGCTCTCTACCGGATCCATGTGGGTCGGATCTACGCCCTCTGCCTCAGGCTCTCGGGCCATCCCGGAGATGCGGAGGAGGCGACCCAGGACTGTTTCGTCCGGGCCTGGAAAGGTCTCGGGCGCTTTCGGGGGGAGGCTGCCTTCTCCTCATGGCTGCACCGGATTGCGGTCCGGGTCGTTTTCGAGCGCTTTCGCGAGGGCCGTCTGGAACGGTCCTTTTCTTATCCGTCGAGCGATTCCGAGATTGAATCCGTGGCGCTCCCCATATCCCCCGACGGCCTCAGGCTCGATCTCGAGTCTGCCATCCGGAAACTGCCGCCAATGGCCCGTCTGGTCTTTGTGCTTCACGATGTCGAGGGGTACGGGCATCCGGAGATTGCCTCCCTTCTCAAGCTGGCCGTGGGAACGTCGAAAGCCCATCTCCACCGAGCCCGGCAGCTTCTTCAGGATCAGCTGGAACCATGAACGATCCACCTCCCTCCGCCCTCGGGAAGGCCCTCTCCGCCCTGCCGCGGGAGCGGCCGCCGGAAGCCGATTTGTGGCCGGGAATCGCCCGGACGATCCGTTGCCGCCGGCGTGCCCGGCAAGTCGTCGCCTCCGGTGCCGTCCTGGTCCTGGCCGAAATCCTGGCCTTCTCGTTCGGATGGTTCTCTCCGGCGACCCTCCCGGGAGGACTCCCAGCCGCCGGCAGGAATCCCCCCGTCGACCTCGCCGCCGCTTTTGTGACCCGGGCCGCGCGTGACTCCGCGCTGCCCCGCCCGGTCCGGGCGTCACTCCCGGCCGATCTCCGCACCCTCGATCAGGCCCAGTCGCTCCTCGAGCGCAGGCTGGCCCGCGATCCGGGCGCCCCTGCCGTGCGCAGTCTCCTCGTCCAGGTTGAAACCGACCGCGCCCGTTTTCTCGCCACCGTTGAAGATGCCCAACTCCACTCGAGGAACTGGCAATGACCGTCAAATCCCCCTCCTCCCTGATCTCCCAAGTCCTCTGCGGGCTCCTCCTGCCGGCCGCACTGTTGGCCAGCATCGGAAGGGCAGGGGCGGCCCCCCTCCGGACGCTCAACCTGTCCCGGCCGCTTGCGCTCCATGCCCGGGTCCTCATCGTGAACATTGCCGGCCAAGTCACGGTGACCGGCTGGAGACACCCCGCATTCCGGCTCACTGGCACCATGGATTCCCGCGACCGTCTCCGGGTCCGGGAGCGGGGGCACCTCCTGATCATCCGGATCATGAGGCGGAAGTTGGGGGCGAGGATCCGGGGAGCCCATCTCTTTGTGGACATTCCGGTGGCCAGCCGGCTCGCCGTCCGGACCGTGAGTGCCCGTGTGATGGCCCGGAACCTCGCCGGGCCCATCCGGCTCAAGACCGTGAGCGGATCCATCCAGCTCGAGTCTTCTTCCCACCGCATCGTCGCCAAATCGGTGAGCGGAAACATTGCGCTTGACGGTTCGGCACGGTTCGCGCGGATCCTCGCCCACACGGTGAGCGGTGGGATCACGATTGAGCATGTGGCGGGACGGCTCCGGGCCGGCAGTGTCAGCGGGTCGGTCTGGGTCGGATCCACGGCTCTCCGCCAGGCGCGTCTGAGAACGGTTTCGGGCCCGGTCCAGTTTGTGGGTCGAATGGTTCCGGGCGGGCGCTACGGACTGGGCAGTGTGAGCGGGAACATCGGCTTCGCCCCCGCCCCCCGACCGGGAGCCGTGTTCCAGGTGGTGAGCCTGAGCGGCGACATCAGCGATGCCATCGGCCCACCGGCCCATCCCCGTAGCCGCTTCGGGCCAGGTGAAGTGCTCCACTTCGTAAGCGGGCCCGGCGGTGCGCGGGTCCGGATCCGGACCTTGAGCGGGAACATCGGTCTCGAAAAAGCGATTCGGGGACATTAGGGTCAGGCCAAACGGGGACCCGGGGCGCCCCGAACGGGCGTTCCGGGCCGTTCCGACGGGCTCGGTCGTCCTCAATCTCGCTCCAGCGGCTTCCCATGCGGCCGGTTCGTGGTGGTCCGTGCGAAGCACCCCTCACGATATGGCGCTTATAGCCAGATCGTACCTTTTCCATACCAGTTTCTCCTGTCGTCAAACATCCGGGGAAAGCCGGTTCGGGGCTCTATTTGAGATCGGCACAGACGCTCCAGCCAACCGTCCGCAGTCCAACGGCGCAAAGGAACGGGAACTCCGAACGCGATGCGCTCTCGACTGACTCACCTTCCGCCAGGAACGCCCCGGGCATCAAACCGTCCCAATCCGCATTTAGAGGGATTCCGAAAACGGACGCAAAACCGAAACCGTCTCGGACAACCCGCTGGCTAGGAATGTCTCCAGCATTTCATCGACCGTCTTGGGAGGAGATTTCAAATCTTGGCGCTGCTCCTGTACGACCCTTACCACCGCTCCCATGTGGAGGCCACAGAGGTGGTGGACGAACTCATCGGGATGCTGGACTTCGATGGCGAACTTGGCAAGCTCGTCCACCGGAAAGTGCTTGAGGTTGGTCGTCACGATGACGGACGCGCCGGATTTGATCGCGGCCGCCAGTACGTGGCGGTCATCAGCGTCCGGGAGGCACAGCGTCTCGATCAGAGGCTCATACCCTGTGACTAGGCAGTCAGGAACCGCTGAATCTATCTGCCGGCGAAGCCGGTCCAATTTTTGGTCGTCGATGTCCGGCCGCTGTCGTTTTAGCGTCCTGATCCATTCTTCGTGAATGTGCTCGGTCCAGTGCGCCCGGAATAAACCGGTGCTCGCGAGGCGGATGAGGAGATCGCGGATCGGAGCCGGATAGAGCACGCAGGCATCGTATACAGCCCCGAACGTCGCCATGGGCGATCAGTAACCCAAGCCAAGCTCTTGCGACAGACTGGTCAGCTTGGCCGCTGCCCTCCGGGTTTCGGCCAGGGTGCGTTCCCGGTATTTGACCAGCTCACTGAAGGCGACTCGCCGGTGGGTCCCAACCTTGTGGAAGGGGATCTGCCCTGTTTCCAGGAGTTTCACCAGGAAGGGCCGGGACACATTGAGAAAGTCAGCAGCCTCCTGCGTCGTGAGCTCGGCGTGGTAAGGAACCATGCTGACTGCATTTCCCTGAGCCATCTGCGCGAGGATCTCGGCGAACATCCGCAGCGCCGACACGGGGATCGACACTGGTTTCTCGTGGTCGTCATGCAGGACGAGACGTGCCGTCTCTCCCTTGCCGACGATTGCCGCAAGCAGACGGCTACTCTCCCTAGCCTGCTCGATATCACTGGTGTTCGGAACCACCAGATCGACCCGAGGAGGCGTCGTGGTCGGTGGTGGTCTTACTGCGGGCTTACTCATGTTTGTCTACCTCGTTGGCTGACCTTGCGCACTATATTATCAAGTAATTGAAATAAACGAAACAATCGAAAGCAGAAGGCAGCCTGGACCACTGGAGACGAAGCCAAGCCGTGTCGTGTATGGTCCGGGCCCGCGATCCGAAGCGAAGCCAGATCCAGCTGTCCAGGCGAATGATGACCCGCTTGTGTCCTCCAAGCGCAGGGAATGACTACGCCGTCCCGGCCCATCTCCTGATGGGAGAGAGGTCTTGTGGGCATCCATGGCACATCCCATTTCCAGTCTCTCCCTTGAACATCGAGGACTCCTATTCTTTGAGTTCCTGACACAAGACATGAGAATCCGGCCGCCCGGGGACACGGGGCGCCCCGAACGGGCGTTCCGGGCCCTTTTCCCGTTTGGAGCCGCACCTCGAGTGTGGAATAATCGGAAGGTTGAAACTGACCCCAGACTTCCCATGACCGATGACAACCGCAAAAAGGCCCTGACCCAGGCGCTCGGGCAGATCGAAAAACAGTTCGGCAAGGGGGCCGTCATGCGGCTTGGCGATGAGGTCGAGCCCCGTGACGTGGAAGTCATCCCGACGGGCTCGGTCGGTCTCGATCTCGCCCTTGGCATCGGCGGCCTCCCGCGCGGGCGGGTCGTCGAGATTTACGGTCCGGAATCCTCGGGCAAGACCACCCTCACCCTCCATGTCATTGCCGAGGCCCAAAAGCTGGGCGGCGTGGCCGCGTTCGTCGATGCCGAGCACGCGCTCGATCCGGGCTATGCCCGGAAACTCGGGGTCAAGGTCGAGGAACTCCTCGTTTCCCAGCCCGACACCGGAGAACAGGCGCTCGAGATCGCCGACATGCTGGTCCGCTCGGGGGCGGTCGACGTCGTCGTCGTGGATTCGGTGGCGGCCCTCACCCCGCGGGCCGAGATCGAGGGCGAGATGGGGGATTCGCACGTGGGGCTCCAGGCCCGCCTCATGTCCCAGGCGCTGCGCAAGCTCACGGGGAACATCAAGCGGTCCAACACGCTCGTCATCTTCATCAACCAGATCCGCATGAAGATCGGCATCATGTTCGGCAATCCGGAAACCACGACGGGAGGCAACGCCCTCAAGTTCTACGCGTCCGTCCGGCTCGACATCCGCCGCATCGGCACGGTCAAGCGGGGCGAGGAGGTGATCGGCAGCGAGACCCGTGTCAAGGTCGTGAAGAACAAGGTGGCGCCGCCGTTCCGCCAGGCGGAGTTCGAGATCCTCTATGACCGGGGCATCTCCCGCGAGGGGGAAGTGCTCGATCTCGCCGTGGGTGCCGGGCTCATCGAGAAATCCGGCTCCTGGTTCAGTCTCAAGGGAGAGCGGATCGGACAGGGGCGGGACAACGCCCGCCAGTATCTGGCCGACCACCCCGAAACCCGTTCCGCGCTCGAGAGCGAAATCCGTGAACGGGCTCCGGCCACCGGTCGCCTGGGCGCCCCGGATCGTCCCGCGGGTGAAGCGGACTGAACCCCGATCCCGTGACCGGGCCCTTGCCTGGCTGGCCCGCCGCGAATACTCGGGTTTGGAACTCCGTGAGCGGCTTGCCCGCACGGGTTGTCCGGAACCCGAAATCGCCTCTCTTCTCGAGGAGCTCCGTAACGAGGGAGCCCAGAGCGATGAACGCTTCACGGAGGAGTTCGTCCGCATCCGCCGGATCCGCGGGGAGGGGCCGATCCGGATCGCGCGGGCACTCGAGGCCCGCGGCATCGGCCGGGAACTGGCCGCACGGCATCTCGCCCGGACGGAGGGAGAATGGGTCCGGGCTGCCGAGGAGGCGCGCGCCGCGCGCTTCGGAGGGGCTCTGCCCGAAGATGCCGGCCGCCAGGGCATCCAGGCCCGTTTCCTCCTGAGACGGGGATTTTCCGCCGCGACCGTGGCCGGCCTCTGGCAGTCCTGGGGCCGGGCGTTCCTGGAGGAAGCAGGCGGCGGGATCCCGGAAGAGGAAGGGTAGGTCCGGTGTGGTGGGGGGGTGACGGGAGCGGGAATTGCGCGGATGCAATGTTTGGCTCCATCTGCGGCACGGACCTGCATCGCACGGGAGGGCCGGCTGGGGTGGAACCGGGCGGAGAGCCCCGGATTCCGTCCGGAAACTTGTGCAGAAGTTCTCGAGGAAACCGGAAGATCCTGTGGTTTCCGTGAGAGCAGTCCGCCATGAACCCGCCGGACGGAACCGCCCCCCTCTCAGTGCAGGCGGCCGGGGTGGCCGTCTCGAGGATCTCGTTTCCCTGTTCGAGGACTATCGGGGCGGTTATGGCTGCCCGCCGGATCCCGGTCGTGCCCGGCAGTTTCTGTCGGAGCGCATGACCCGGGCGGATTCCTTCCTGTTCCTCGCCCGCGACGCTACCCAGGTCGTGGGTTTCGCACAGCTTTATCCGAGCCTCTCCTCCCTCTCGCTCGGGAAGATTGCCGGCGCCGGGGTGCCGGTGCCCTGCTCCTGGCCCGGGCGGCCGGATTCGCGTGACAGAACGGTGCCGTGCGTCTCGTTCTCGAGACCACAGAGGACAACCGGGCTGCGCAGGAGCTCTACCGTTCCGCGGATCCGCAGGTGCCGCTGGAGAAGACCCGCGTGTGTTTTCCCGTGCATCCCCACACTGACGCCGAGACAGATGGGACAGTTCCAGGAACTCCTGAACCCGCTCGTAAGGCATCCAGAGCCATCCACTGCTGATTGATCTATTGATGCACAAGTCCCCGTAGATCTAGAGTGGTTCTGCTACCTGGGTCAAAAGCCGTCCGAGGGCGAAGTGCGTTCAAAAACAGTGTGACCCCGTCTGACCCCTCAAGGGTAGTCCCGCGTTTCTCCTGGAGAGGCAGTACAGATATCTGGCTGTTACACTGACCCTGTGGAGTGGTTCCCAGGTTGTCTGAAGCGAAGATCCGAGGCTCAAATCGTGATGCCGCCGGACGTCATCGTGCGGCAGCTTTTGCACGTGGAGCAGAACAAGATCCACGCGGGGTATGACGTCACCGAGCGCCTGACGGATGGTGGGAACATGATGCGGGCGTGGGTGGAATATCTTCGTTTACAGAGACCCTCTCAAGGCCTGTCATCGTGACCGAACAAAGCGATATCAAATTGAGCAATTACCAGGTAGACCACTTGGGAGACCGCTTACGTGCCGGACAGCCTTCCGCTGATGATCTCCGCCTGCTCGATCGATACCGTAGGTCTTTTGCCGAATCCTACGAATACGTCATATCGGCCATCCGAAATCAGCTTAAACTCGATCCGACTGGCCGACCTACGAAATCAACGGCTTCGATAGTGGGTAAGCTGAGGCGGGAAAGCACCCGCTTGAGTCAGATGCAGGACATCGCGGGATGCCGAATCGTGCTCCCGGATGTCGTCACACAGGACAGCGTCGTCCAAGGACTCGTCTCGCATTTGGGGAAAGTGAAGGTTTTCGATAGGCGATACAGCCCCAGCCACGGCTATAGGGCGGTGCATATCGTGGTGAGCCATTCCCAAAAAAACGTCGAAATACAGATTCGATCCGTTTTGCAACACATGTGGGCAGAGCTATCTGAAAAGCTCGCTGATGTGATCGATCCGGCGGTTAAATACGGCAGAGGCCCCGAATGGTTGCGCATTGCCCTAATGGAGGTCAGCAAGGGCATCACTGAATGGGAGCGGCTCGAGACTCAATTGTGTGAGATCAATCCTGACGCAAGAAATCTGCCCACTCTCCCTCGGGACTTTGACAGGTCGAATCAGCGCACAAGTGCGGCCAAGAGCGAGGCGGGCCGGGTGCTAGCAGAGCGCCTGATTGAGTTAATGGTAAAATTATCGAACCACACAGGATCCTGACATGTTGTTTCTGGTTGAGTATGACCGCAAGGCTGGCCAGCTGGTGTCGCTCTCACCGTACTCGTGTGCCGACCGGCACGCCGCCCAGGAAGCGCACCTATGTCTCGAGTTAAAGCTGCGGACTGATGGAGTGGAGCACGAGGTCGTGCTCCTGGAGGCTGCCTCCGAAGGAGCCTTACGCAAGACTCACAGACGCTACTTCGAGACCCTGGAGGCACTCGCTGAACCCCACTGAAATATGTATCCGCCAAATCGACCTCTTGCCAGAGAGGTGAGCCGATACTGTCTTTGCGGGTGCACTGTTTCGAGCCAGCGATGGTACGCTGCGGAACCGTGTTGCCCTTCACGCTTTCTACCCCGCTGCCCAGTCGCCTCACGGGCGTGCCTGTCGGCGCATCCCGGGCGGCCCGCCGCGAACACGTGCATCGGTACCTCGCATTCATCGATCATGCGGGTGGCGCACTTCTACATCGGTTCCGGCAAGCATAGCTTTTCTTGATTGTGCCGATGCTCTTGATGGTAGACAGGAGTATCCGTAAAAATAACGGAAGAGGAACTGCTCTATAAGATGCTTGTTGCACGTCTCCCGGGCCAATCGCAAAAGCCTTCCAGAAGCCCCTTTGGAGGGGGGTTGGGACGGTACCTCCGGCCTGTATGGTCGTGACAGCGCCTCGCAAGCTCCCCTGCCGAGCAGGTACACGATCTTTCGTCTGGGGTTGGTTCGTGTGTTAAGGAGGTCATGACAAACCGCCACTGTCCCGGTCCGAGCGTTCCCAGAGCGTCACCTGGGCGAGGCTGTGCTGGAACTTGCGGGCGGTCTCGCGGATGACGAAGGGTAGATCGAGGGGGTAGCCTTCGAGCAACCGGAAGTGCGGAGCG